>JAICJG010000141.1 GCA_025928585.1 Rhodanobacteraceae bacterium
CAGTCTTTGGCCATCCGATGGATTCATAAACCTCGGCTCGCCATCAAGCGACAACCTCTACTTCGGACTCACCGGACCCACGAATTTCGGCAATGGCGACAACACGGGTGCCAGCACCGCGAGTGGGGATTTTTCGGCAGTGATGGGCAACCCCCTTTACTGGGGCGTCCCTGGTCTTTACGTGCCGTACGGCTACACCTCCGACACCGCCCTTTCGGGCAGCGCAACTTGGGACCACGCGACGTTTGCCAGCCTCGGCGTGACGCCCGGCACCTACGTGTGGACGTGGGGAAGCGGCGCCGACCAGAGCTTCACGCTCGATATCGTGGCGCCCGCTGCTGCCGTTCCGGAACCCGCTGCCCTCGGCATCTTCGGTTTCGGGGTACTGCTGATAGGCGCATTCGTGGGACTGCGCCGTCAGGTAGCGTAGACGGCGCTTCGCGAGGCGTCCTGCATGCGAACAACCCCCGGTGACGGGGGTTGTTTTCTTTCGGCACGAGCAGGCTGGGCGATCGCGAGTCCGACATTCCCGACATCAGCTTGCGTTGGGCTCCCTCCGGATCAATTCCGGGTCAGCCCAACCTGTCGAGGCGCGGGCTGTCTGGCTGTCCACCGGAAGAATCAGGCTTTGCCGAGCAACGCCTTCGCCTGCACGATCACGTTGTCGACGGTGAAGCCGTATTTTTCGAGCACCAGTTCGCCCGGCGCGGAGGCGCCATAGCGATCCACCGTGAGCGTCGCGCCGGCATCGCCGACCCAGCGTTCCCAGCCCTGGCTGACACCAGCCTCCACCGCGAGCCGCTTCTTGACCTGCGGCGGCAGCACTGAATCGCGATACGCCTGGTCCTGCTGCTCGAACAATTCCCAGCTCGGCATCGATACCGCGCGGACCTTGACGCCGCCGGCCTGCAACTTTTGCGCGGCCTCCGCGACCAATCCGGTTTCGGCGCCGGTGCCGATCACGATCAGGTCGGGCGTGGCACCTTCGGCATCCAGGAGGACGTAGGCACCGCGGCGCAGCCCTTCCGGACTGCCGAAGACGGTGCGGTCGAGCGTCGGAACATTCTGGCGCGACAGCACCAACACCGTCGGACGATCGTTGGTCTCGACGGCAACCTTCCACGCCACCGCGGTTTCGTTGGCATCGCCGGGGCGGATCACGTTCAAGTTCGGCACCGAGCGCAAGCCCGCGAGTTGCTCGATGGGTTCGTGGGTCGGGCCGTCCTCGCCCACCGCGATCGAATCGTGGGTGAACACGTTGACGACGTGCAGACCCATGATCGCGGCGAGCCGCATCGGCGGACGCATGTAATCGGAGAACACCATGAAGGTCGCGGTGTACGGGATCGTACCGCCATGTGCGGCCATGCCGTTGGCGATCGATCCCATTGCGTGTTCGCGGACGCCGAAGTGCAGGTTGCGGCCGGCGTAGCCCCACTTTTCGCCGTTAGCGACACCCTGCTCGTCGGGTTCGGCGCCGGCGGAGAACACGCCCGAGCCCTTGACCGCGGTATAGGTCGAGGGGTCCAGGTCAGCCGAGCCGCCGGTCAGGGCCGGCAGGTTCGGCGCGATCGCCGACAGCACCTGACCGCCCGACTTGCGGGTCGGCAGGCCCTTGGCGTCGGCCGGATAACGCGGCACGTCGGCATCCCATCCGGCCGGCAACTTGCCTTCGAGGGAACCTTGCAACTCGGCCGCAAGTTCCGGAAAAGCCTTGGCATATTTGTTCCAGCGCCGCTTCCAGCCGGCTTCGGCGCGCTTGCCGTTCGCGAGCGCCTCACGAAAGTGCGCGAGCGCGTCTTCCGGGACCAGGAAGGCGGGCTGCTCGGGCCAGCCGAGGTTCCTCTTGGTGGCGATCACGTTGTCGGTCCCGAGCGGCGAGCCGTGGGCCTTGTAGCTGTCCTGCAGCGGCGAGCCGAAGCCGAGGTGGGTGCGCACGAGGATCATCGACGGCTGCGTCGTCTTGCGCTTGGCGCGCCTGATCGCCTGCTCGATCGCGCCGACATCGTTGCCATCGGCGACGTACTGCACGTGCCACCCATAGGCCTTGAAGCGCTGGGCGCGATCCTCGGTAAAGGTGATATCGGTGCCCGCCGCCAGCGTGACCATGTTGTCGTCGTACAGGCAGATCAGCTTGCCGAGTCCGAGGTGCCCGGCGAGCGAAGCCGCTTCCGATGCCACGCCTTCCATCAAGTCGCCGTCGCTGACGATCGCGTAGGTGTGGTGGTCGACCACCTTGTGCCCTTCGCGGTTGTAGCGCGCCGCGAGCTGTGCCTCGGCCATCGCCATGCCGACGGCGTTGGCGATCCCCTGGCCCAGCGGACCGGTGGTGACTTCCACGCCCGCGGTGTGGCCGCGCTCCGGGTGGCCGGGGGTCTTGCTGCCCCACTGGCGGAACTGCTTGATGTCGTCCAGCGAAACCCCGTAACCGGTGAGGTACAGGAGGCTGTATTGCAGCGCGGAGCCGTGCCCGGCGGAAAGCACGAAGCGGTCGCGATCGACCCAGTAGGGATTGGCCGGGTGGTGCTTCAGGAATCTCGTCCACAGCACGTAGGCCATCGGCGCGGCGCCGAGCGGAAGGCCGGGGTGCCCGCTGTTGGCCTTCTGCACCATGTCCACCGACAGGAAACGAATGGTGTTGATGCAGATCTGGTCGAGGTCGGTAGCCACGGCGAAACTCCGGTGGGTGGGAAACGGAATCCCCTAGAATACCGGCCCGCCCGCAGGGTGTCCCAAGGCTTGCGGCAAGTGTTTATGCACGCTACACTTTCCGGCTTTGCCCAGCCCGATTCTTCGTCAGGAGTCCGCCGTGAAGGTGCTTTCGTCCCTGAAGTCCGCCAAGCAGCGGCACCGCGACTGCAAGGTCGTGCGCCGGCGCGGCAAGGTATTCGTGATCTGCAAGAGCAATCCGCGTTTCAAGGCGCGGCAGCGCTGAAATGTCCGCCACTGGATCGACAAAAAAGACCGGTTGCCGGTCTTTTTTGTTTGGGGCCGGCACTCGTCCCTGAAGCTCCTTGTGGCGCGCACTTCCCGGTGCGGGCGTTCGCCGGCGCGAGCTGCCCCGGCATCTCGCGCAGACCCCCGATCCACCAGGCAAGCGGCCCTTTTTCGTGACGGCATTCGCTGGCGTGCCCCTGCCGTTTTTGCTACAAAGGCGCATCGGCGCCACGCGCCCGGGGAAGCCATCGCCATGAATCGCATCGCTGCCA
The DNA here is from genome assembly GCA_025928585.1 of Rhodanobacteraceae bacterium. Taxonomy (GTDB): domain Bacteria; phylum Pseudomonadota; class Gammaproteobacteria; order Xanthomonadales; family Rhodanobacteraceae; genus 66-474. The sequence goes on from JAICJG010000141.1 coordinate 3,210, forward strand.
GCCTGATCGCGTCGAGCCTCGTCCTCGGCGCCGCCGCGCTGCTGCTGCCGGCATCCGCGCACGGTGAAAGCCTGCGCATGAAGGTGAGGCAGGAGCAGCAGATGAACCTGCCGACGCGCGGCATGACCATGGACCAGGTGAAGCGCGAGTACGGCGCGCCGCTGAAGGTGCTGGCGACCCGTGGCGGCAGCTCCAAGTTCCAGCCACCGATCCATCGCTGGGAGTACGCGAACTGCATCGTGTACTTCGAATACAGCCACGTGATCCACAGCGTGCTGCGGACGCCCGGTCCCCACAGTTTGTGAGTGCGATCCTCCCTGATCGCGGTTTCGCTCGACGATCCAGCCAGCGTGATTGCCGCGATTTCCCAACCGCCAGAACGGGCATCCCTGCCCTGACTTTTCACGCAAGCCGTGCGATCGTCCCTGATCGCGGCTTCGCTCGACGTTCCGGCGGACTTATGGTCGCGCGGTCGGAAGCTCCAGAATGGCCTTCCAGGGCCTGACTTTTCGCAACCGCCGCTTCGTCCGGTCCGGCCATGAATACCTCTGAATTGCGTCTGCCCGCCGAATGGGAACCGCAGGCGGCAGTACTGCTCGCCTGGCCGCACGTCGGCACCGACTGGGGTCCGCGACTCGAAGTTGTCGAAGCCACGTACGCAGCATTGGTCGCAGCGATCACCCGTTTCGAGGAGGCGATCGTTTGCGTCGCCGATGGTGAAATCGGCGCGCGCGCGGCCGCACTCCTGCGCGACCTGGGTGTCGAGCTCGAGCGCGTGCGTTTCGTCGAGATTCACTACGACGACACCTGGCTGCGCGATTCGGGCCCCCTCACCTTGCGCGACGCCGACGATCGCTTCGTGCTGCTCGATTTCCGGTTCACGGGCTGGGGCGGCAAGTTCGAGGCATCCCGGGATGACGCACTGGTCGCGGGCCTGGTCGAGCGTGGTGTCTTCCGGGCCGATGCCGGGCACCAGCGCGTGGACTGGGCGCTGGAAGGCGGCGCGATCGAATCCGATGGCCGCGGCACGATCCTGACGACCTGGCGTTGCCTGCAAGCCCGTCACCCCGAAAAGTCCCGCGAGCAGATCGAGATCACCCTGCGCAACGCCTTGTCCGCCACGCGCGTCTTGTGGCTCGAGCACGGCTACCTGCAAGGCGACGATACCGACGCGCACATCGACACCCTCGCCCGCTTCGCACCGGGCGATGCGATCGTGTACCAGGCGTGCCGCGACCCGGACGATCGGCATTACCGCGAACTCGCTGCCATGGGACGCGAGATCGAAGCGCTGCGTACCCGGGAAGGCCAACCTTATCGCCTGTTCCCGCTGCCATGGCCGAAACCGATCCTGGACGAAGGCCGCAGGCTCGCCGCCTCCTACGCCAATTACCTCATCATCAACGATGCGGTCCTGGTGCCGGCCTACGGCGACGATGCAGACGCTGCGGCCGCGCGAACCATCGCGCTCGCGCACCCCGGCCGCGAAGTCGTGCAGGTGTCCTGCCGGCCGCTGATCTGGCAAAACGGCAGCCTGCACTGCGTGACGATGCAGCTTCCGGAAGGCGCCACTGCGCGCCCCTCACGTTGAAAGGCCCCGGCAACTACCCCACACTCGTGATGCCGGAGCCGCCATCGGGTTCCACCGGCGGCGGAATCCGGAATCCAGCCCACGTCGTGCAGCCAATGCGAAAGATGGATTCAAGCTTCCGTCGCCCCTCGGGCCGGGAACCGCCCCGGCGTGATGAAGCTCCAGTCGTGCCTCCCAACATGAAGATGCGCTGTCGCCGTCCCGGCTCGCCATGAATCCAGGAACCCTCAAACTCGCGCTGCTGCAGGAAAGCGACCGGGGCAGCATCGATGCCAACCTCGCTGCGATCGCGACGGGCTTGCGCGAGGCCGCGCGCGCCGGCGCGC
>JAICJG010000053.1 GCA_025928585.1 Rhodanobacteraceae bacterium
CAAGGATAGGCATGGCACATCGATATGTGAAATTGATTGTTTGAATTTGCATGATAGGCACAATATATTGAAGATCCGACCGAAGCGGCTGTTGTGACAGGTCGGGGCGCGGAACGCCGTTCCAGCATTACGAACTGGAGCGGTTCACGAGGCCGATCTATCCCTACCGCAGCGATCACCGACCGCGGCATCGCCGAATTCCCATGAATCTTCGCGATCTCCAATACCTCGTCGCCCTCGCCGATCACCGGCATTTCGGCCGCGCCGCCGAGGCCAGCTTCGTCAGCCAGCCAACCCTCTCGACCCAGATCAAGAAACTCGAGGATGAACTCGGGGTCATCCTGGTCGAACGCAATCCGCGCAAGGTGCTGCTCACCGAGGTCGGCAAACAGATCGCCGCACGTGCGCGCGAAGTGCTGAACGAAGTCGAGCAGATCAAGCGCGTGGCGCGCCGCGACCACGACCCGGCATCCGGAACCTTGCGCCTCGGGCTGTTCCCGACACTCGGGCCCTACCTGCTGCCGCACGTGCTCGGCACCCTCCGCGAACGCTTCCCCCGGCTCGAACTGCTGCTGGTCGAGGAAAAAACCCCGGAGCTCCTGCAACGCCTGCGCGAAGGCAAGCTCGACGCCGCGATCCTGGCACTGCCGGTGCACGACGAGACCCTGCACGCGGAGTTCCTGTTCGAGGAGCCTTTCCTGCTGGCCGCGCCCGACGCGCATCCGCTGGCCGGCCGGCGCAAGCTGAAGCTCGCCGACCTCGAAGGCCAGCGCCTGCTGCTGCTGGAGGACGGCCACTGTCTGCGCGACCAGGCGCTGGAAGTCTGCCGGATGTCCGGCGCCGACGAGAAGCAGGGTTTTCGTGCGACCAGCCTCGAGACCCTGCGGCAAATGGTCGCCGCCGATGTCGGCATCACGCTGCTGCCGGTGCTGGCGGTGCAGCCGCCGATCGCGCCCACCGCCAATGTGCACCTGACGCCATTCCGGACGCACCCGCCGAGCCGCCGGATCGCGATGTTCTGGCGCCGCAGTTCGGCCATGGACGGCTTCCTCCGGCAGTTGTCGGAGGTCTTCAAGCGCCTGCCGCGCGGGTTGCTCGATCCCGCCACGCTGCCCGCGCCGCCCATTGTGAAACCGGGGGCGGCTCGCTATGTTGAGGGCAAAGCCCGCGCGAAGGCCTGACATGGACAACCGGACGCCGATCATCCTTTCCAGGCTCGACGTGGAACGCATCGAGGCGCTGCTGGAAACCCCCGCCCTCAGGGGCACGCCGGCGGCCAGGATGTTGCTCGAGGAGTTCGATCGCGCCGAGATTCTCGAACCCGCCGCGATGCCGCACGACGTGGTCAGCATGAACTCGTCCGCGGATTGCGTGGACGAGGCCAGCGACAAGCACTACACCCTCACGCTGGTGTACCCGAAGGACGCCGACGCGGATGCCGGCAGGATCTCCGTGCTGGCCCCGGTCGGCAGCGCCCTGCTGGGCTTGCGGGTCGGGCAGCGCATCGACTGGCCGGGGCACGGTGGCCGCACCCTGAAGCTGAAGGTCACGGCGATCCGCTACCAGCCAGAGGCCGCGGGCGACCTGCATCGCTAGATAGCCGCCATCTATTGCGTCGATCAAATCAATCAATTTCATTTCACGCGGGCGAGCCGCTAGGTTCAAGCCACCGGCCGCGCGCCGCACGACCCACCCCACCCGGAGGCACATACCATGGCAGACCTGAAAGGCTCGAAGACCGAACAGAATCTCAAGGACGCCTTCGCCGGCGAATCGATGGCCAACCGCCGCTACCTGTACTTCGCCTCCAAGGCCGATGTCGAGGGCTACAACGACGTTTCCGCGGTGTTCCGTTCCACCGCCGAAGGCGAAACGGGCCACGCGCACGGTCACATGGAATACCTGGAAGCCGTGGGCGATCCTGCCACCGGTCTCCCGTTCGGCGAAACCCATGCGAACCTCAAGAGCGCGATCGCAGGCGAAACCCACGAGTACACCGACATGTACCCCGGTATGGCCAAGGCCGCGCGCGAGGAAGGCTTCGACGAAATCGCCGACTGGTTCGAGACCCTGGCGAAGGCCGAGCGCTCGCACGCGAACCGCTTCACCAAGGCGCTCAACGACCTCGGGTAAGGCAAGGCCCGCTTGCTGCGCGAGCACGTACGTGCACCGTATCGGAATCGCCGCTTCGCTTCCCGAAGAATGCAGGTTGGGCTGAGCCCCAAGCTTCATCTGGACGAAACCCGACGCCGATGCCGTCCTCCTTCCCGAATCAAGTCAGGTTCAGCCGAGGGTACGGGCGGGCCGACCTCGGACGATCGCGGCGAAACCGTGTGGTTCGGCCGAGCGTTCGCGAGGCCCAGCATGGATGCCGTTGGGCTTCTCCCGGAGCGAGTCCGGGGTCAGCCCGACCTGCGGGAGAACTCGCGCAGCAGCGCAACGGGTCAACCGCAGGCACCCGGGAGGACGGAGCGAATGAGCAGTGACGTGAGCGGCAACCGCGAAGGGAATCTGGAAGCCCCGACCCGCCATCCACTCGGCCAGGATGAACCCGAATTCTTCGACCCGTCCGCGCTCGAGAAGGAAATGGAGCGCATCTTCGGCATCTGCCACGGCTGCCGCCGCTGCGTCAGCCTGTGCCATGCTTTCCCGACCCTGTTCGACCTGATCGATAAATCGGAAACCTTGGAGATCGATGGCGTCGACAAGGCCGACTACGGCAAGGTCGTCGAGCAGTGTTACCTGTGCGACCTCTGCTACCAGACCAAGTGTCCGTACGTGCCGCCGCACCCGTGGAACGTGGACTTCCCGCACCTGATGCTGCGCGCCAAGGCCTTCCACTTCGAGCGCAAGGGTACCTCGCTCGGCAACCGGTTCCTCTCGGACACGACCCGCGTCGGCCGGCTTGCCGCGCGCCCCGTGATCGCGGAAACCATCAACGCCCTGAACCGCAGCAAGCCGGCGCGCAAGCTGCTCGACAAGACCCTGCATGTCCATCCGGACGCCGAAGTGCCCGAATACAGGCACCCGCGCGCACGCAAGGCCTTGCGCAAGCTCGAGGCCGCGGACGACGCGACGCCGGCTGGACGCACCCGCGGCAAGGTCGTGATCTTCGCGACCTGTTATTGCGACAGCGTACTGCCTGCGGTGGTGGAAGACCTCGCGGCGGTGCTCGCGCACAACGGCGTCCCCGCAAGACTGGTGTCGAAGGAGGTCTGCTGCGGCATGCCGAAGCTGGAACTCGGCGATCTGGGTTCCGTCACCCGATACAAGGACAGGAACATTCCGGTGCTCGCGCAGGCGGTGCGCGACGGTTTCGACCTCACCGCCGCGATTCCGTCTTGCGTCCTGATGTTCAAGCAGGAACTACCGCTGATGTTCCCCGACGACGAGGACGTCAAGCTGGTGCAACGCGCTTTTTTCGATCCCTTCGAGTACCTGGCCGAGCGGCACGCGGCCGGCCTGCTGAAGACCGATTTCAAGCAGCCGCTGGGCAAACTCGCCTGGCACGTCGCCTGCCACCAGCGGGTGCAGAAGATCGGGCCGAAGACCCGTGACATCCTGTCGCTGGTGCCGGACACCGAAGTCGTCACGATCGAGCGCTGCTCCGGCCACGACGGAACCTACGGCGTCAAGACGCAGACCTACGAGCTCTCGCGCAAGATCGCGCGACCCGTCGAACGCCGGATCACCGAGTCCGGCGCCGCCACCAGCACCAGCGACTGCCCGATGGCAGGCGCGCACCTCGCGCACGGTTTGAAGGATCAGCCGCCGCAACAGCACCCGGTGTCGCTGCTGCGGAAGGCTTACGGCATTTAGCGGGACCCGGGGCTCGGCAGCGTAAGGTTTCTCGTCATTCCGGGGCCGCATCCGGGTTTATCGGATGCGGAACCCGACTGCGTTTGCAGGACTGCAGACGCGAACGCCGCAGGCGGCCCGGAGGGCGAGCGCCAAGGATGGCGCGAGTCAATCCGCCGTGGTTGTCTTACAGCGGTTGAGTTCCCGATCTCACCCACGCCGTGGGTTCGTCGGGATGACGAGTGTATTTTCCGGGCAGACCGCTCGTCCCTCTTCCTGAGAGAATTGGAAAACAGGAATTTTGCCGTCATGAAGCCACTTGCACAGTCCGACCTGCTGTCCCTCGAGGAGTACGCCAAGCAGCGAGCCGATTTCCGAACCCACGTGCTCGCGCACAAGCGCGACCGCAAGGTGTCCGTCGGCGATCACGTCACCCTGCTGTTCGAGGACCGGCTCACGGTCCAGTATCAGGTCCAGGAAATGCTTCGCACCGAGCGGATTTTCGAACCGGAAGGCATCGCCGAAGAACTGGCTGCCTACAACCCACTGATCCCGGATGGCGCGAACCTCAAATGCACGATGCTGATCGAATACGACGACGTCGAGGCACGCAAGCGCGAGCTGCCGCGTCTGCGCAACATCGAGCACAACGTGCAACTCGTGGTCGAAGGACATGCACCGGTCATGGGCATCGCCGACGAGGACCTGCCGCGCAGCAACGACGAAAAGACCTCGGCGGTGCACTTCCTGCGCTTCGAACTCGAATCCGGCATGGTCGCCGACTTCAGGACCGGCCGGCCGGTGACGATCCGCATCGGACACCCGAACTACCCGGCCGAAGCGCTTCTCACCGGGGTCCAGCAGCAGGCACTGGCCGCCGATTTCGGCCCAGCGGCTACCGGGTAAGGATGCGTTTCGGCCTGATCGGAAGTTTGCCGCGCCAGTACTGCAACAGCACGAAACCGCCGACCGCGCCGCCGAGATGTGCGAAGTGCGCGACGCCGGATTCGTAGCCGCTCATCCCGAAGAACAATTCCAGCACGATGTAGCCGAGCACGAACACCCACGCCGGCATCGGCACCGGAAAAAAGATCAGGAACATCTTCATCCGTGGGTACATCACGCCGAACGCGACGAGAAGCCCGAAGATCGCGCCGGAGGCACCGAGGGTGGGGTAGAAGCCATGGGTGAAGTACTGCGCCACCAGCAGGTGCGCGGCCGCTGCGGTCACCGCGCAGAAGAAGTAGTAGAAGGTGTAATGCTTCGCGCCCAGCAAGTGCTCGATGGGTCCGCCGAACATCCACAGCGCGAACATGTTGAAGAAGATGTGCCCCCACCCGCCGTGCAGGAACGCGTAGGTCACGATCTGCCAGAAGTGGAAGCCCACCAGCACCACCTGGCCCGATCCGTTCAGCATCGGGTGCGCCGAACCGATCGGCCACAGTGCGCCGTAGGCGATCAGCAGTGGCTGCAGGGACGGCACCTGTTCGAGCAGAAAAACCGCGACGTTGGCGATCAGCAGCGCGCGGGTCGCGGGAGGCAGGTCGTACATCATCGGGCAAGTATCCGGTCCACGGTGATACCACGGCAATGGCGGGGATCGATCATCACAACCCTCTGGAAAAGACCACCTGGCGCTTGGTCTCGGCGCAGCCTTCGCGCCGACAGAAGCGGGGTGCGCGTTCGCGGTTCACGTTGGACCGCACGCTCACCTCGCCGAGCCCGCGACCGGGCGCCCATCCTTCGACCGGACGCAGCAGTTCAGTGTCGACGCCCTGGTGGCGGGCACCGGGGGCGATGACGCGCCCGGCGAGTTCGGCACGCGCTTCATCGACGAGGTGCCGTTGCAGCGAGGCTCCCGCCCAACCCACCACTCGGCCGTCGGCCGCGGCAACCCGCACACCGCCGGCACGATCCGTCGCGATCTCTTCGAGACGCCTCGCGATGGCGGCCGCATGGACCGGGCAGCCGAGCCCACCCGACAACGACGCCAGCGCGCCAGTGCCTGCGTAGGTCACGGGACGGATGGCCGTCGTCACCACGGTCCCTGGCAGCCACTCATGTGAGTCCCGCACCACTGGCCTTGGCATGCGCGGCGACCACGCTCGCCACCACCGCCGACACCTTCTTGCCGGTCGGGATGTGCAGGAATTCGTTGGGCCCGTGCGCATTGGAATGCGGCCCCAGCACGCCCGTGATGAGGAACTGCGCCTTCGGAAATTTCTCCCCGAGCATGCCCATGAACGGGATCGATCCGCCCTCGCCCATGTAGGCCGCCGGCGCGCCGAACGCATCCTCGGAGGCCTGTGACACCGCGCTGCTCAGCCAGGCGGAAAGCTGCGGCGCGTTCCAGCCGCTGCCGTCCTTCTCCACCTTGAAGGTGACCTTCGCCCCGTAGGGCGGATCCGATTCCAGCAATTGCTTGACGAAGTCGCCGGCCTTGCTGCCGTTCAAGGTAGGCGGCACGCGCAGGCTCAGCTTCAGCGCCGTGCCGGGCCGCAGGACGTTGCCCGCGCTTTGCAGCGGCGGCAGCCCGTCGGCACCGGTGATGGCGAGCTGCGGACGCCAGGTCCGGTTGAGAATCAACTCGACGCGATCGCCGCTGGCCGGCTGCGTGCCGTCGGTCCACGGAAACTTCGCGTACACATCATCGCCCAGGATCTCCGCGCACTGCCGGGCCTGCTCCAACCGTTCGGCGGGCACCTCGACATACAGTTCCTTCGGCAGGATCGCGCCGGTGGCCGCGTCTTCCAGCCGCGCGAGGAGGTGCCGCACGATCCGGAAGCTGTCCGGCACCACGCCCGAGGCGTCGCCGGAATGCACGCCCTCGGTCAGCACCTCGACGCTCAGCTCGCCACCGGTCATGCCGCGCAGCGAGGTGGTGAGCCACAACTGGTCGTAATTCGCGCAACCCGAATCGAGGCACACGACCAGCGAAGGCTGGCCGATTCGCGGCGTCAGATGGTCGACGTAGTGCGGCAGGTCGTAGCTGCCCGATTCCTCGCAGGCTTCGATCATCACCACGCAGCGCGCGTGCGGCACGCCCTGCTCGCATAGCGCCAGCAGCGCCGACATCGAACCGAAGATCGCATAGCCGTCGTCGGCGCCACCGCGGCCGTACAGGCGATCGCCCTTCAGTACCGGCGTCCACGGGCCGAGGCCTTCGCTCCAGCCGGTCATTTCCGGCTGCTTGTCGAGGTGGCCGTACAGCAGCACGCAGTCGTCGGCGCGCGCTTCGTTGCCCGACGCCGGCACGTCGATGAAGATCAGCGGCGTGCGGTTGGGGAGGCGAACCACGTCCAGCGTCGCGCCCGGAAGCGACTCGAGCTTCGCGCGCGCCCACTTTTCCATCAATGCGACCGCGGCCTCCATGTAGCCGTGGGCCGCCCACTCCTTGTCGAACATGGGCGACTTGTTCGGGATCTTGATGTACTCGGTGAGCTGGGGCACCACCTCATCGTCCCACAGCCTGCTGATGAAGGATCCAACCTTGCCGGCATCCATTGGCGCACTCCCGCGACGCGTGAATCCCGCAGTTTACCAGTGCGTCGTCAGGCGTTTCCGACAATCCACGGTCCTGCCGCCCGACAGGAACCCGCACCACCGTCCGGCTGTAGCGGGACGTTCGCCGCGGCAAGCTTTCCGCACGCCCGCATCCGGCGGTGCGATCCACCAGGAGGAAATCACCATGTTCAACAAATCGCTTGCCGCACTGGCACTCTGCCTCGCGTTCGCCCTGCCCGCCTTCGCGGCGACTCCGGTCAACGTCAACAAGGCCGACGCCCAAACCATCGCCAATTCGCTGGATGGCGTGGGGCTGGCCAAGGCGCAGGCCATCGTGGCGTACCGCAAGGCGCATGGCCCGTTCAAGAACATCGAGGATGTCGGCAAGGTCAAGGGCGTCGGCGAAAAGACGCTCACGCGCAACCACGACGCGATCCGGCTGAGCGGCAACCTCCCGGCGCCGGCACCGGCCCGGAAGGCGACGCGCCGGGCGCGCAAGCACTGACGGTCCGCGCGGTGGCGACCGATTCCCCGAATCGCCACCGCGCGCATTACACTCGCGCGCTTTCCCGAAGCCGCGCGTTTTTCCGTGATCCTCCCACGCTATCGCATCGCCCCATCCCTGATCCCCGGCGCCGGCCAAGGTGTATTCCTGGACGAGCCGCTGCAACGCGGGCGCGTGGCGATCGCACCCGACCGGATCGACGAAACCTGGTCGCTCGCGGAAATCATGGGCGACCCCACGCGTGCCGCGCTCCTGCCCAGCTCGGTGCGCTGGTTCGAGGACCGCTACACCCTGTCGCCCGATTGGCCGGACGACTGTTTCGTCAACCACAGCTTCGAGCCAACCGGCCTGTGGGTGCTCGGCTTCATCTTCGCCGCGCGCGACCTCGCGGCGGGCGAGGAACTGACAGTCGATTACCGCCACCTGCTGGCGCCCAGCCAGGAAGAGACGTTCCGCGACGCCCGCACCGGTGAGGCGATCGTCGGCTACGAGTGGCGGGACAGCCTCAGGCTCGGCCTGGACGGACTACGCGGATTGCTCGACTGAACCGGCGCAGTGTGCGCCGCTACCATCGGCAGATGCCGATCCTGCGCGCCATCCCCCGCAGCGCACAACGTTACGAATCGTGGGCCAACGGCGCGGGCAGCACCAGCGTGCTCCTGCGCGAGCCGGACGGCGAGGACTGGACGGTCCGCGTGAGCATCGCGAGGGTGGATCACGAAGGGCCGTTCTCCGACATGCCGGGGACGCGCCGCGTGCTGGTGCCGCTGGATGCCGCGATGGCCCTGCGTTTTCCGGATGGCCGCGAACTGCGGGCGGCCCGCTTCGATACCTTGCAGTTCGAAGGTTCGCCCGCACCCGCGGGGCTGCTCCCGGAAGGCTCCACCCGCGATTTCAACCTGATGTTGCGGGGGGACGCCCGGGGAGAAGTATGGCCGCGCCCGCTGGTCGACTCGATGATGCTTCCGGCCGGCGAAGGCCTGCGCTGGCTGGTGTACCTTCCCAGCGGCCGTGCGAGGATGGTTGCCGGTCGAACGACCCTGGCGCTCGAGCCGGGCGAAGCGGCTCTCGTGGCGGCCGGCGACGGTGCAGGCCGCGTGTTGGTCGAGGGTGCAGGCGAAATCGTGCTCGTCAAGTTGTACGCTTGACGCCTTGCCACCTCCAGCCGGCGGACCCGACATGCGGATGCTGGTAGTCGAAGACGATGCAGCCATCGCCGACGCGGTCTGCGCGTCGCTGGAACGCGACGGACATGCCGTCGACTGTCTCGCCAACGGCAAGGCCGCGATTGCCGCACTGCAGGAACACGCCTTCGCGCTGGTGGTCCTGGATCTCGGCCTGCCGGGGCAGGACGGCAGCGAGGTGTTGCGGCGGCTGCGCGCCGCCCACGACGGAATCCCCGTGCTCGTCATCACCGCGCGCGAGGAACTGGACCTGCGGGTGCGGACGCTGGACCTCGGCGCCGACGATTACCTGGTCAAGCCCTTCAGCCTGGCCGAGTTCGGCGCCCGGGTGCGCGCGCTGCTGCGCCGCCAGAGCAACCGCGGCGTGCCGATCCTGCAAATCGGCCGGCTCGCGATCGACCTTGCCGGGCGCCGCGTCCGGCTGGACGACCGGCCGCTCGACCTGACCGCGCGCGAATTCGCGCTGCTCGAAATCCTTGCATCGCGCCACAACCGGGTCACGCCTCGCGAGCACATCATCGAGGCATTGTGCACCTGGAACGACGCGCTGACCGACAACGGACTCGACATCGCCGTATACCGGCTGCGCCGCAAGCTTGCCGGCAGCGGCGTCAATCTCCGCACCGTGCGCGGGCTCGGCTACCTGTTGGAGTCCGACGATGGTCCGTAACCCCAGCCTGCGCCGGCGCCTTCTGCTGTTCGTGTCGGTGCCGCTGCTGGCCGTGCTGATCTGCGGCGGCATCATCAATTACGTCATCGGGCTGCATTACGCGAACAAGGTGTACGACCGCTGGCTGCTGAACAGCGCCAATGCGATGGGCGATCTCGTCAACAGCGACGCCGGCCGCAATGAACTCGGCGAACAGGCACGCATCCTGCTGCAGTTCTCGGTGCACGACCGCAACGTGTTCGCGGTGCGCAGCCTGCACTATGGCGTCCTTGCCGGCGACCAGGACCTGCCGCAACCCGACGCGATGGCGTCCAACCGGCTCCCGGTGTTCACCAATTTCGACGACCACGGACGCCCCATGCGCATGGCGTCGGTGTTCCTGGACAACAAGGCCGACCCCGGCGACACCCTGGTGATCTCGACGGCGGAAACGGTGCGCAACCGCAAAGCCCTCGCACGCGAACTGCTGTTCTCGACCGCGCCCATCGAGCTGCTGCTGATCTGCGCCGCGATGGCGCTGGTGTGGCTCGGCATCAACCGCGGCCTGCGCGTGCTCGACCCACTGGCCCACGAAATCCGGATGCGCGACGCCGGCGACCTCTCGCCGCTGCGTACGATCGATGCGCCGCTCGAAGTGCAGCCGCTGGTCGCTACCATCGACGCGCTGCTCAGCCGGCTCGACCGGATGCTGCGCCAGCAGCAGCGCTTCATTGCCGACGCCGCGCACCAGTTGCGCACGCCGCTCGCCGGGCTGCGCCTGCAGGCCGAGCGGGCATTGGCCGACCCGCGTCCGGAAACCGTGCGCGAAGCGCTGACCCACGTCGAGCGGCTCTCCGCCGGCACCGCCCGCGCGGCCGGGCAACTGCTCGCGCTTGCGCGCGCCCAGGCGCCCGACGAGTCGCTCGGCGTCGCGGTGCCGCTCGACCTCGCGGGGGTGGTGCGTGACGAGGTATCCGCCCGCGTGCCCGATGCCATCGCGCGCGGCATCGACCTGGGCTATCGCGGGCCCAACCATGGCGTGCGGGTGATCGGCGACGCCGTCCTGCTGCGCGAGATGCTGGGCAACCTGCTCGACAACGCGATGCGTTACGGCAACCGCGGCAATCCGGTCGTCACCGTCGGGCTCGAGGCCGACGACGATGGCGGCTGCACCCTGACGGTGCAGGACAACGGACCCGGTGTCGCCCCGGAACTGGTGCCGCGCCTCGGGGAGCGGTTCTTCCGCGCGATCGGCAATGGCCACGAAGGCACCGGCCTCGGACTGGCGATCGTGCGCGAGATCGCCGAGCGCCACGGCGCCGAGCTGGTCTTCGTCAACCATCGCAAACCGCACGGATTGCGCGTCGAAGTGCGTTTTCCGGTCATGGCCACCTGACCGCGCAACCGCCCCCCGACTGGCTGTGGTGAAGAAACAGGCCATGGATGGACTTCCGGGGCCGGCGACCAGGGGCCGGTGGCGGATCCAGCTTCGGCGAAGCAGCGTCAGGGCGACCGCCATCAACCCCGATCATCGCGGGTGTAGATCACGCCATCCTCGACCCGCACCGGGAAACTCGCGATCGGCTCGGTCGCCGGCGCCTGCCTGACCTCGCCCGTACGCACGTCGAAGCGTGCGCCGTGACGCGGACACTCCACCTCGAACCCGCAGACTTCACCGCCCGCGAGCTCGCCGCCATCGTGGGTGCAGGTGTCCTCGATCGCATACAGGTCGCCCTCGAGGTTGTACACCGCGATGGCGGTGTCGTCGTCCCACACGACCTTGAATTCGCCGGGCAGCAGTTCATTCTGGGCGCAGACCTTTACCCATTCACCCACCATTTCTTGTCTCCGTCATTCCAGTGGGCAACGACGCAACGCCCGATCGCGCGCAGCAGCTAAGGATGGCGCCGCGCGCCGGCGTGCTCCCACAACAGGCGCAGTGTAGGCTGGGCTGACGCCGGCTTCATCGGGGAAAGCCGAACGGCATTTCCGAGGTTGGGCTCGCGCATGCCCACCCAACCTGCTCACTGCGATACAACCCGCACCATTCAAGTGCGCGTTCCTTGCACCCTCAAGCTCGCAGTTCCTTGACCAGCCACTCGAAGCGCAGGTCATCCCGTTTCGGGATGCCGAAGCGCGGCTCGCCGTACGGGAACGCCCGGCGCTCGCCGGTACGGCGATAGCCGCGCCGCTCGTACCAGGCGATCAATTCCGAACGCACGTCGATCACGGTCATGCGCATGGTGCGCGCGTGCCATTCGTCGCGCGCGATGCGTTCCGCCTCCGCCAGCAGCGCACGGCCAGTGCCATTGCCCTGTGCGTCCGGGCGCACCGAAAACATCCCGAAGTAGCCGTCACAGGCATCGCCGTCGACCAGGCGCTCCAGCACGCAACTTGCCAGCAGGCGACCTTCATCCTCGGCGAGCAGCAGTTTGACGGCCGGATTCGCGATCAACCCGGCGACCTCGCGCGCATCGGTGCGCTGGCCGTCGAGCAGGTCCGCCTCGGTGGTCCACCCGGCGCGGCTGGCGTCGCCCCGATAGGCCGATTCGGTCAGCGCGACGATTGCGTCGACATCCGCCGGTGTCGCGACACGAAAGCGCAGCGGCGCATGCGCCCGTGCCGAATGTGCCGTCGAACGGTGGATTTCCCGGTCCCCGGTCCCGGGTCCACGGTCCCCGCTTTTCATGCCAGCAGCTTCCGCACCCGTCCGATCGCATCGACGAAGGCGTCGATCTCCGCTTCGGTGTTGTAGAACGCAAGCGACGCCCGACAGGTCGCGGCCACCCCGTAGAACTGCATCAACGGGTGCGCGCAATGATGCCCGGAGCGGACCGCGACCCCCTCGTGGTCCAGCAGTGTCGCGAGATCGTGCGCATGCACGCCATCGATCAGGAAGGAGATCACCGCCGCCTTCTCCGGCGCGGTTCCGAAGATCCGCAGCCCGCGCACGGCGAGGAGCCGCGGCGTCGCGTAATCCAGCAGCTCGCGCTCGCGCGCGGCGATGCGGTCCATGCCGATCCCGGACAGGTACTCGACCGCCGCCGCGAGGCCGGCGAACCCGGCGATGTTCGGCGTGCCGGCCTCGAACTTGCGCGGCGCATCGGCGAACGTGGTGCCCTCGAACGACACCGTGCGGATCATCTCGCCGCCGCCGAAGAACGGCGGCATCGCATCGAGCAGCTCGCGGCGCGCCCACAGCGCGCCGGTGCCGGTCGGTCCGCACATCTTGTGACCGGTGACGCAATAGAAGTCGCAGCCGAGCGATTTCACGTCGAGCGGCAGATGCGGCGCGGCCTGCGAGCCGTCGACCAGAAGCGGAATCCCGCGCCTGCGGCATTCGCGTGCGAGTTCCTTCACGGGATTGATGGTGCCGAGCACGTTGGACACGTGCACCACGCCCGCGAACTTCACCTCGGGAGTCAGCGCCGCGACGAACTTCTCGACGATCAACTCGCCCGATTCCCGGATCGGCGCGACCTTGAGATGCGCACCGGTCAGCTTGCACAGGAGTTGCCACGGCACGATGTCGGCATGGTGCTCCATCGCGGTCACCAGCACCGCGTCGCCGGGCTTCAGGCGCGGCAGCAGGAAACTGTAGGCGACGAGATTGGTCGCCATCGTGGTGCCCGAGGTCAGCACGATCTCGTCGCGATGGCCGGCCCCGAGAAACCCCGCCATGGCCGTGCGCGCGCCTTCGTAGAGCGCGGTCGCCTCCTCGCTCAACTGGTGCACGGCACGCGAGACATTGGCGTTGTGCTCGCGGTAGAACTCGTCGACCGCCTCGATCACCTGGCGGGGTTTTTGCGAGGTATTGGCGCTGTCGAGGTACACCAGCGGCTTGCCATGGACCTTGCGCCGCAGGATCGGGAAATCGTCGCGCACCTTCGCCCAGTCGATGGGCACCGCGCGCATGGAGGCCGGCAGCGCCGCACTCATGTGGAAGCCTCCCGCAACTGCTCGACCAGCAATGCCAGGCAGTGCTCCCGCAACGACGGCGGCTCGATCCGCTCCAGGGTCACCGCGCAGAACGCGCGCACCAGGATGCGCCGCGCCATCTCGAGCGGAATGCCGCGCGAACGCAGGTAGAACAGCACGTTTTCATCGAGCTGGCCGACGGTGGCGCCGTGGTTGGCGCGAACCTCGTCGGCATAGATCTCGAGCGCCGGCCGGGTATCGATTTCCGCGGACGGCGAAAGCAGCAGGTTCTTGTTGTAGAACCCGCCGTCGGCGCCGTCGGCGCCGGGCAGGACCAGGATCCGGCCGTGCACGACGCCGCGCGCGCGGTCATCGGCAACGCCGCGCCACGACGCATGGCTGAACGTGTCCCGCCCGCGGTGGGTCACCAGCAGTTCCGTGTCGGCGTGCTGGCGCTGATGCAACACGAACGCGCCGCGGCTCTCGAAGCGCGAGCGCGCGCCCGCTAGGTCGACGCGGATCTCATGGCGCGCGAGCTTGCCGCCCAACTCGAGTGCGTGGAAGTCGAGGGTCGCGTCATCGTGCAACTGGATATCGGTGCACCGCAACAGGGTCGCGTCGGCACCGGCGCGCTGGATGCCCACCCAGTCCAGATGCGCCTGTTCGTGCAGCTTGATGTTGCAAACCAGATTGGCCAGGTGGCCGGCCGCGGCCTCACCCACGTGGTGTTCGACGATCGCGAGACGCGCGTCATCGCCGAGTTCGATCAGGCTGCGCAGGTGCCACGCAGTGGCAGCGTCCGCCGCAACGCCAACGTGCACCACGTGCAGCGGCCCGCGGACATGCACGCCCGCCGCGACCCGCAGGACCACGCCGTCGGCCCAGAGCGCGCGGTTCAACAACGTGAAGCCGTCGTCCCCGGCATCCTTCGGCGCACCCAGCAGGAAGCGCAACGGTTCAGGCTCGGCGTCCAGTGCGGACGAGAGCGACTGCAGGCCGACACCGTCCGGCAACCGGTCCAGCCGCGAAAGATCGGAACGGAACACGCCATTGACGAATACCGCGCGGGGCCCGTCCATGGCTTCCGGCGGAAACAGCGCTTCGTCCACCGGCCGGTTCGCCGCCTTGTCGTCACGGGGAGCGTACTGGCGCTGGGCCAACCCACGCACCGTCGTGTATTTCCACAGTTCGTTGCGGGTGGCGGGCAGGCCGTGCGCGACGAATGCCTGCATCGCCTCGCGCCGCGTCGCGTCCAGCCATGCGAGGCCGCTGCCCGGCAAGCGCAGGGCTGCGGCAGCAGACCGCATCGATTCGACGAACGGCACCACGGCGGCAGTGTTCACGCCCCGGCCCCGGCCGGCGTGCGATCGCGGACCCACGCGTAACCGTGCGCCTCGAGCTCGAGGGCGAGCCGTGCTTCGCCGCTCTCCACGATCCGGCCGCCGTCCAGCACGTGCACGAAATCGGGCACGATGTAATCGAGCAGGCGCTGGTAGTGGGTGATGACGAGGAATGCGCGCTCCGGCGACCGCAGCGCGTTGACCCCGTCGGCCACCTGCTTCAGGGCGTCGATGTCGAGGCCCGAATCGGTTTCGTCGAGGATCGCCAGTCGCGGCTGCAGCAAGGCCATCTGGAATACCTCGTTGCGTTTCTTCTCGCCGCCGCTGAATCCCTCGTTGACCGCGCGATTCAGGAGTTCGGCCGGCATGCCCATCTCCTTGACCTTGCCGCGCACCAGCTTCAGGAACTGCATCGAATCGAGTTCGTCCTCGCCGCGCGCCTTGCGCTGCGCATTGAGAGCCGCGCGCAGGAAATAGGTATTGTTGACGCCGGGAATCTCGACCGGGTACTGGAACGCGAGGAACATCCCCGCCGCCGCACGCTCCTCGGGCTCCATCCCCAGCAGGTTCGCTCCATCGAACGTGACCGTGCCCTCGGTGACCTCGTAGCCGGGGCGCCCCGACAGCACGTTGCCGAGGGTGGACTTGCCCGCCCCGTTCGGGCCCATGAGCGCGTGCACTTCGCCGGCATTCACTTCCAGCGACAGGCCCTTGAGGATTTCCGTGCCGGCGATGCGGGCGTGGAGATTTTCGATTTTCAGCATGTCGATCCTTTGCTTTGGAGCTCCGCTCCCTTCGGGAGAGGTGAGGGTCCGGTGCACACGAAACCATCTGCCGAACGGACCTTCATCCGGCGCTGCGCGCCACCTTCTCCCGAAGGGAGAAGGGAACGGCGTTACCCAATCGCACCTTCAAGGGAAACTTCGAGCAATTTCTTGGCTTCCACCGCGAATTCCATCGGCAGCTCGCGGAACACCTGCTTGCAGAAGCCGTCGACGATCATCGAGACCGCGTCTTCCTCGCCGATGCCACGGCTGCGGCAGTAGAACAACTGGTCGTCGGAAATCTTGGAGGTGGTTGCCTCGTGCTCGACGATCGCCGTCGGGTTCTTCACCTCCACGTAGGGATAGGTATGCGAACCGCACTTCTTGCCGATCAGGATGGAGTCGCAGCGGGTGTGGTTGCGCGCGTTCACGGCGCCCTTCTCGACCTTCACGAGCCCGCGGTAGCTGTTCTGGCTGCGTCCGGCACTGATGCCCTTGGCCACGATCTTGGACTTGGTGTCACGGCCGACGTGGATCATCTTGGTGCCGGTATCGGCCTGCTGGTAATGGTGCGTCAGCGCCACCGAATGAAACTCGCCCACCGAACGGTCGCCGCGCAGCACGCAGCTCGGGTATTTCCAGGTGATCGCGGACCCGGTTTCGACCTGGGTCCAGGTGATCCGCGAATCATCGCCGCGGCACTCGCCGCGCTTGGTCACGAAGTTGTAGATCCCGCCCTTGCCGTTCTCGTCACCGGGATACCAGTTCTGCACCGTCGAATACTTGATGCTGGCGCGCTCCAGCGCAACCAGTTCGACCACCGCCGCATGCAACTGGTTGTCGTCCCGCATCGGCGCCGTGCAGCCTTCGAGGTAGGACACCACCGCATCCTCTTCGGCGATGATCAGCGTGCGTTCGAACTGGCCGGTATGGCCCGCGTTGATGCGAAAGTACGTCGACAATTCCATCGGACAACGCACGCCCTTCGGAATGAACACGAAGGAGCCGTCCGAGAAAACCGCCGAGTTGAGCGCCGCGAAGAAGTTGTCGCCCTGTGGCACCACCGAACCGAGGTACTGGCGCACCAACTCGCCGTGCTCGCGGATCGCCTCGGACATCGAACAGAAGATCACCCCAACCTTGGCGAGCTGCTCGCGCGCGGTGGTGGCGACCGAGACCGAATCGAATACCGCGTCCACCGCGACACCGGCCAGCTTGGCCCGTTCGTGCAGGGGCACGCCCAGCTTTTCGTAGGTTTCGAGCAGTTTCGGATCGACTTCGTCCAGCGACTTCGGTTTGTTCTTCGGCGCCGAGTAATAGCTGATGGCCTGGAAGTCGATCGGCGCGAGGCGCACATGCGCCCAATCGGGCTGCCGCATCGTCAGCCAGTGGCGATAGGCCGACAGGCGCCACTCGGTCATCCATTCGGGCTCTTCCTTGATCGCGGAAAGCGCGCGGATGGTGTCTTCGTCGAGACCCGGCGGCAGGCTCAGCGATTCGATGTCCGTGACGAATCCGGCTTCGTAGCGGCGCGAGAGCGCAGCCTGCACTTCACTGGATTGGGTGGCCATGGTCTACTTCCTCAAGCCGCGCGGGCGCCGTGCGCCACGCGCACGGGTGGCCGCGCCATGTCAGCGAGGCTGACCCCGCGCAACGCGTAGTCGATCGCCGCTCCGACGCCTTGCCAGCCGTGCGAGACGCTGCAATACGATTGCCGCTCGCATCCGCTGCGGCCGATGCGACAGGCGGTCAAGCCGATCGGACCGTCCAGAGCCTCCACGATCTCGGCGAGCGAGATGTCCCTGGCCGAGCGCGCGAGCCGGTAGCCGCCCGCGGCCCCGCGGAACGATTCCACGAGGCCCGCGCGCGCGAGTCGCTTCAACAGTTTGCTCGCGGTGGGCAATTCGAGCCGGGTTTCCCCCGCCACCGCCCCCGCCGGAAGCACTTCCTCCGGATGGCGCGCGAGGCACGCCATCACCGCAGACGCGTAATCGGCAAGTCGGCTGACTCGAATCATTCGGGGTTCGGATGTTCAATAAGTACCGATATGGTACTGATTACGGTCCGCGGCCGCAAGAACGACTGTTCGACGAATGGATCGCCGCACACGCGGCCGCTCGCCGGGCCTCGAAAACAGAACGGGCGCCCCAGGCGCCCGTTCCCCGCAGTGCCCCGGAGCCGATATCAGCTTTCGGCGACCACGTGCACCATGACCGGCGCCCGGACGTCCGCGTGCAGGGAAATTTCCACCTCGTAGTCGCCGGTGTTGTGGATCGCGCCCTCGGGCATGATCACTTCGCTCTTTTCCATGGCAAGGCCCTTGGCACTGAACGCCTCGGCGATCTCGCGCGGACCGACCGAACCGAACAGCTTGCCCTCGGGGCTGGCGTTGGCGCTGATGGTCGCCTCGGCGTCCGCAAACGTCGCCGCGCGCGCCTGCGCGTCGGCCAGCAACTGGTTGGCCTTGGCCTCGTATTCGGCGCGCTTCTGCTCGAACGCCTCGAGGTTCGACTTGTTGGCCGGCACGGCCTTGCCCTGCGGCACCAGGTAGTTCCGGCCGAAACCAGGCTTGACCTTGACCTTGTCTCCGAGCGCGCCGAGGTTTTTCACTTTTTCCAGCAGGATGACTTCCATGGGGGTCTCCGATTCGTTAGCGCCTCATTCGAGACGCAGCCAATGGACGGGTGTCCGAAGGATGCAATGCAGCCGCTTCGTACGAAACGGCTTTTGGTGAAAAGTCAGGGCAGGAAGCCCGTTCTGGTGCTGCCGGCCGTCGACCCACTGTGGGTAAACAGCCTTCCCACGATGCCGCGATCAAGGATGATCGCAAAAACGTGCGGAAAGCCAGGGCAGGATGCCCGTTCTGGTGCTGCCAACCGCCGAACCACGTTCCGATGCTTCGACGGTTGCTACGCAGCGATCACGGACGATCGCTAAACAAAGTGATTGTCGTTGTACGGCAGCAACGCGAGGAATCGCGCCCGCTGCACCG
>JAICJG010000183.1 GCA_025928585.1 Rhodanobacteraceae bacterium
ATGTCGTTGACCTGCGCGAGGCTCGCGAGGTCGCTGCCGCGCTGTTCGGCCAGTGCCTCGCTGGCGCGCATCTGGCTGCCGAGTGCGTAGCCGAGCGCGGCCAGCGCGAAGTAGAAGACGCCGAACAGGCCGGCCTCGAGCACGGCCGGCCCGATGTCGCTGCTATTCGGCACCAGCAGCGCCTGCGCGATCATCGCGAGCGTCGCCAGCGCCGCGAACAGCCCCCCGAGCCGCGGCGACAGCAGCAGTGCAGCGGCGCCGACGTTGATCACCAGCATCGCGGCGATGCCGGTATGCGCCGCGGGAATCGTGACCGCGGCGAGGAACGCCGCGAGCACGTCGATGGCCAGGAAGGCGCTGGTCCTGCTGGCCAGGTCCTGGGATCCCCGCAGGTCCCTTGCCAGCACGAACAGCGCGAACAGGAGGTACACCCCGGAAGTCGCGCGCGCGACGATCGGGTCGCGCAGCGGCATCCACGCGAACACCAGGCTGCTGAGCGACAGCACCAGGTACACCAGCGCCTGGAACACGCGGTAGATGTCGAGCACGCGCAGCTCGCTCCGGATGTGCTCGGGGCTGCCGGGCGTGCGGTTCTCCATCAGGGCTTGGGTCGTGGTCGCCACGCGCCGATCATGCTTCGCGCCGCCGCTCCGCACAAGGCCCGCCGGTCCGCACTTGCGCCGCGCCAGCCACGATGTCTCGCGTTGCGCCGGCCCGGAGCCGCCCGTACACTACCCGGTCCGCCGTTGCCGGAATAGCTCAGCTGGTAGAGCAACGCATTCGTAATGCGTGGGTCGGGGGTTCGATTCCCTCTTCCGGCACCAATCGTGTAAGCCAGAAACCCAGGCGTGGCGCGGCTTTCGGGCGACCACCCCGATTCGTAGTACACGATGCCTGATTCGCGGGAATCGGGTATTTTCTTGCTTTCGCATTGCGGGCAACGAACGCGGTCACGGCAACCCCGCCCGCTCCGGGGACCGGCTGCGCGGGCGCATATTTCTTCAACAGCGCCTGGAACCGCGGCTCACCCCGCAGCGGATCCCACACCGGATCGAGCTTCAGCCGCTCCACGGACATCACGGCGCCGGCCGGCATCGCGAGCAGTTGCCGGATCCTTTGGTTGGCAAGGGGCGCTGAAGCCATGAACGGACCTACGCAGTCCGGATGGTATCGCCATGGTCGAGGCGCTTGGGCCATTGGATGCTGACATGAGCGCCATCAACTTCTCGGTGGGCATGGCGCTCCATCTCGGCCTGGGCAGCCTGCCCGTCGCCAATCCGCCGGAATTCTTCCGGGTCGCGCTGCATGAATGGGTGGTCGATCAACTGCCATGGTGGCTGACGCTCCCTCCATACGGCCGGCGCCGACCGTGATGCCCGATACCATGGGTGCGGGCGCGTGGCATTGCCCAAGGATCGCGCCGTCCCTCGCACTCACGGCGGTCAGACAGCCGCTGCGCTGCTTGTCCCGGGCACCGAAGGGATCCGAGAGCTGGCACTGGTTCTCGGTCGTTGTCTACGGTCAATCCGCCGCACCCCGGGGACGTGGCAACCATTCGGCGCCGGGCCGCAGCATTCCACACCGCCTCTGC
>JAICJG010000052.1 GCA_025928585.1 Rhodanobacteraceae bacterium
CGACCGCGAGGGCGAGGCGATCAGTTGGCACATCAGCGAGATCCTGAAGGAACGCGGCCTGCTCGAAGACCGCGAAACCCATCGCGTGGTGTTCTCCGAAATCACCCCGCGGGCGATCAAGGAGGCCGTGGCACACCCGCGCAAGCTCTCGCACGACCTGGTCGATGCCCAGCAGGCGCGTCGGGCGCTGGATTACCTCGTCGGTTTCAACCTGTCGCCGGTGCTGTGGCGCAAGGTGCAGCGCGGGCTGTCGGCCGGGCGCGTGCAGTCGCCGGCGCTCAGGATGATCGCCGAGCGCGAGGAGGAAATCGAAGCCTTCGTGCCGCGCGAATACTGGACCGTCGAGGCCAAGCTCGCGCACAAGGATGGCGATTTCACCGCAAGGCTGGTGAAGCTCGGTGGCAAGAAGTTCGAGCAGTTCGACCTCACCAACGCCGCCGCCGCGCACGCGGCGCGCGATGCGCTGATCGCGGCCGCCGGCGGCAAACTAGTGGTTGGCGACATCCAGTCGAAGCAGCGCCAGCGCCGCCCGGCCGCGCCGTTCACGACTTCGACGCTGCAGCAGGAAGCCGCGCGCAAGCTCGGCATGGCGACCTCCCGTACCATGCGGATCGCGCAGGGCCTCTACGAAGGCGTGTCCCTGGGCGCCGAGGGCAACGTCGGGCTCATTACTTACATGCGTACCGATTCGACCCATCTTTCGGGCGAAGCGATCGGCGAATTGCGCCAGACCATCGAGCGCGAGTTCGGCCGGCACGGCCTGCCCGAGCACGCGATGGTGTACAAGACCAAGTCCAAGAACGCGCAGGAAGCCCACGAGGCGATCCGGCCGACCTCGGCCCTGCGCACGCCCAAATCCGTCGCCGCCCGCCTCACGCCCGACCAGTTGAAGCTGTACGAGCTGATCTGGAAGCGCGCGGTCGCCTGCCAGATGAAGCCGGCGACGCTCAACACGGTATCGGTCGAGTTTCCGTGCGGCCACGATGCTGCATTCCGCGCCACCGGCACCACCGTGGTCGATCCCGGTTTCCTCGCGGTGTACGAGGAAGGCCGCGACCAGAAGTCGGCCGAGGATGAGGAATCGCGCAAGCTGCCCGCGCTGGAAAAGGGCGAAGCGGTGCCGCTCACCGACATCGCCACCGACCAGCACTTCACCGAGCCGCCGCCCCGCTATTCCGAAGCCTCGCTGGTCAAGGCGCTCGAGGAATACGGCATCGGCCGGCCGTCCACCTACGCGAGCATCATCCAGACCCTGCTCGCGCGCGAGTACGTGATCCTGGATTCGCGCCGCTTCAAGCCGACCGATGTCGGCCGTGCGGTCGCGAAATTCCTGACCGCGCATTTCACCCGCTATGTGGATTACGACTTCACCGCGAAACTCGAGGACGAACTCGACGCGGTCAGCCGCGGCGAAGAGGAATGGCGCCCGCTGATGGCGGAATTCTGGAAGCCGTTCAAGGCGCTGGTCGACGACAAGATGGAAACCGTCGACCGCAGCGAGGCGACCGGCGCGCGGCTGCTGGGCGACGATCCGAAGACCGGCAAGCCGGTCTCGGTACGGCTCGGCCGTTACGGCCCGTATGCCGCGCTGGGTGACAAGGACAGCGACGAGAAACTGAAATTCGCGTCGCTCCTGCCCGGCCAGAGCATGCACACCATCACGCTCGATGACGCGCTGGAACTCTTCAAGCTGCCGCGCCACCTCGGCAAGGACGCGGACGGCGAGGAGGTCGCGGCGGGCATTGGACGGTTCGGGCCGTTCGTGAAGAAGGGCAAGCTGTACGCGTCGCTCAAGGGCGAGGACAACGCCTACACCGTGACCCTCGAGCGTGCGCGCGAGCTGATCCGCGAGAAGCAGGAACTGATCGCCAACCGTGTGATCGCGGATTTCGACGACGGCATTCAGGTGTTGAACGGGCGCTATGGCCCGTACATCACCAATGGCGAGAAGAACGCGAAGATTCCGAAGGAGCGCGATCCGAAGTCGCTGACGCACGACGAGTGCAAGGCGCTGATCGAAGCGGCGCCGGTGCGGCGTGGACGCGGCGCGTTCAAGAAGGCGGCCGCGAAGAAAGCTGCAGCGAAGAAGGCGCCCGCGAAGAAATCCGCGGCGAGGAAGGCCGCCGCCAAGAAGGGCGCGGCCGGCAAATCCGCAAAAAGAGCTTCCGCAAAGAAATCGGCCGGCCGCAAGACCGCCCGCAAGGGGGCCGCGAGGAAAGCCGCGGCGCCGGCCGAGGAAACGGACAGCCCCCCGTTCGATATCTGAGCCATGCGCGTCTTCGGCAGCGACCAGATCGATGAGGCGGCCGCCGTACTGCGGCAGGGCGGCGTGCTCGCGTACCCCACCGAAGGTGTCTACGGCCTGGGGTGCGCTCCGGACGACCGTGCCGCGTTCGAGCGCATCTTCGCGATGAAAGGCCGTCCGCCGGAGCAGGGCGTGCTGCTGATCGCCGCCGACTTCGCACAATTCGCAGACTGGGTCGGCGATGTGCCCGCGCCGGCGCTGGCGCGCGCGCGCGCGGCATGGCCCGGCGCGCATACCTTCATCTTCCCGCGCTCGCCGCGGGTGCCCGCCTGGGTCGCGGGCGGCCACGCCGGGATCGCGTTGCGGGTGACCGCGCACGCGCCCGCGGCCGCCTTGTGCCGCGCTTTCGGCGGACCGATCGTGTCGACCAGTGCCAACCGCCACGGCGAGGCACCGGCACGCAGCGCGCACGAAGCCGCGGTGCTGTTCGGCGATGCGCTCGACGCCGTGCTGGACGCGCCTCTCGGCGGCCTCGATCGGCCGACGCCGATCACGGATGCCGTGAGCGGCGCTATCATCCGCGCCTGAGGGGACGGGGATTTATCGGTGTCCAGCGTATTCGAATCACCGCGGGGCGAGCACGACGGCCTGCGCCGGCGGTTGCTCGCGGGTGTGCCGGCGTGCCGCACCATCGCCTGGCGGGGCGAGCGTGCGGTCGGCGCGGCCGCGTTCCTCGCGGATGTGGCGGCGCTCGCTGCGCGACTGCCGGCGGCCGCGGCCGCCGTCAACCTGTGCGAGGATCGCTATGCATTCCTGGTGGCGTTCGCGGCGTTGGCCTCGCGCGGGCAGGTCAACCTGCTGCCGCCATCGCGCGTGCCGCATGCGATCGACGAAGCGCTCGGGGCGCATCCGGGAAGCTACACGATCGGCGACGCCCCACTCGATCCACAGCCCCCGCATTACTTCCGGTTCGAGCCGGAAGGCCTCGGGCAGGACACGCCGATGTTGTCGGTTCCGGAAAGCGGAGAGGTCGCGATCGGCTACACATCGGGCTCCACCGGCGTGCCGCGTGCCAACCCCAAGCGCTGGGACAAGCTCGCCATTTCGAGCGGGCACAACGACGCGCTGCTGCGGACGCTGGCCGGAGGCGACTACCACGTGGTCGCGACCGTGCCACCGCAGCACATGTACGGCCTGGAATTTTCGGTGCTGCTGCCGCTGCTCGGACACGCCGCGGTGCACGCCGCGAGGCCGTTCTTCGCAACCGACATCGCCATGGCGCTGGGCGAGCTGCCCGAACCGCGGATACTGGTGACGACCCCGGTGCACCTTCGCGCACTGCTCGATTCGCAGCAGATGCTGCCCGCGTTCTCCGGGATCGTGTCGGCGACCGCACCGCTGACCCGTGAACTTGCGCGCACGGCCGAGGCGCGTTTCGGCGCCCCGGTGCAGGAAGTATTCGGTTCCACCGAAACCTGCGTGATCGCGCATCGCCGGACCGCGTGCGCGGACGCCTGGACGCCCTATGCCGGCGTCACCCTGCACCCGCAGCCGGACGGCACCCGGATCGAGGCACCGCAACTCGTGCACCCGGTGGTGCTGGCCGATCTCGTGGAACTGCTGGATGACGGCCGTTTCCGGCTGCGCGGGCGCAACACCGACCTGCTCGAGATCGCCGGCAAGCGCGCCTCGCTCGGCGACCTCACCCACAAGCTGTTGGCCGTTCCGGGCGTGCGCGACGGGGTGGTCGTCCAGCTCGAGGACACCGACGCCATGGGCGTGCGGCGGATCGCCGCCCTGGCGGTCGCACCCGGCCTCACCGCGGCGGCGATCCTGGCAGCGCTGCGTGGCGGCATCGACCCGGCGTTCCTGCCGCGGCCCCTGAAATGCGTCGACGCGCTGCCGCGCAGCGAAACCGGCAAACTGCCGCGTGCGGCGCTGCTGGAGATGTTGCAGCGGGACCCGGGACCCGGGACCCGGGACCCGTAAGCCGCTACGTCGCAGTGTCACCTCGCGCACTTTCTCTGCAGGTTTGCTTGTACCCGGCATAATGCGGGGCCGCGGTTTGCGCACTATTGAGATGGTCGCCTGATGGTTGCCCTGTCCGGTCCCTGGTCCCCGGTCCCCGGTTCCCGTTCATGAAAATCCTCGTCATCGGTTCGGGCGGCCGCGAGCATGCGCTCGCGTGGAAACTCGCGCAGTCGCCGCGGGTCGAGGAAGTGGTGGTCGCTCCGGGGAACGCCGGTACTGCGCGCGCGCCGCGGCTGCGCAACGTCGCCGTAGCCGCCACCGATCTCGATGGCCTGCTGCGCCTCGCGCGCGACGAGCACATCGACCTCACCGTGGTCGGACCGGAAGCGCCGCTGGTGGCCGGGATCGTGGATCGCTTCCGTGAGTCCCGGTTGCGCATCTTCGGACCCACCGCCGCCGCGGCGCGACTCGAAGGTTCCAAGGCGTTCGCCAAGGCGTTCCTCGCGCGCCACGGCATTCCGACCGCGCGCCACGCGGTGTTCACCGAATTGCAGTCCGCGCTCGATCACGTGCGCGAACTCGGAGCCCCGATCGTGATCAAGGCGGATGGTCTCGCCGCCGGAAAGGGCGTGGTGGTTGCGATGAACCTGCGGGAGGCCGAACGCGCGCTGCGCGACATGCTCGCCGCGCACGCGTTCGGCGAGGCCGGTGCGCGGGTGGTGATCGAGGAATGGCTCGAAGGCGAGGAAGCCAGTTACATCGTGATGGCAGACGGCGCGCACGCGCTGCCGATGGCGTCCAGCCAGGACCATAAGCGCGCGGGCGAAGGCGACACCGGCCCGAACACCGGTGGCATGGGTGCGTATTCGCCGGCGCCGGTGGTGACCCCGGAGGTCGAACGGCGCATCCTGCAGGAGATCGTCGAACCGACCCTGCGCGGAATGGCTGCCGAAGGCGCGCCATTCACCGGCTTTCTGTACGCCGGATTGATGATCGACCGGGACGGCGCCCCGAAGGTGATCGAGTTCAATGTGCGCTTCGGCGACCCCGAATGCCAGCCGATCCTGATGCGCCTCGAATCCGACCTGGCCGAGCTGGTCGAACGTGCCATCGCCGGAGAGCTCGACGGCACCGGGGCGAGCTGGGATCCGCGTCCTTCGCTCGGCGTCGTGCTGGCCGCGCAGGGCTATCCCGGGAGCCCGAGGACGGGCGATCTCGTGGCGGGGCTTGACGCAGCTTCCGGGCCCGACGTGCAAGTCTTCCACGCGGGAACGAAACTCGACGCCAGCGGCCGCGTGGTCACCATCGGCGGCCGGGTGCTGACCGTCTGCGCGCTCGGCGAGGACCTGCCACAGGCACGCGAACGTGCCTATGCCCTCGTCGATCGCATCCACTTCGATGGCGCCTTCTGCCGGCACGACATCGGGCATCGCGCACTGGCGAAATAGCTGCATAACGTTGGTTCTGGTCGTTCCGGAGAGATCGCCTGGACGCAGGGTCCCACCCACACGCTTCTGCCGGGAGCCGCCTGCAGGCGGCGCAATGCACGCGACGCAACCACGCGGTCAGGGGAGTCCCCGCATGAGCCAATTCCGCCTCCTGGCGAGACGCCGTTTCGCGCCTTTTTTCGTGGTGCAGGCGCTGGCGGCGTTCAACGACAACGCGTTCCGGCAGGCGACGATCGTGCTCGTGGGTTTCCAGATGGGCCTGTCCACCGCGACCATCGGTGTGTATTCCAATCTCGCGCCAGCGCTGTTCATCCTGCCGTTTTTCCTGTTTTCCGCGAGTGCGGGGCAGATCGCGGAGAAGTTCGAGAAGCAGCGGCTGATCCGCTACGTCAAGCTGTTCGAGGTCGCCGCGATGGGCGTGGCGGCGTGGGGCTTTTACGTGCAGAGTCCGGTACTGCTGTTCGTGGTGCTGTTCCTGATGGGCGTGCATTCGACGGTGTTCGGGCCGATCAAGTATTCGGTGCTGCCGGAAGTGCTGGAGCCTCGCGAGCTGGTCGGCGGCAACGGACTGGTCGAGATGGGCACTTCGATCGCGATCCTCGTCGGGATGACGCTCGGTGGCGCGGCGATGCACGGGTACGGTGCCGTCGGGGCATCGGCATTGGTGGTCGCGGTGGCCGGTGCGGGCATGCTCGCGAGCCTCGCGATCCCGCGCCTGCCGGCGATCGCGCCGACCCTCGCGTTCAACTGGAATCCTTTCACCGAAAGTGCGCGGGTCCTGAAGATCACCGTCAAGGACCGCCGCGTGTTCACCGCCGTGCTCGGGATTTCGTGGTTCTGGTTCTTCGGCGGCGTGGTCACCGCGCAGCTGCCGAACTACACGCGGCTCTACCTCGGTGGCGACGCCAGTGTCGAAGTCCTGGTGCTCGCCCTGTTCTCGGTCGGCATCGCCGTCGGCTCGCTGCTGTGCGAGCGCCTGTCCCGCCACGAGCTCGAAATCGGACTGGTGCCGCTCGGCGCGCTCGGGATGACCGTGTTCGGGGTCCTCCTCTATGTCACCCGGCATGCGGCGGTCGCGACCCGCGGCGCGAACTGGCTTGCGTTCCTGCGCTCGCCGGGAGGCGGATGGCTGGCGCTGGACCTTGCGCTGATCGGCGTGTCCGCGGGCTTGTTCATCGTGCCGCTGTTCGCGCTGGTGCAGGCGCGGAGCGCGCGCCACGAGCTGTCGCGGGTGATCGCCGGCAACAACATCATCAACGCGGTGTTCCTGGTGGCCGCCGCAATCTTCGGGATCGGCCTGCTGCGCGCCGGTCTCACGATTCCGCAACTGTTCCTGCTGGTGGCGGTGCTGAACGCGTTGGTGATGGCGTATCTCGTGTGGCGGGTGCCGGCGTTCGCCAGCCGGCTGCTCCTCTGGAGCAGGCTGCGGGCGTCCGCGTAGCCCGACGGCGCAACGTCATTCCGCGCGCGGCGGCGGAAAGAAATGGCGCGAACCGCCTTGCCGTCGCCGGCAGCCATCGACGCCGTCCCGGCAACCCGGGCGCAGAGGAAAGCCGGTGCCATGGTGGTCTTCCTGGCCGGCGGAGAACCGGCACCTGCGGATCGATGCGATACTGGCGGACCCGAACTTCCGCGACGTTCCACCACCGATGCCACCCGCCGTTTTACGCGTCGCCACCCGCAAGAGCCCGCTGGCCCTTTGGCAGGCAGAGCATGTCGCGGAGCGCCTGCGCGAGGCGCACCCGGGCCTCGTGGTGGAGCTCTTGCCGCTGACGACCCGTGGCGACGAAGTGCTCGACCGTTCGCTCGCGGCGATCGGCGGCAAGGGCTTGTTCCTCAAGGAACTCGAAGTCGCGCTCGCCGATGGCCGCGCCGACCTTGCCGTGCACTCGCTGAAGGACGTGCCCGCGCGGCTCGCCGCCGGGTTCTCGCTGGTGGCGATCCTCGCCCGCGCCGACTGCGCCGATGCCTGGGTCAGCAACGATTTCGACTCGATCGACGCACTCCCCGTGGGCGCGCGGGTGGGCACTTCTTCGCTGCGGCGCGCCGCCCAGTTGCGCGCCCGGCGGGCGGACCTCGAGATCGCCGACCTGCGCGGCAATGTCGGCACCCGGCTCGCCAAACTGGATCGCGGCGAGTACGCGGCGATCGTGCTGGCCGTCGCGGGGTTGCAGCGGTTGGGGTGGGCCGAACGCATCCGGGCGCGGCTGGCGCCGCCCGCATGGTTGCCGGCGCCCGGGCAGGCCGCGATTGCAGTCGAGGCCCGCGCCGGCGACCCGCGCGCCGCCGCGCTGCTCGCGCCGCTGGATGACGCCGGCACCCGCCGCGCGGTCGCGGCGGAGCGGGCGCTCAACGCAGAACTGGGCGGCGACTGCACGATGCCGCTCGGCGCCTGGTGCGAAACCCGCGCGGACGGCACTTTCCACCTGCACGGTTTGCTGGGCGATGCGGGTGACGGACGTTTGCTGCGTGCCGACGCGCAAGGCAGCGACCCGGCTGCATTGGGTCGCCAGGTCGCACGGTTGTTGAAAGGGCAAGGCGCGGACGCGTTGTTGCGTTCGCGCGGGTGACGTCGTCCCGCGCCGCTTCCGGTCGGCGCTGTCCGTGGCAGGGGCGGGAGCGTGACGCTCCGCTGCTCCCCGCTCTCCGCTCCTACTGCCCCCTGCCGAAGTTGTACACCAGGTTGGTCGTCAGCAGGCTGTCCAGGTGTCTGGTGCCCGGCACGATGTTCGAGTTGAAGCGGTTTTCGTACGCGATCTTGAGCGCGAGGGTCTTGGTCATCGCCACCGCCAGGCCGAGGTCGTTCTGGTAGTACTGGTTGCCGCTGCCGGCCTCGGTGAGGAAGGTTTCCTGCAGGCTGACGCTGTCGGTGAGCGCGAGCTTGTAGTCGCCGAGACCGCGGCCGATCACCTCGTCCTGCAGCGGCGGGGTCACCTGCGTCACCACCGGGGGGCTCACGCTGGTGTCGACCTTGTTATAGGTCTGCGGCTGGTAGCGCTTGTAACCGGGGCCGGCCTCGACCGAGAGCTCGCTGCGCCCGGTCTTGAACAGGATGTAGCCGAAGCCGATCGAGGCCACTTCCTGCCAGCGGTTGGGTGCGAAGTCGTCATGGTCGTAGCGGCCCGCGGCGATCATGTAGGAGCGCGGGTTGAACTTGTAGCCAAGCGACCCGCCCGCGTCGAAATGATTCGCGGTGGTCTGGTAGTTGCTGGTTTCCCCGACCACCACGCCATTGACGACGACCGGTGACTTGCTGTCGCTCTTGGCGCGATCGGCGTCGAGGAAGAAGGTGTCCTTCCAGATGTCGTTTTCGAAGGTGAGCCTGAACTTGGCATCCACGTTCAGGGACTGGGTGTTGCCGGTGGAGTTGGCCAGGCCGAATTCGCCGCTGCCACTCCAGTTCGAAGCGGGCGGGGCGGCAAGCGCGAGGGCCGGAAGGCCGACGGCGGCTATGGCGGCAAGAAGCCGGGTTGCTTTCATTTCAAATCCTCGAGGGTTGTTGCCTGCAGCGCCACAGGGAAGGCTGCCCCGCGGCCACTGAACCTATGTTAACTTTTCGTGATGCGGATCGCCCGCCTCAGGATCTGCGCTGCGGAAAATAGGCGGCGACCGCATGGCGCGCTTCGGCGAAGAACAGCCAGCGTTCCATGAACAATCCCGCGAGACACAGGATCGCCAGTAGCGGCGCGATCCAGGCGGCGTCGTAGGGCAACACGACTGCAATGCCGACTACCGGGAGGTCGGCGAACAGGATCACCGCGGCCTTGCGCAAACGACGGGAATGCTTGCGCGCGAGCACGAAGGCCATTTCGTGGGTGAGATAACTCTCCTCGCTGGCAGGTCCCTCGAACCCGCGGACCTGGCCGAGGTGCCGGAGTCCTGTCGCATCCCCGGCGCTCAGCGGGGGCGTGCAGTCGATGCTCCGCCAGTAAGCGGTCTTGGCCACGGCCGCGATCACCGCGAGCGCCAGCAGGCCGAGCGGGAACGCGAGCGTCACGGAACGTGCGGACGCGAGCGCGAGCCACGCCCACAGCCACAGGCCGCCCGACAGCACCGCGAATGCGAGGTACAAGGGCAGCACTTGCGGCAAGCGCCACGCCCGGACCGTCTTCAGCGAGCGGTAGATGTTCGCGGTGCACACGACCGTCGCGAGCGCGCCGAGCGCGAGGCAGGCACCGGCGGCGCGGAGGGACCAGCCCGCATGGCCCGAATGCGCGAGCCAACCGACCGCCAGCATCGGCAGGTACGTCACGAGCGAGGCAATCCCTTCGCGCGACAGCCACGAAGTACTCCACTGGCTGAGCGCGCGCCAGGCCCGCCCGGGTCGCCCCAGATGCGCCGTCGAGGCGACCAGCCCTGCGCTCACCAGCACGAAGCCGAAGCCGAGCGGCACCAGGATCCCCGCTCCCGGGAGCGGGTAGATGCCCGCCGCCAGCGCGATCCCGAGCAGGCACCACAATCCGTAGCCTGCACCGCTCAACACCGTGAACAGGATCACCGGCAGCGCGGGCCTCATCGCGACAACGCCTTGTCCAGCCAGCGCAGCAGCGGCGGCAGCCGTTCGGTGTCGAGGATGGCTTCCGTCGGTGCCTCGACCGCGGCCGCTGCGTGCGCACCTTCACGGCGCGGACGCGGCGGCAGGTAGCGGTTCACCGGCCGGTAGCCGAACTCCGGCATCAGGGCGTAGCCGCCCCGTTCGGCGACCACTTTCGAAACCGTGGACTCGGGATCGCCGAGGTCGCCGAACATCCGCGCGCGCGTCGGGCAGGCCAGAACGCAGGCCGGTTGCCGATCACGCTCGTCGAGGGTTTCGTTGTAGATGCGATCGACACACAGCGTGCACTTCTGCATCGTGCCGCGCTTGCTGTCCTTGTGGCCGGCGTCGGATGCACGCGGTTTCGCCGGCGGCAGTGCGATCTCCCGCGCCCCGTACGGACACGCCCACGCGCACAATTGGCAGCCGATGCACTTGTCTTCGTCGACCAGCACGATGCCATCCTCGGCGCGCTTGTAGCTCGCGCCGGTCGGGCACACCGTCACGCAGTCCGGCGTCTCGCAATGCAGGCACGAGCGCGGGAAATGGACCATTTGCGGGACCGGGGACCGCGGGCCGGGGACCGGAGCCTCCGCGGTGCACGATTCCCTGCTTTGCACCGCACTTGCCCGTCGGCCGCTGGCACTTGGATCAGGAAGCTTGGGGGCGGCCGGTGCCGGGTCCCGGGTCCCGGGTCCGGTGACCTCGTAGCTGTGCACCCGATTGAACCAGACCCCGTGCGGCTCGGCGCCATACGGATCGTCGTCGGGCAGCGGCCCGAAGGCGCCGCCGTCGTTCCATTCCTTGCACGCGACGGCGCAGGCGTGGCAGCCCACGCAGGTGTCGAGGTCGATCACCAACCCCAGCTTTTTGTTCGCAGGCGGGGGCAGACGGGTCATGGGTGTTGTTCCGCGGGGGTTCGGGTCGCCGCGGCGGCGAGCGGGCTACTTTTGTTCCGGCAGAAGTAGCGCTTCTCGGCCCCGTGCAAAGGCGCGTAGATCGCGCCGACGGCGGCTACCCGAGTCCTCTCGCGCGGCAAGGCCCGCCACGGCGCTTCGCCCGCCTGTCCCGGAGGCGCGCGGAAAAAGGCATGGATGCCATGCACCCCGGATCGCGCAGCGGTCCGGGTCGCCCGGAATGGGGCGAGCGTCACGCGAAACCAGGGAATGGATGTCAACGCGGAACCGAGCACAAGTCAAAACGGCCAGATCTTCGGAATCAGGAGCATCGACAGCACGCAAAACAGCCCGATCAGCGGTACGCCGACCTTGGTGAAGTCGAGGAAGCGGTACCCGCCAGCGTAATACACCATCGTGTTGGTCGGGTACCCGACCGGCGTCGCGAACGACGTCGCGGCTGCGAATGCCACCGCCACGACGAACGGCCGAGGATCGGCATGCACCGCATGAGCGACGCTGACGGCGATGCCGACCATCAGCACCACCGACGGGTTGTGACCCATGAGTTCGGTCAGCAGCGCCGTGAGCACGTACACCATCAGCAGCGCCGCGAGCGGCCCATGGGTGCCAACCATGTCCAGCGCGCCGTTCACCACCATGTGCGCCAGCCCGGTCGTCTCCATCGCCAGGCCGAGCGGCAGGATCGCGCCGAGCATGATGATGATCTTCCAGTCCATCCCTTCGTAGACTTCCTTGCGTCCGAAGCAGCGCGTCAGCGCCATCGCCGCGACCCCGCAGATGGCCGCGATCGGGATCGGCAGCCAGCGCAGCGCCGACACGATGATGACACCGGCCATGATCGCCACGGCGACGATGGCCTTGTGCGGCGGCCGGCGCACGTCGTCGCGCTCGTGCAGCACCACGAACCGGTCGTCATGGCGCAGGCGCTTGATCTCGTCGTTGGGCAGCAACAGCATCAGCACGTCGCCGGTGCGGAACGCGACGTCGCGGATCTGGTCGCGCAGCAGGTGTCCGCGTCGGTGGATGCCAAGCACGGTCGCCTGGTAGTTCGGCAGCAGGTCCAGGTCGCGCAGGGTGCGATCCTCGGCGAGGCTCGCCGGCGCAACCATTGCCTCGACCATCACGTTGGCTGCGCCGTTGCCATCGACGTGGGTGAATTCCGGATTCAGTTCGAGGCCGGCCTGCTTGCGGAACTCCTCCAGTTTTTCCCACTCGCCCCGGACCAGCAGCACGTCGCCCACGCTGAGCTTCTGGGTCCGCGGCGACCACATGTGCTGCTCGCCGCGCAGGAGCTCCAGTGGATAGACGCCGCGATCGCCGAGCCTGGCCTCGGCGATCGTCTGCCCGACCAGCGGCGAGTCCGACATCAGCTTGAGTTCGGTGACGTACTTGCCGACCTGCAGCGCCGCGGACGATTCGGCATTGATGTGCTTGGGCAGCAGCCAGCGGCCGATGATCATCATGTAGGCGATGCCGGCGATCGCCAGCAATACCCCGAGCGGCGTGAACTCGAAGATCCCGAAAGGTTGCAGTCCCTGCTTCTGCGCGAGCGAATCGACCAGCAGGTTGGAGGAAGTGCCGACCAGCGTGCAGACACCGCCCATCTGGGCCGCGAACGCCATCGGCATCAGCACCCGCGCGGGCGAAGTGCCGGTGCGCTGGCAAATCCGCAACGTCAGCGGCAGGAAGGTCGCCACCAGCGCGGTGTTCTTGATGAACGCGCCGAGGGGGGCGGTCGCCACCATGATGCCGAGCGTAAGCAGCCACGGATTCCGGATTCGCGACAGCATCCGGATGATCGGTTCGAGCGCGCCCGAGCGTTCGATGCCGAGCGCCAGCGCGAACATCGCCGCAACCGTCACCGTGGCCTCGTTGGCGAAACCGGACAACGCCTGGTCGGGGGTGACGATGCCGAGCGCGACCAGCAGGCCGAGCGTGATCAGCGCGACCAGGTCCACGCGGACCCGTTCGCTGGCGAACAGCACCATCGCGAACACGATGATGCCCGCGGTGGCCCATGCCTGCCACGTCATGGGCCAGCCCTCGATGCGAACGCGTGTTCAGGCAACTTGCTCTCCCCCGATCCAGACCCGTGCATTCCGCCTGGTGATGCGCGTGAACGTCCATTCTGCCGCCGTTCCGCACCGGTGTCCGCACCCGCAGCCGGCACGGCGGCAATGGGAGCTTGCCACGCCCCTGCAAAAATTTCGTTCAGACGGCGAGTTCCACCCGGTGTCCAGGCGCCCCCGGATCCGGGTCCGGTTCCAGCCGCACCTTGAGGTCGAACCATGCGGCCTGGCCGGTGACCGGATCGCCATTGGCGTAGGCGCGGTCGGCCGCGCGTTCCCCGATGAGGTGGTTCAGCAGGAAACCGTCGGCCACCTCCGGCGCGTTTTCGGCGAGCTTCCAGGCGCCCCGTCGCTTGCCCACGGCGTTCCACGTCCACACGGTGCCGGGCGCGCAGCCGGCGTGTGTGCGGACCTGCACCCGCATGCGCCCGCGCGGCGAGACGATCCACGCCCAATCGCCATCGCCGATCGCCGCCGCGGCCAGTGTGGCGGGATGCACATACAACACGTTGCGCGCGGCGATCTGTCGCAGCCAGCGGTTCTGCGAGCCCCAGGCGTGGTACATGAACATCGGTCGCTGGGTGATCGCGGAGAGCGGAAACGCGGTTTTCCCTTCTCCCTCCGGGAGAAGGGGCGCGACAGCGCCGCCTTTTCCTTTGCGCGAAGCGCCGGACGAGGGTTCGGTGCCCTCTGGACCATTGCGCGACATCGGATCCTCGCACCCCGCCTTTCTCCCGAGGGGAGAGGGGTGCGTTTCTCCTTCATTTCCCGCGTACCAGAAAGGCACCGGGTCGAAATACCTCGCGACGCGCGCGCGTTCGGATTCCGGCGGCTGCACCGCGCCGTGGCCCCGCGCGGCCAGCCGGAAGCGCTGCAGGACCTCGCAGTACAACTGCATCGTGATCGGCGCGGGCGAGGCGACGAAGCCCATCGATTGCGCCCACTCGAGGTAATCGCGGTTCGCCATCCGGTAGTACGCGCCGGCTTCCGGCACTCGTGCTTCGAAGAAGCAGTCGTGCTCGAGGTAGCGCTGCAACTGGCCGGGGTTCGGCTCGCCCTTGCCGGTTTTCGATGCATCCGCGCCGCGCCAACCGGCCAACATCCCCACGCCGGGCGTGCGCTCGTGGCGCACCATGTAGTCGGCGTAATCCCGGTAGACCGGCTGACCGTCGGCATCGGCCATGTTCGGCAGTTTCAGCCGTGTGCCGAGGTCCAGCAGCACGTCCTGGAAGGGCCGCACGTCGCGGTCGGGTGCGACCACCGGCCGGCGGATCGCGTCGGCCGCCGATTCGGCGTCGCTGATCGGACGATCCAGCAGGCTGATGCAGTCGTAGCGTTCGAGGTACGTCGTGTCCGGCAGCACGAGGTCGGCGAACGCCACCGTTTCCGAGTCATAGGCGTCGGCGTAGATGATGTGCGGGATCTTGTACTCGCCATTTGCGTCACGCTCGCACAGCAGCTTGCGCGTCAGTGTGGTATCCATTGCCGAGTTCCAGCCCATGTTCGCCATGAACAGGAACAGCGTGTCGATCCTCGCCGGATTGCCGTCCACCGCATGGCGGATCACCGACTGCAGCAGTCCGTGCGCCGCCAGCGGGTATTCCCAACTGAAGGCATGGTCGATCCGGCGCGGCTTGCCATCGGCATCGACCAGCAGATCGTCCGGTGACTGCGGATAGCCGAGCGGATTGCCGTCGAGCGTGCCGTCGGGCTTGCGCGATTTCGCCGGCTGGTTGCCGGGGGGCGCGGGTTTCGGGTAGGGCGGCTGGTAACGAAAGCTTCCGGGTGTGTCGATCGCGCCCAGCAGCATCTGCAGGACATGGATCGTGCGGCAGGTGTGGAAGCCGTTGGCGTGTGCCGCGATGCCGCGCATCGCGTGCATCGAGACCGGGCGCCCGAGCATGGTGTCGTGCTGGCGGCCATGGGTGTCGGTCCACGCGATGGGTAGCTCGATAGCTTCTTCGAATGCGACCTGCGCGAGCTCCGCGGCGAGCCGGCGGATGGTCGCCGCCTCCACGCCGCAACGTTCGGCCACGTGGTCAGGCGCATAGTCGTCGGCGAGAAACCGCTCGGCGATGAGCTGGAACGCCGGTACCGCCTGGCGTCCGTCGGGCAGGGTGTAGGTACCGGCGATCAGCGGAGAAATGTCGGGTTGCGTGGCGTCGTTCAGCGCAAAATCCCACTGGTTTTTCTCGTCATTCCGGACGTCGCGCGGCGACGATCCGGAATCCAGCGTCTTGGTACTTGGATGGAAAGACACCGGATCCCGGATTCCGCCTTCGGCGGCCCCGGAACGACGACCAGAAAAATCGCGCACCGCGCACAACGGACGCCCCTCCGCATCCCGCGCAATCAAGCCGTCATCCGCCGCGCCCGGAGCGCGGATCACCAGGTGATGCGCATTGGTGTAGCGGACGAGGAAATCGAAGTCCACGCGATCGCGCTGCAGCAATTCGTGGATCAACGCGCCCGCCAGCAAGCCGTCCGTCCCGGGGTTCACCGGCACCCATTCGTCGGCGATCGAGCCGTAGCCGCTGCGCACGGGATTGATCGCGACGATCTTGGCGCCGCGCGCCTTCAGTTTTCCGAGCCCCAGCTTGATGGGGTTGGAATCGTGGTCCTCGGCCACTCCCCACAGCATCAGGTACTTCGTGTGCTCCCAGTCGGGCTCGCCGAATTCCCAGAACGAACCGCCGAAGGTGTACATGCCGGCCGCGGCCATGTTGACCGAACAGAACCCGCCGTGCGCGGCGTAATTGATGGTGCCGAACTGCTGCGCCCACCAGCCGGTCAACGCCTGCGACTGGTCGCGTCCGGTGAAGAAGGCCAATTCATCCGGATTGCGCGCGCGGATGCCGGAAAGCCAGTGCGTGGCGAGCGCCAGCGCCTCGTCCCAGCCGATTTCCCGGAACTTGCGTTCCCCGCGTTCACCCACCCGCAGCAGCGGCTTGCGCAGACGCGCCGGCGAATAATGCTGCATGATTCCGGACGAACCCTTGGCGCAGATCACGCCACGGTTGACCGGGTGGTCGGGATTACCGTCGATGTAGCGGACGCGGCCGTTCTTCAGGTGCACGCGGATTCCGCATCTGCACGCGCACATGTAGCACGTGGTGGTCTTGACTTCATCGCCGGTGGGTTCGTTGAGCTTGAGGTTCTTGTGTGGCATGTTCGGTCAAGCAGCCGTGTGGGTCGCCCGTTCGTGCTGAGCGTAGCTTGCGAAGCAAGCGAAGTCGAAGCACGGCGGCGCAAGGCCCTCCGACTCCGACCCCTTGGGGTCTACGCTCAGGGCGAACGGCGGTCATGTCGATGCCTTGGTCGAGCCCGCGCTTGCCGCCAATCGCGACGCGCGGCATGCTGCGCGGATGGATCGCTACGAGCGCATTCTGACCCTGCACCGGATTTTCCAATCGCACCGCCACCCGGTCGCGGTCGAGCGCCTGCGCGAGGAACTGGATTGCTCGCGCGCGACGTTGTATCGGGATATCGCGTTCCTGCGCGACGCCCTGGGTGCGCCGCTCGACAGCGATCCGGAGGGCCGCGGCTACCGCTATGCCGAGGGCGAGGGCGATCGCTTCGAGTTGCCCGGCCTGTGGCTGACCAGTGAAGAGCTCTCGGCGCTGGTGGCATTGGAAGCGCTGGTGCGACGCTCGGATCCGGGCGTGCTGGCCGATGCGCTGGCGCCGTTTCGGGAACGCGTCGAAAAGCTGCTCAACGCACACTCCGGCACCACCCAGCAGCCGATGGAGCGCATCCGGGTGGTGCCCTGGGGTTCGCGCAAGCTCAACCAGCAGGTGTTCCGCGCGGTCGCAAGCGCGGTGCTTGCGCGACGGCAACTGAAGTTCCGTTACCGCGCGCGCACCACCGGTGCCGACAGCGTACGCCACGTGTCGCCGCAGCGGCTGACGCACTACCGTGACAACTGGTATCTGGACGCGTGGGACCACGACCGCGAGGCGCTGCGCAGTTTCGCGGTCGACCGCATCGGCGAGGTCGAGATGGTGGACAGGCCCGCGATCGACCGCGACGAGAGGGAGCTCGACGACACCCTCGCCTCGAGCTACGGCATCTTCGCCGGTGCGCCCAAGGCGTGGGCGACGATCCGCTTCTCCGCGCGCGCGGCACGCTGGGTCGCCGACGAGCACTGGCATTCACTGCAGGAAGGTCGCTGGCTCGACGACGGCCGCTACGAGCTGCGAGTGCCCTACGCGCAATCGCGTGAGCTCGTGATGGACATCCTGCGCTACGGGCCGGACGCCGAAGTGGTGGCGCCGCAATCGTTGCGCGAGGAAATCCGGATCATGCACAAGCTCGCGCTCGACGGCTACGAGCAAGCGGCGCCGTGAACCGCCACCACGCGCTCGCGGTGCCGGTGCGCGACAGGCCCACCGTGGCGCTGGCGCTGGGCACCGGCGGCGCGCGCGGGCTGGCGCACATCGGCGCGATCGAAGCGATCGAGGCCGCGGGCTACCGGATCGTCGGCGTGTCCGGCAGTTCGATGGGTGCGCTGATCGGCGGGATCTACGCCGCCGGCAAGCTCGAGGTGTACCGCGACTGGGTGGTCGCGCTGCAGAAGATGGACGTGCTGAAGCTGGTCGACTGGACGCTCTCGGGCGCCGGGCTGATCAAGGGCGAGCGCATCATCGGGGTGCTGCGCGAATTGATCGGCGACGTCGAGATCGAGGAACTGCCGATCGCCTTCACCGCCGTCGCGACCGATCTCGATCGCGAGCGCGAAGTCTGGCTTTCACGGGGTTCGCTGTTCGATGCGATCCGGGCCTCGATCGCCATCCCGACGATCTTCCGCCCGCATCCGCTGCACGGCCATCGCCTGGTGGACGGCGGACTCATGAATCCGCTGCCGCTGACGCCGCTGCTGCAGACGCCGAGTGACTACACGATGGCGATCAACGCCAACGGCCCGCCCGAGGCTCTCGCTTCCCCGCCGGTGGCGGTGCCCAGGCCGCGCCGGGGTTTGCGCAGCAAGATCGCGGCGTACGTCAAGCGCACCGTCGCCTCGCATGCGGAAACCGGCAGTGAGCCCGGCTGGACCGCCACGCTCACCCAGGCACTGGACCTGATGCAGGAAAATCTCACCAGTTTCCGCCTCGCCGCGGATCGGCCGGATCTGGTGATCGAGGTGCCGCGGAACGCCAGCGCGGTGTACGAGTTCTACCGCGCGTCCGAGCTGATCGAGCTGGGACGTGCGCGTGCCGAGCGCGCGCTCGGGGCATGGCAGCCGGCGAACCTGCATCCCGAGCAGGATTGACGCCCGCAGGTTGGCGCTGAGCGCAGCGAAGCCCAACGAGGGTCGGGCGAAGCCCGACGAAGGTTGTGGTTCATGCCCCGCCATCGGCGCGGCGGCTGTTGGGCTTCTCCCGGACCAAGTCCGGGGTCAGCCCAACCTACAACGTCGTCGGCTTGGCGCAGGCGGCGGAAGACGCGATTGAGGCGGGCGCGTGCCGCGCGCGCGCTCGGGGCATGGCAGCCGGCGA
>JAICJG010000083.1 GCA_025928585.1 Rhodanobacteraceae bacterium
CCGGATTCGTAACCATCCGCTTTGATCCGTGTCCGATTTCGCGATGTGAGATTTTCACTGCCGGGGCGGCTGCTCGACCCGCAGCGGCAATTCGCCATCGGCGAGGCGCGCGCGCAGGGTCGTGCCCGGTCGCGTGTCGTGCACCGAACGCAGCACCGTGCCGGATTCGTCGAAGAGGATTGCGTAGCCGCGCTTCAGGACATCAAGCGGGCTGATCGCGTGGAGCGCCCGCGCGAGCTCCACGAGCCGCTGGCGCCGCCGCTCCCTCGCGCGCTGCCACGCCGCCTCGAGGCGCCTTCCGAGATCTGCGCCGCGCCGCTCGAGTTGCTCAAGGCGCCCCGCGGGATGCCGGAAGAACAGCCGGTCGTGCGCCGTGGCCGTGCGCGCGAGGGCCCGCTCGCGTACGAGCGCCTCGCTGCGCAGCAACCGCTCGCGCAGCGCGAGCATCCGGTCGCGACCAAGCGCGAGCCGCCGCCCCGGATGTTGCGCGTTCAAGCGCGCGCAGGCGTGGTCGAGCCGCTGCATCACCGCCTGGAGGTGCCGGCTCCACGCCTGCCTTGAGCGCGCCTCCAGGTGTGCGAGCGTCCGCGCCAGCGCGTCGCCATCCGGGAGGATCAGCTCCGCCGCCGCGGACGGCGTCGGCGCGCGCAGGTCGGCGACGAAGTCGCAGATCGAGAAGTCGATCTCGTGGCCGACCGCGGACACCACCGGCACCGCACTGGCGGCGATCATGCGGGCCACACGCTCGTCGTTGAAGGCCGCGAGGTCCTCCAGCGAGCCGCCGCCGCGGGTCACGAGCAGCACGTCGTAGCGCCCGGCGTTCGCCGCCTTGTGCACCATGGAGGCGATCTGCGCCGGCGCCTCGCTGCCCTGTACCAGCACCGGCAGCACTTCGATCTCGGTCAACGCGAAGCGCCGCCGTGCCACCGACAACACGTCTCGCACTGCCGCGCCGCTGGCCGAGGTGACGACGCCGAGGCGGCGGGGAAACACCGGCAGCCGGCGCTTCCGGGTTTCATCGAACAGGCCTTCCGCCTGAAGCTTCGCCTTCAGCAACTCGAACGCGCGCCGGAGCGCGCCTTCACCGGCGTCTTCCATTGTCTCGACGATCAACTGGAAGCTGCCGCGCGGTTCGTACAGGCTGACCCGCGCGCGCGCCAGGACCCGTACCCCGTTGCCCGGCTGGAACCGTAGCCGCGCGTTTTCGCGGGCGAACATCGCGCAGCGCACCTCGGCCGCGGCGTCTTTCAGCGAGAAATACCAGTGGCCGGACGCGGCGCGCACGAAGTTGCACACCTCGCCTTCGATCCAGGCCATCGGCAGCGCGCCTTCGATCAATTCGCGCACCAGCCGGTTGAGCGCCGAGGGCGTCAGCACGCGGCGGGCGCCGACCGCGGAGGGGTCAAGCGCCATCGTCTGGCGACCGCGTGCGGGAGGATTCGTCGGATGCGCGTCCCTTCGGATCCGCAGCATGGCGACGCCAGTGCAGCCGTCCCCAGCGCACCGCGAGGCAAACGCCGATCCATGCGGCGAGCGCGCCCAGCGGCCAGGCAATCGCCACCGGCCACAACGCCGCGACCACCGCGATCGCGAGCAACAGCAGCGCGCCGCCGAGCAGCGGACGGGTCTCGGTTTCGCTGAGCACGCGCCGGTTCCCGAGGGCGGCGCCCAGGGTGCTCGCCATCCGCATCGCACCGACCGCGCTGCGGCCGGCGCTGCCGTGTCCGCCGATGCGGTGGTGAGGGGTGGGGCTCACCGGCCGCGCGCGCCTGCGCGACAGCACGATCTCGGTGGCGTGCTCGAGGTCCCGCTCGTATTGCCGGGCGAGCAGGCCGGTGAATCCGGGATCCTCGATCGCGACGTCGATCTCGCAATTGCCGAGCCAGCTTGCGATGTTGAGGTTGGTGGAGCCGACCCGCGCCCAACGGTCGTCCGCCAGCGCGGTCTTGGCGTGCAGCATCGGACCGTTCCATTCGTAGATGCGGATGCCTGCTTCCAGCAGCGCGCGGTAGCCGGTGCGCGAGAGCGCGGCCACCAGCGGCACGTCCGAGGCGCCGGGTACCAGCAGGCGCACGTCCACACCATCGCGGGCCGCGTTGGTCAGCGCGCTGACGTAGGGCGCCACGCCGATGAAGTACGCGTCGGTCAGCCACAGGCGCTCCCGTGCGAGCGCCGCGATCAACTGGTCCAGCCGGTAGGTTCCGGTGCTGGAGGGCTGGGTCGCGATCACCCGGAGGGCGACGTCGCCGGCCGGCGCCGCGGCAGCGTCGACGGGTGCGGCGCCCATCTCGACCGGGGTGCCGAGTGTCGCCCAGGTGTCGGCGAATGCCCGCTCGAGGTCGGCGACCGCCGGCCCGCGCAAGGCGATGCCGGTGTCGCGCCAGGCATCGCGCCGGCGCCCCGGGTCGGCGAGCCACGCGGCGCTGACGCAGACACCCGATACGAACCCGACCCGGCCATCGACCGTCAGCAGCTTGCGGTGGTCCCGGTTGATCCAGCCAAACGGGCTCAAGGGGTCGAATGGATTGTAGGTCCGTACTTCACCGCCGGCCGCGCGCAGCGGTTCCCAGAAGCTCGAGCGCAAGTGGCCGAGGCACCCCAGCCAGTCGTGCAGCACATGCACCCGCACGCCGGCGCGGGCACGTCCCGCCAGCGCCTGTATGAACTCGCGTCCGACCGGATCGTTTCGAAAAATGTAGTTCCCGAACAGTATGTTGTGCTGGGCTCCTGAGATCGCTTCGAGCCATGCGTCGAAATTCGCGCGCCCGTCGATCAGGAGGTCCACGCGGTTGCCCAGCGACAACGGCGCGCCGGCCGCGCGCGACAGTGCCTGTTGGGCGAGCGGCCGGAAGGCCGTGGCCGGGGATTGGCGCGCGCCGTGCATGACTGTTTTCACGCAGCCATGTTCGGCGGCCTTGGCTTCCGGTTCAAGGCTAAAATGGGGGGTGGGCCGACGCCATCAGCCGACCCG
The DNA here is from genome assembly GCA_025928585.1 of Rhodanobacteraceae bacterium. Lineage (GTDB taxonomy): Bacteria > Pseudomonadota > Gammaproteobacteria > Xanthomonadales > Rhodanobacteraceae > 66-474. The sequence continues at coordinate 2,972 of JAICJG010000083.1, forward strand.
TGATCCACAGGGGGGAACTGTAGTCTCGATGGACAGTTATCAGCGCCTCATCGAAGACCTGCCGGCGCGCCTGCCGCCGGGGCGTTCCCGCCGTGCCGGCGGCAAGGCGACGCGTGAGGCCGTCGCCGCGCTGCCGCTTGCCAACCCTGAACACGCCGCCCGCGAAGTCGAGCAGATCCTCGATGGCATGTTCGCGACCACCTGGACCGGGGCCGATCGCATCGCCGCCATGGAGCCGTTGCGCGTCGCGGTGGAGAACGTCTGCGCCGGGATCGACAATCGGCTGGGTATCGAGTCGCACCCTTTGTCCGAGGCGGCCGCCGACCAGGCCGAGGCCGCGCAGCGCCTGCAATGGAAACTGGTGGGGGGCTATGCGCTCGGCCTGCACGAGCTGTGCGCACCGGCCGGCAGGTTGCCGAGATTCAGGTCCCGCATGGTGGCGATCGCCGCGGTGCGCGGCCTCGTGCACGCAGACCGCGTGCTGATCTGGTCGTACCGTCGCTACCAGGCCCCGCCGGCCGGCGTGTGGCGGCGCATCCATGCGCTGCATGCGTTCGCGTGCGAGCTCGGCGTCGCCCAGGAAGTCGTGGACGATCCGCTCCCGGAGGGCGCACCGCTGTCGGCGCGTGAGGCGTACGCGCACCTGCTGTTGCTGGCCATGAGCAATCCCTATCGATTTTCCGCGCGCGAACTGCAGGATGCGCGGCGGGCCGTCCGCTGCCTCGCCGGGCCGCTTGCACTCGCGCGCGCAGGCGAGCAGGGCGTCGGTGTCGACACCGACGGCGATGCCGGGCCCGGCTACATCGCCGACGACCGGCTCGCCGCTGGGCCCGGGGTGCTGGCCGTGGACGTCGCGCCGGTGCAGCGGTTGATCGACGAGCGCACCGCGCTGCTGCCCCCCGGCGTCGACCCCATCGACCTGCCGCAGCCGGGCGGCGGCCGTTGCACGACCAGCGTGTGCTTCCTCGAGCGCCTGCGCGCGGGCTGGGGAACCGCGCCGCGCGGACACATCCGCCTGGCCGCGCGGCATGTGCTCGACGTCGTCGTCGGGATGCACGCGCTCCACTACGTGCTCGCGGGCAATACCGAATTCGCGACCTTCGTGCGGGCCGTGCACGGTGATGCGATCATGATCGGTACACACGAACTGGCATCGGCCTGGATGGCTGCCTCCGACACCAGCCGCCCGCCGGTTTTTCGCGGCGAAGTGCTCGACCAGAGCGAGGGTGGCTACCGGATACGCCTGAATGCGGCGGAGGGCCTGCGGATGCGCATCGGAGAGCTGGTCGGGCTCGCCCCGATCGAGGACGATGCGGGCGAGCGCGACTGGATGGTCGGCGTGATCCGCTGGCTGCGCCACGAGGGCGACCACGAATTGCTGGGAATCGAATTGCTGCGCCGCGAGGCGCGCGCGGCGGGGGTGCGCCCGGTCACCGCGGAGGGCGACGCGTTGGCGCCGGTGCGCGCGGTAGAGTTGCTGGACGGCGGCGAAGTCGATCAGTTGTCGCTGCTGGTTACCCATCGGCTCGCGCGCCACATCGTCGCCGCCGAGGTCGTGTTGCCGGCGCTCGCCTCCGACTGGGGGTCGCGGCCGTCGGTCGCAACCTGGCGGACCGGCACGACCGAAGCGCTCGGTCCGGCGTGCTTCCGGGTTACCCTCGAGCGCGACACCCGACAGGACGAGGCGAGGAGGCGCAATGGCACTTCAGATGCGCACTGAATGCGAGCACTGCCACGCCGGGTTGGCGCCGGACGGCGAGGCCTACATCTGTGTGCACGAGTGCACCTTCTGCCCCGATTGCGCGAGCGCGATGCAGGAGGTCTGCCCGAATTGCGGGGGTGAACTGGCCCGCAGGCCCCGGCCGAAACCACAGCCGGCGCGCGGGCCCGGACAGGCGGCCGCGTGAGTGGGGCCGCGGATTTCATCGTCGCCATTCCGGCGCGTCACGGTTCGACCCGTTTGCCGGGCAAGCCGCTGCGGCTGCTGGCCGGCGAGCCCCTGATCGTCCACGTGGTCCGCCGCGCGCGCGCCGCCGGCGCCGCCCGGGTGGTCGTCGCCACCGACGATGAGCGGGTCGTACGGGCGCTCGAGGGCGGTGGGGTGGACGTGTGCATGACGCACCCCGGGCATACGAGCGGCAGTGATCGCCTCGCCGAGTGCGCGGCCCGCGAAGGCTGGCCGGCCGATGCCCTGGTGGTCAACCTGCAGGGCGATGAACCGTTCGCGCCCGCCGCTGGAATCCGGGCCGTGGCAGAGGCACTGTGCGAGGACGACGCACCGATGGCGACTCTCGCGGCGCCGATCGAATCGATCGACCGTTGGTTCGATCCCAACTGCGTCAAGGTGGTATGCGACCGGCGCGGGCGGGCGCTGTATTTCTCGCGCGCCCCGATCCCGTGGGTGCGCGATGCCCTGGCGCGCGATCGCCACGCCATGCCGGAGGGAGTCGCGGTGCTGCGTCACATCGGCATTTACGGCTATCGCGCCGGATTCCTGAAAACGTTCGCGGCGTTGTCACCGAGCCCGCTCGAGCGGGCCGAGGCGCTGGAGCAGTTGCGTGCGCTCGAACACGGATATCCGATCGCGGTGCGGGTGACGCCCGAGCCGTTCCCGCCGGGCATCGATACGCCGGAAGACCTCGCGCGGGCGGAACGCGAATTGCGCGAAAGGGCGAACGGACGATGACGCAACCGCGCGCCGGCGTCCTGTTCGTCTGCCTCGGCAACATCTGCCGGTCGCCGACGGCCGAATACGTGGCGCGCACGGAATTCGCGAAGCTCGGACTGGAGATCCCGGTCGCGTCGCGTGGATTGGGCAACTGGCACATCGGCCAGGGCGCGGATCCGCGGGCGGTCGCCGCGGCACGCGCGGAAGGCTACGACCTCGCGCCGCACCGTGCGCGCCAGTTCCATGATCGCGACTTCAATCATTTCGCGACGGTGCTTGCCGTCGACCGCGCCACCCTCGCCGAATTGCGCCGGCGCGTTCCGGGCGGGATGCCGGTCCCGGAACGCTTCCTGGTTGCCGCCGGACTGGCAAAGCCGCGGGCGGGCGCCCGCGGCGACGTCCCCGATCCCTACACCGGTACCGAGCTGGATTTTCGTGCAGCGCTCGAGTTGATCCGGCGCGGTGTGGATGGACTCGCGGAGCGGTTGCGGAGCGCCCACCCCGGACCGCGGGGGGCCTTCCGATGATCGCTGGCGACATTGGATTCGACGTGGCGCGCAGAGGTTCGCGCCCGCTGGTGCCGGAGTTTCCCGGTTCGCTGCACTGGGTGAATCGTGGCGAGCGTGTGCGGCTCGGCGACTCGCGCGGACAGATCGTGCTGGTGGTGTTCTGGAACGGCGCCAGCACGAGCAGCGTCAACCTGCTGGGCGAGTTGCGCCAGTTGGAGAAAAGACACCCCGATGCCTTCGTGCCGGTTTGCGTGCATACGCCCCGCTACGCCTCGCAACGGTCGGACGCAACGGTGTTGAAGGCTGCGCAGCGCCAGCGCCTCCGGATGCCGGTCGCCAACGACCACGACGGAGCGGCGTGGAAACAGTTCGGGATCGGCGCGTGGCCTACCACCCTGCTGGTCGACGTGGATGGCGCGCTGGCGGCGCGGCTGGTGGGCGAAGGCCGCGGCCAGGAAATCGAGGACGCCATCATCCAGTTGCGCGACGAACAGCCGGTGCAAACCCCAGCCACGGTCTCCGCGCCGCGGAACGGGGGACCGATGGACGTGGATGGTCCGCTGGCGTTCCCGGCGCATGCATTGGCGACGGAGACCCGCCTGTTCGTAAGCGATACCGCGCATCACCGCATCCTCGAATGCAGCCATGATGGGCGCGTGCTTCGGCAGTTCGGCTCGGGCACGCCCGGAAACTGGGATGGTCAGCTCGCCGCCTGCGGACTGCAGTCCCCGCAGGGGCTGGCGATCGAACGCAACGTCCTGTACGTGGCGGATGCCGGCAACCATTGCGTGCGTCGGATACGGCTGGATACCGGCGATGTGGAAACGGTGCTGGGCGCGGGCAGGGCCGCCTACACCAACGTCGAGGCCCAGGGCGGCGGGTTGCGGGTGGCCATCCATTCGCCGCATGCGGTGGTCTCCGATGGCGACGTGATTTACGTCGCGGCTACCGGTCAGAACCAGATCCTGCGGGCGGACCTGCGCCACCAGCAGGTCGCCACCATCGCCGGCGACGGTCGCAGCGAAGTGCGGGACGGGATCGGCGGCCAATCATCGCTGTCGCAGCCCATGGGGCTGGCATCGATGCCCGGCCAATTGCTGGTCGCGGACGCGGGTGGCAATGCCATCCGGCGATTGCGCTTTGCCGACCTCGCGCTCACCACGCTGGCCGGATCCTCGCCGTGGGAGCCGGGCAACCGCGACGGCGCCGGTCGCGAGGCGCGCCTTGCGTATCCCTGCGGCGTGGCGATCGTCGACAACCGCGTGTACCTGGCCGATACCATGAACGACCGGTTGTGCCTGCTCGATCCCTTCAGCAGCCAGCTCGCGACGCTCGAACTCGACCGGGCGCTGCACGAACCGCAGGGCATGTCGTTCGCCGCCGGATCGCTTTGGCTCGCGGACCGCAACGACCATGCGATCCTGCGCATCGATCCCGAGCGGCACACCTGCGAACGCGTGCCGGTGGATGAATGACGGCGCGGCGCTTGTCCCGGTCGCCGTGAACGCGGCGCAGCGTTGGTCGTTCCGCGCGGATCGCCTGCACGCTGACTGCTACAAAGCCGTTTGTAGGTTGGGCTGACCCGGCTCCGTCGGGGAAGCCGAACGGCATTTCCTGCATGCAGCCTCCCATGCAGCTTCCGCAGGAGCCTGCGTGCAGGCGATGCAAATTCATTGCGGTGCGCAGGGCGGTTTCGCAGGCATGTTGTCCGGCTAAGTCGCCACCCGCCGCGGCTACAATGCCGCCATGCCTTCCGATGCAGTGGCCTTCGACGGCAAGGCCTTCGTTCGTACGCTCACCACCTCGCCCGGCGTGTACCGCATGTTCGACGCGGACGACGCGCTGCTGTACGTGGGCAAGGCGAGCAACCTGAAGAAGCGGGTCGGCAGCTACTTCCTGAAGCCGCAGCTCGAGCCGAGGATCGCCTCGATGGTGTCGCGGATCGCGCACCTCGAGGTGACGCTGACCCGCACCGAGGGCGAAGCGCTGCTGCTGGAGGCGCAGCTCATCAAGTCGCTCAGGCCGCGCTACAACATCATGTTGCGCGACGACAAGAGCTATCCGTACATTTTCGTATCGGATGATCCGTACCCCCGCATCGTGTTCCATCGCGGCGCCAAGCACGAGAAGGGCCGCTATTTCGGGCCGTATCCAAGCGCCCACGCGGTCCGCGAAAGCATTGCCCTGATGCAGCGGCTGTTCCGGATCCGCAACTGCGAGAACAGTTTCTTCCGCAACCGCACGCGGCCGTGCCTGCAATACCAGATCGGGCGCTGCACCGCACCGTGCGTCGGTCTCATCGATCCGCAGGAGTACGCCGACGACGTGCGCCACGCGGTGATGTTCCTCGAGGGCCGCAACACCCGCGTGCTCGACGAACTGGCGGCATCGATGGAGGCCGCGAGCGCGCGCCAGGATTACGAGCGCGCCGCGCGGCTGCGCGACCAGGTGGCGACGTTGCGTGGCCTGCAGGCGCACCATTACGTGCGCGGTGCGAGCGCGGACATGGACGTGTTCGCCTGCCGGGTGGAGGCGGGCATCGCCTGCGTGTCGGTGCTGTTCTTCCGCAACGGCATCAGCCTGGGTTCGCGCGACCATTTTCCGAAACTGGCCTTCGATGCGTTGCCCGCAGACGTGCTGGGCCAGTTCCTCGCGCAGTACTACCTCGACCAGCCGGTGCCTGCGGAAATCGTGTGCGAGCGGCAGCCCGCGGACGCGACGGCACTCGCGGAAATGCTCTCCGCGCGCGCCGAACGCGAGGTCGCCTTGAAGTGGCGGGTGCGCGGCGAGCGCGCGCGCTTCGTGGAACTGGCAGCCCGCAACGCCGAAGCGGCGCTGCTGGCACGCCTGTCCAGCCGGCAGACGCTGCACACGCGTTTCGAAGCGTTGCGCGGGTTGCTGGAACTGGACGAGACGCCGGCGCGGCTCGAGTGCTTCGACATCAGCCACACGATGGGCGAGGAAACCGTGGCCTCGTGCGTGGTGTTCGGTCCGGAAGGTCCGCTGAAGAACCACTACCGCCGCTTCAACATCCGCGGCATCACCGGCGGTGACGACTACGCCGCGATGCGGCAGGCGCTCGAGCGACGGTTCCGGCGTCTGGCCAACGGCGAGGGCGAAGCGCCCGACGTGCTGCTGATCGATGGCGGTCGCGGCCAGGTCGGCGAGGCGCTGGCGGTCTTGCGCGGCCTCGGTCTCGATCACATCCGCATCGTCGGCGTGGCCAAGGGACCGTCGCGGCGTGCGGGCGAAGAAACCCTGGTGCTCGGCGACAGCGGCCGCGAGCTCGAACCGGGTCCGGATTCCCCCGCGCTGCACCTGATCGATGCGGTGCGCGACGAGGCCCATCGCTTCGCGATCACAGGCCATCGCAGGCGCCGCGAAAAGGCCCGCGAACGCGGGGTGCTGGAGGAGGTTCCCGGCATCGGTGCGGCCCGGCGCTCGGCACTTCTGAAGGCGTTCGGTGGCCACGCGGGGGTGGTCGGCGCCGGCGTCGAGGAACTCTGCCGGGTGCGCGGGATCAATCGCGAGCTGGCCGAACGCATCCATGCGTTCCTGCATGGATAGCGGGGCGGTTGCGCGATCGTCCCTGACCGCTGCTCCCGGAGCGCAAGGCGCCTTTCCGGGATCGCTGACCCACGCACCAGGACGGCCTTCCATGCCCCGGCTTTCCACGACGGCCGCTTCGGGTGGAACGCGTAGTGAGGAGCGCATTCCGACGGTTCCCGCAAACGTGTGAGAGACTTGCCGGGTTGCCTTGTCGGCCCCAACCCATCGGAGTCATCCTTTTGCGAGTCAACCTCCCGACCTGGCTGACCCTGTTCCGCGTGCTGCTGCTGCCGGTGATGGTGGTGGTGTTCTACTCGCACGACGCGGTCACGGCGGTTCCGTTACACGCGGCCAATATCGCCGCGGTGATCGTATTCGCGCTGGCTTCGGTGACCGACTGGCTGGATGGCTGGATCGCGCGGCGCTTCCACATGGAATCGGCGTTCGGCGCATTCCTCGACCCGGTGGCCGACAAACTGATGATCGCGGTGACCCTGTTCGTGCTGGTGCAGAGCCACCCGACCGCATTGCTCGCCGTCACCAGCGCCGTGATCGTCGGCCGCGAGATCACGGTGTCGGCGCTGCGCGAATGGATGGCTTTCGTCGGCGAGCGCAAGCGGGTCAGCGTGCAGTGGATCGGCAAGTTCAAGACCGTGATGCAAATCGTCGCGATCCTGATCCTGCTGTGGGAGCGCGACAAGGAAGCCACTTTCCTGCGCGGCTGGTACGTGGGCGAGGTGCTGCTGGTGGTCGCGGCGATCCTGACGATCTGGTCCGGCCTGGCGTACATGAAGGCGGCCTGGCCGGTCCTGAAGGAGGGCCGGATGCCGGGAGACCAGGAGGGCCCGCAGGCTTGAACCGGATTGCGGCCGCCCGTATCATTGCCGGCTCGCGCGGGAATAGCTCAGTTGGTAGAGCACGACCTTGCCAAGGTCGGGGTCGCGAGTTCGAGTCTCGTTTCCCGCTCCAGGTTTTGGAAACCCCGGCGCGCCGGGGTTTCTTTTTTTGCGGGGGCCCGCAATGCGGCTCCGGCTGAAAATCCATCCGGCGCCCGTTCATTCGCGGCGTCGAGGATGTCGTCACCGGCCAGGTGGCAGAGTGGTCATGCAGCGGACTGCAAATCCGCGTACGCCGGTTCGATTCCGACCCTGGCCTTACCCCCTTCCTGCACCCGTTGCGGGGAACAGCTTTCAGCGATTCCGGCACCCCGGTAAGCCCGGTGCTACTGGAAAACGCCGATGCAAACGCCGTTGCAACCCGTCAAACGGGGAGGGGTGTTCCACGTCTGCTCTCACGTCCCGGCCGATCTCTGGCAGGCCATGGGGCGCTGCGATATGGCGCAGCCTTCGCACTGGAGACCTTCGCATTGCCCAAGGCTCGCGGCGTGAAGCTCGGCAACCCCTCGAACCTCCCACGCGGCACACGCAAGACAGCGGTGCGCGCCAGTGCAGCGGCGGCGGTTGCGCCAAGGCTCGCACTTGGGCGCGTGCTGAGGATTGCCGGGACGCGATCGAAGATGCACGCGAGCATGGCGCGGTGAGTCTGCGGGACATTGCCGCACACTCGAACGGGTTGGGTTACCGTTCCCCGCGTGGCGGTGACTGGACCGCCTGCACGGTGCA
>JAICJG010000062.1 GCA_025928585.1 Rhodanobacteraceae bacterium
GCTTTGGCATTGCCGACTGGTGCGGCGGCGGCGGAGGCTGCTTCTTGGATCATGGCGCTACCCTTCCTTCAAGTTGTAGCAAGTGGAACGTGGATTGAGGGACTCTAGCGGAATCGGTCCGCCGGAGCGTGAAGTTTCTATTGCAGGCCGGCGAGGCTGAAGTTCACCGGGACCAGCACGACGCCGCCGGACGGCTTGCCGTTCTGGATGCCCGGATTGAACCGCCAGTGACGCGCGGCTTCTTCCGCGGCGCGGTCGAGCTCTCGGTAACCGCTCGACTTCTGCACCTTGACGTCGACCACTGCGCCGCTGGCATCGATGGTGATGGCCAGGAGGACTTCGCCCTGGTGGCCCTGCCGCAACGCCTGGATCGGGTATTTCGGCGGGTTGCGATTCTTGTAGCTGATGTCCACGGATGGCGCGACGTCGGCCGGCGGCGGCGGCGGTGCCGGCGGGCGCGGCGGCTCCGCAGGGGTCGACATGATCGTCTGCTCCTGCGGCGGCGGCGGCGCGGGTGGCGGCGGCATCGGCGGCGGCTTCGCGATCTTGATCACCTTCGGCGGCGGCTGTTTCGGCGGCTCCGGCGGCGGCGGCGGTGGTGGCGGCGGCGGCGGTGGCGGCGGGATGAATTCGACGCGCACGATGTGCTGCTTGGCCTTTTCTTTTGCCTGCGGCGGCGCGGCGGGCGCGAGCAGCATGATGATGATGCCGGCGTGCAGAGCGATCGCGAATGCAATCGCGATCGTGCGCCACCAGTTGAACCGATTACGGTCTCGAGCCGACGTACGTGCCATCGTATATTGAACCAGTCGCTGACCTGTTGGGCCCCACTGCGGTCACCGCATCGCCATCCGATGCAGCCCCCGCAACCTAGGCGGCGGAAAAGTCTGAAACGTTACACCAGCAAGCTGACTTTGCCTAGAGGCAGATGCGGAAAGATGTGCATCCCGCGTACGTGCCGTCCGGATGCATCACCGCTTGTGTCCGAGCTGCTTGAGGGTGCGGCGGGCGTCCGCGCGCGTCTCCGGATCCTGTTCGGCCTTCTTGTAGGCCTCGATCGCGGCGCTCTTTTCCTTGAGGGCCAGTTCCGCGTTCCCGAGCGTGAGCCAGGCCGCGCCCACCCGTTTGATACCGCCCTTGGCGATCGCCTGCTTCAGCGCGTCCCTGGCTTCCTTGTGGCGACCGAGGTTCTCCAGCATCTGCCCGCGCTGGAAGTCCACTTCACCGTTCTTGGCGTCGGGCGCAGCCTTGGCGTATTCCTCGACCGCGTGCTTGTAGTCACCGGCGATCGCGTAGGAATCGCCGAGCAGTTTGTAGCTGTCGAGGCCCGGCTGCACGACACCCTTGTCCATGCCCTCCTTCAGCACCCCCACCGCCTTCATGGCATCGGCTTTCGGATCCGTGCTGTTCTGGCCGATGTTGTCGTACATCCGGGCCATGTTCATGTAGCCGGCTTGATCCTTGATCTGACCGTTGGCGCGCGCACGCTCTAGCAGCGCAAGCGCCTTCTTGTCCTGGTGCGCGTTGATGTAGATCGCGATGACGTTCTGCAGCAGGGTCGCGTTGTTGGGATCCTTGGCAAGCGCGGCCTCGGCGAGTTTCGCGGCCTCGTCGTACTTGTCCATTGCGAAGTAGCTGGCCATCTCGATCTGGTCCCAGCTTGGCTGCGGCTTGTCGGTCAGCGTTTTGGCCTTCTGGATGGCCGCTACCGCCTGCGGGTATTTCTGCAGCCGATAGTATGCATTGCCCTTCAGCACCTCGATGTCTGCCGAGCGTGCGCCGCTCTCCTTGCTCCACTGGTCCAGCGTAGCCAGCGCGTCGCTATAGTCTTCGTCGGCGATGTACATCTGCGCCAGCGACTCGAGCGCCTGGAAATAACTGTTGTTGTCGAGTGCATTCGAGTCGAGTGCCTGTTTCTGCAGCGCGATGGCGCCCTTGGTGTCGCCGCCGCGGTACTTCACCTGCGCGAGGCCGAGCATCGCCAGCGCCTTTGCGTACCCGTTGCTGCTCGAGTCCACGATCGGCTGCAGGTCCTTCAGTGCGGTGGCCGAGTCACCGCTGTTGGCAGCCTGCAGGCCTTCGTTGAGGGGCTTGGCCTCCTTCGAGCTGACACCGGTTTTCGACGGTTCCTTGCGCGTCGCGTTCGGATACTTGTTCTCTTGCTTGGTCTGCTTGTCCGGCTTTGCCTGTTGCTGGCCGCACTTGTGCTGCAACATCTGGATGTCCGAGCACGGCTGACCTGCCGATTGCGCGGAGGCAACCACAGGAACCACGGCGGATGCCAACGCGGAACAGATTGCGCCGACCAGCAGTCGAGACCGGAGTTTCATCGAACTTCCTCTTGCGAACCATCGCGGACAGGGGAAAGATCAGGGTAGCGCGGTCCGTGCGCAAAGCTCAAGTACCCCGGAAAAGATCCGACACGCCTGCGAAGATCCGGCGCCGACTTCGTTTCGATTTTCACGCGCCTTTCCGACACCCTCGCCGCACGCTGTTTGCGCCCCCAGGGCTCAGGGAACCGGAGTCCGTTCGTGCTGCGTTGCCGTCACACGTCGAGATTGCCGACGCGCAGTGCGTTGCTCTCGATGAACTCGCGGCGCGGCTCCACCACGTCGCCCATCAGCGTCGCGAAAATCTGGTCGGCTTCCAGTGCATCCTCGATGCGGACCTGGAGCAGCCGGCGGGTCTCCGGATTCACGGTGGTTTCCCACAACTGCTCGGGGTTCATTTCACCCAGGCCCTTGAACCGCTGGATCTGCCGGCCCTTCCTGGCTTCCTCGAACAACCAACTGCGGGCCTGCCCGAAACTGCCGACCGCCGCGGTGGCGTTGCCGCGACGCACTTCGCCACCCGCGCCGCCGTGTCCGGCGAGCGCACGCGCCACCTCGAGCAACGGTCGGAAATCCGCACCCGAAAAGAAACTGCGCGGCAGTACCCAGGTGTGTTCGATTCCGTGCTGGGCGCGGTGCAACAGCCAGGCCGCGGGGCGCTCTTCCCCCGCGGGCCGCAACTCGAAACCGAACTGCGGACGACCGAGACCGCTGGCATTCAGTTTGGACGCCAAGCCGTCCGCCCATTTCCGCAAGGCTTCGGCATCCGTCCACATCGCATCCTCGAGCGGGATGTACTCGAGCATCGCAGTGAACACGCCCGCGTCACCACGCTGCGCCAACCGGCCGATCTGGTCGAGCCCGGACTGATACTTGCGCAGCAGGCCCTCGAGCCCCGCACCCTCGACCGCCGCCTCCCCCTCGGCGGGGACCCAGGCGGCGTCCTGCACTGCGCTCGCGATCAGATATTCGTTGAGCGCAGCGTCGTCCTTCAGGTACAGCTCGTTCTTGCCCTGCTTGATCTTGTACAAGGGCGGTAAGCCGATGTAGACATGGCCCCGCTCGAGCAACTCGGGCATCTGGCGGTAGAAAAACGTCAGCAGGAGGGTGCGGATGTGCGAGCCGTCCACGTCCGCATCGGTCATGATGATGATCCGGTGGTAACGCAACTTGTCGGCGTTGAATTCACCCTTGCCGATGCCGGTGCCGAGCGCGGTGATGAGGGTGCCGACCTCGGCCGAGGAGAGCATCTTGTCGAAGCGCGCCCTTTCGACGTTGAGGATCTTGCCCTTGAGCGGCAGGACCGCCTGGGTCTTCCGGTTGCGACCCTGTTTGGCCGAGCCGCCCGCGGAGTCGCCCTCGACAAGGAACAATTCGGACAGGGCCGGATCGCGCTCCTGGCAATCGGCCAGCTTCCCGGGGAGGCCGGCGATGTCGAGGGCGCCTTTGCGGCGGGTCAGCTCGCGGGCCTTGCGGGCGGCTTCGCGGGCACGCGCGGCCTCGACCACCTTGCCGGTGATCGCCTTCGCATCAACCGGGTGCTCCAGGAGGAATTCCTCGAGCTTGGCATTCACCACTTGCTCGACAACGCCCTTGACCTCCGAGGAAACCAGCTTGTCCTTGGTCTGCGAAGAGAACTTGGGATCGGGAACCTTGATCGACAGCACCGCGATCAAGCCCTCCCGCATGTCATCTCCGGAAAGCTGAACCTTGGAGTTTTTGGCCAATCCTGATTTTTCGACGTAATTACTGAGCGTTCGCGTCAGAGCGGCGCGAAAACCCGTCAAGTGCGTGCCGCCATCCTTTTGCGGGATGTTGTTGGTGAAGCAGAAAATCGATTCCTGGTAGCCGTCGGTCCACTGCATGGCCAACTCGACTGTAGTGGCACCGGCCTCGGCCCCGAACGCGATGACGTTGGGATGCAAGGGCACCTTGAGCTGGGAAAGATGCTTCACGAAGGCGCGGATTCCACCTTCGTACGCGAACACGTCCTTTTTACCAACCCTTTGATCCTCAAGGGTAATTTTCACCCCCGAGTTCAGAAACGCGAGCTCGCGAAGGCGCTTCGCCAGCACGTCGTACTGGAACTCGATGTGGGTGAAGGTTGCCGGGCTCGGCAGGAATCGCACCGTGGTGCCGCGGCGGTCCGAGGGACCGACCTCACGCAGCGGAAATTCCGGATCTCCGAGCTTGTATTCCTGAAGGTATTCCTTGCCGTCGCGGTAAATGTTGAGCCAGAGGTGCTCGGACAACGCGTTGACGACCGAGACGCCTACGCCATGCAGGCCTCCCGATACCTTGTAGGAATTGGCATCGAACTTTCCGCCGGCGTGCAGCACCGTCATGACCACTTCGGCGGTGGAGCGGTGTTCCTCTGGATGTTCGTCGACCGGAATCCCGCGCCCGTTGTCGCTGACGCTGACGGTGCCGTCGTCGTGGATGGTTACTTCGATGTGGTCGCAAAAACCCGCCAGCGCCTCGTCGATGGCATTGTCGACGACCTCGAAAACCATGTGATGGAGCCCGGTTCCGTCATCGGTGTCGCCGATGTACATCCCGGGCCGCTTGCGGACCGCCTCGAGCCCCTTCAAGACCTTGATGCTGCTGGAATCGTAAATGTCATTCATGGGCAGTTGACCGATGGACGGCCTGCGTTCGGATAAACGAGCCATTATACCCCGGCACGCCGCGCAGCGATCTTCAAACCTCAACCATGCGGGCATGTTCCACGTGGAACACCCGGGATTCTCCTTCAAGGTGGCGCGGGTCCGGATCCGTGCTCGAGGTCAGCCACGCTTGGAGGGGTTCGGCGTGTAACCACGCCACCACCTTGGATCCGTGCGCGCTATCCAACTCGGAGCCGAGATCATCCAGACAAAGCAGCGGATACTCCCCCACGCGGTCCTTCAGCCAGCGGGTCTGAGCCAGCACGCAGACCAGCGCGATCGCCTTTGCCTGACCCCGGGAGAGGTGTTCGCGCCGCGCGACGCCGGGGAAGTGCATCCACCAATCGGCGCGGTGGGCGCCCCGCTGGGTAAAGCCGCGCTCGCGGTCGCGATCGCGCAACTCGGCAAGCTGCCGCTCCAGCCCTACGTGCTCGTCCCATCCGGGCCGATACTCGATGCGTGCCTCGCCCAGCTCCGGTACCAGCGAGCCGGCCTCCTCGACCAGGTAAGGTCCCAGGCTGGCCAGGCAGCGGGAACGCATCGCATGAATTTCCCCCGCAAGGCGGGCCAGATCGTGTTCCCATACTTCGAACTCGACGCCGGGCCCATGGCCCCGCAGCAGGGCGTTGCGCTGACGCAACGCACGCCGCCACGACCGCCAAGCGTCGAGCGACTCGTGTTCCACGTGGAACACGCTCCAATCCAGGAAGCTGCGACGCTCTTCGGCGGGTCCGGCAACCAGGCCCTGGCTTTCGGGGCCAAAAAAAACGACGGGGCACGCCGCGAATAGCGGTCCCAATGAGGGCAGCGCCGCGCCGTCGAGGCGGGCCGCCCACTGCTCCTCCGTCCTGCTCAGTCCGAGGCGGCGGCGACGCCCATCGTCGTGGGCGGTCTCCGCGTAGATCCAATATTCGTGCGTGCCGCGGCGCATCGGGGAAACCCGGCCGCCGGGCCGGAACGAGCGGCCCCTGGAAAGAATATGGGCGGCTTCCAGGATGGTGGTCTTGCCAGCCCCATTGGGGCCCACCAGCCAGTTGATTCGGGAGCCGGGGGCGAACTGGAGCTCTTCGAAGCAGCGCAGATTGGAGGCCCGCAACGTTTCTATTTTCACCGCAGCGCTCCCGGCGCACCGCGGCCCGTGCCGCCGATCAAAGCCGCAGAGGCATGATCACATGCTGGGTCTGCTCGTCACCCGCGCCCCGGAGAAGGCAGCTCGATTGGGCGTCGCGCACCCGCAGCTGGACGCGCTCGTCGTCAAGCGCGCCCAAGGCGTCGAGCAGGTACCCCACATTGAAACCGATCGCTACATCGCTGGCTTGTGTCTCCGCCTCGAGTTCCTCGAAGGCCTCTTCCTGTTCGGGATTGTGGGCGATGACGCGCAGGCAATTGGAGCTGACTTCCAGCCGCACCCCGCGATATTTCTCGTTCGACAGGATCGCCGCACGCTGGAGCGCATTGCGCATCGTATCGCGGTCGATGGTCACCAGCTTGTCCGCCCCCAGCGGAACCACGGCCTCGTAGTCGGGGAAGCTTCCATCGATCAGCTTGGACGTGAAGGTGACGTCACCGCGCCGAACTCGGATGTGGTTTGCCGAAAATTCGATGGCAACGGATTCGTCAGTCGACTCGAGCAACCCGAGCAACTCGGTCACGCCCTTGCGGGGCACGATCAATTGGCGCTTGGTCTTGGCACTCCCGTCCAGGCCGGCCTCCGACATGGCCATCCGGTGGCCATCCGTCGCCACGCAGCGCAATTGCTTGTCGTGCAGATCCAGCAGCAATCCGTTGAGGTAATAGCGAACATCCTGATTGGCCATCGCAAACGACGTGCGCTCCAGCAACCGGCGGAGCTTGCCTTCGGGAAGCGCGATCCTGTCGGTGACCTCGATTTCCTCGGTGGTCGGGAATTCATTGGCGGGCAGGCTCGCCAGCGTGTATCGGCTGCGGCCGGCGTGCATGACCACCCGGTCTCCCTTGACCTGCACCTCGACCTTCACGCCATCAGGCAACGCGCGGACAAGATCGAACCATTTTCGCGCGGGGACCGTGATCTCTCCGTCTTCCCCCGCGTCGATGGCGGCTTCCGCCCGCATTTCCACCTCGAGGTCGGTGCCGGTCAATGCCAGGCGACCTTCACGCACTTGCACGAGCAGGTTGGCGAGGACCGGCAAGGTCTGGCGACGTTCCACCACGCCCACGACCCGCTGCATGGGCTTGAGCAAGGATTCCCGCTGGGTGCTGAAGCGCATTGTCGATCCCCGTGAGTCGTCTTCTAATTGGATTCTAATTGTAGATAAGATCGTAGAAGCAGGGCCTGTGCAAAACCCTGTTTTGAGTAAATCTATATATTAATCAAATATTTATTTCAATACGATCCAAGGATCGCGGTCGGGAACAGCGGTGCATGACCTGTGGATGATTTAAGGGTTCCCCGCCTTCCAGAAACTATCCACAAGTTTACCCGGTCAGTATCCGCACCAGTTTGTCCCAGTCCTGACGCAGCCGCATATCGGTGTCGCACAGGCTCCGGATTTTCTTGCAGGCATGCATCACCGTCGTGTGATCCTTGCCGCCGAACGCTTCCCCGATCTCCGGCAGGCTATGTTCGGTTAATTCCTTGGAAAGCGCCATCGCGATCTGCCGCGGGCGGGCGAGCGAACGCACCCGCCGCTGGGAGAGCAAGTCCGACAGGCGCAGCTGGTAGTAGTCGGCGACGGTCTTCTGGATGTTCTGGATCGTGATGGCACGTGCATGGACGTTGAACAGGTCGCGCAGGGTCTCCTGCACCAGTTCCATCGTGATCCCTCGCCCGGAGAGGTTGGCCTGCGCGGCCACGGTGTTCAAGGCGCCTTCGAGTTCGCGCACGTTGGAGCGGATGCGGCGGGCCAGCAGGAGTGCCACGTCGCTCGGCAGCGGAATGCCCCGCGCCTGGGCCTTTTCGAGCAGGATCGCCGCGCGGGTTTCGAAATCCGGGGGCTCGATTGCGACCGACAAGCCCCAGCCGAGCCGCGACTTCAGGCGCAACTCCAGATTGTCGACTTCCTTGGGGTACCGATCGCAGGTCAGGATGATCTGTTGCCGCGACTCGTACAGGGTATTGAAGGTATGGAAAAACTCTTCCTGGGTGGCGTCCTTGCCCGCAAAGAACTGGATGTCGTCGATCAGCAGCGCATCCACCGAGCGAAAACGGTGCTTGAAGTCCTCCATGTTCTTGTTGCGCAACGCGGCAATCATCATCTCGGTGAAGCGCTCGGAATGCACGTACAGCAGCTTCATCGCCGGATTGTGCGCGAGCATCAGGTTGCCCGCGGCCTGCATGAGGTGGGTCTTGCCGAGGCCGGTACCGCCGTACAACAGCAACGGGTTGTAGGCCCGCCCCGGGTTCTGGGCCACCTGCATCGCGGCCGCCTTGCCCAACTGGTTGGACTTGCCCTCGACGAAGTTGTCGAAGGTGTAGTGGGGATCCAGGTTGTGACGCTGTGCCGCCGCGGGCATCGCAGGCACCACTGGAGCAGCGGTGCCGCCGCGCACGCCTGCGGCGGAGCCCACCTCGAGGCGCAGCGGAACCGGGCGCCCCGCGAGCACGGACAAGGTGCCTTCGATGCGCGCGAGGTACTCGTTGCGCACGAACTCTAGGGTGTAGCTGTTCGGCGCGAACAGCCGCAGGGTGCCATCGTCGTAGCGTGCCTGCAGCGGCTGCAGCCAGGTGTGCAGCACGCTCGGCTCGATTTCTCCTTCGAGGCGCGCGAGGCAGCGTTGCCAGAGATCGCTCATGGGTTCCCGCAGATCGATCGGATACCGTAACGCGACACTCGCGACCGGTGGACAGCCGAGTCTAGCAGGCTGCCCCCGACGCGCACCCCGCGTCGGCCAGCTGGCACACCGGTGACGGATGTCGTTGACGGGCAAGCTGCCGCACGCGTAGAATCCGCAGTCTTTTTCCATGCTTGGCCCATTCGCCGCGGGCCAACGTTGCGGAGCCGACCATGAAACGCACCTACCAACCGAGCGTGCTGAAGCGCGCCCGCACCCACGGGTTTCGCGCCCGCATGAAGACCGCCGACGGCCGCAAGGTCCTGTCGGCACGCCGCGCGAAGGGCCGCAAGCGGCTGATTCCGTAATTGCGGCAGGTGGTCGGCTTGCCGCCTTCGGCGCGGCTGCGTCGCGCCGCCGAGTTTGCCGCATTTCGAGAGGCTTCGGGACGGGTCCAGACGCGCTATTTCCATTTGCGCACGATCCCATCGATCGCGGGCCACGCCCGGTTGGGGCTGGCGGTTTCACGCAAGGTCAGCAAGCGCGCGGTAGCGCGCAACCGGATCAAGCGGATCGTCCGCGAGTCGTTCCGTGGGCACCGGGCCGGATTGCCCGCGCTGGATTTGCTGGTGATCGCCCGGCCGGTAGCGGTCGGTGCGGCCAATCCCGCGCTGCATGCCGATCTCGACATTGCCTGGCGAAAGCTGCAAGCGTTGAAGCCGGGTTCCGCGCCCGGCACAATCGGCGGCTGACTTGCTCGGGCCTGTAGTGCCCAACGCCCGGATTCCCTCGTGATCAATCAAACACGCACCCTGTTGGTCGTGGCGTTGCTGGTCGTTGCCTATCTGCTTTGGCAGGGCTGGCAAAACGACTATCCGTCCGCGCCACCCCCGCAGGCGCCTGCCACTTCGGCGGCCGCATCTTCGGCGGCAGTACCGGAGACGCCCGCCACGACCGCGGCACCCGCGGTAGCTGCGAGCGCCGCCGCGGCGCCCGGGCCGGCTCCCGCAAAGACCGTCCCGCAAGGCACCCACCTTTCCGCGACACCGGCCGCGGATCTCGTCACCGTCAGCAACGATGTCCTGCGCCTGACGATCGATCCGCGCGGCGGCAACATCGTCGCCGCCGACCTGCTCGACTATCCGCAGAAGGTCACCCCCGGCAGCCCGCCGGTGCGGTTGCTCGATGGCGCCAGCGCGCACTATTACGTCGCCCAGGACGGACTCGTCGGGGCGAAAGGCAGCGTCGCCCCTAGCCATCTCGCCGAGTTCACGCCGACCGCGACGCACTACTCGCTGGCGCCGGGCCAGAACCAGGTCGTGGTGACGCTGAACTGGCGCGACCCTGCCTCCGGCTTGAGCGTGATCAAGCGTTACACACTCACCCGCGGCAGCTATGCGATTGCCCTGAGCCAGGAGATCGACAATCACGGCAGCCAGGCCTGGCGCGGCAACGCCTACGAGCAACTGGTGCGGACCGAACCTGCGCCGCCGCCCAAGCACCTGCTCGAGTTCTACAACCCGGACAGCTTGAGCTTCACCGGCGCGGCCTGGTACGGGCCGGACGCCAAGTACAACAAGCTGAAGTTCGGGGACTTCCAGAGCGACCCCTTGCGCCGGCAGGTGACCGGCGGCTGGGTCGCGATGAGCCAGCGGTTTTTCGTGTCGGCGTGGATTCCGCCGGCCGGCCAAGCCGAGCGCTTCAGCAGCGTCGAGATCCCCGCATCCACACCGGACGGCAAGCCGCACTATCTCGTCCGCAGCATGGGTCCGGGCCTGACCGTGGCGCCGGGCGCAAGCGCCACCACGAGCGCACGCCTGTACGTCGGGCCCAAGTTACAGAATCAGCTTGGGGCTATCGCCCCCGGCCTGAATCTCACGGTCGACTACGGCCATTTCACCGTGATCGCGGTGCCAATGTTCAAGCTGTTGTCGTTCCTGCACTGGCTGGTGCACAACTGGGGGCTCGCGATCATCGTGCTGGTGCTGCTGATCCAGGCGGCGACCTACAAGCTGAGTGAGGCGCAGTACAAGTCCGGCGCCAGGATGCGCAAGCTGCAGCCGAGGCTGAAGGCGCTCAAGGAGCGTTTCGGCGACGACAAGCAGAAATACCAGCAGGCGATGATGGAGCTGTACAAGAAGGAGAAGATCAACCCGGTGGCGGGCTGCCTGCCGATGCTGATCATCTTCCCGATCTTCTTCGCCCTCTATTACGTGTTGATCTTCAGCGTGGAACTGCGGCACGCGTCGTTCCTGTGGATCCCGGATCTTTCCGTGGCCGATCCCTATTTCATCCTGCCGGTCCTGTACGCGCTCACCATGCTCGCGACCAGCTTCCTGACCCCTGCGCAAGGCATGGATCCGACCCAGGCCAAGATCATGAAGTTCATGCCGGTGCTGTTCTCGGTATTGTTCTTCTTCTTCCCGGCCGGTCTTACGCTCTACTACGTGGTGCGCGGCATCTGCATGGTTTCGCAGCAGTGGTACATCACCCGCAAGATCGAACGGGCGGACGCACGCGCACGCGCCTGATCGCGCGGACAAGCGCATGGCACCCACAACCGAAACCATCGTTGCCACCGCCACACCGCCGGGCCGTGGCGGCATCGGCGTGGTGCGCATTTCGGGCGGCTCCCTGGCTGGCATCGCGGCCGCCCTGTGCGGCGGGTTACCCGCGCCGCGCCGCGCGCGGCTGAGCCGGTTCACGGACGCCGGGGGCGACACGATCGACCGCGGCGTCGCGCTGTATTTCCAGGCGCCGCATTCGTTCACCGGCGAAGACGTGCTGGAACTCCACGCGCACGGCAGCCCGGCAGTGCTCGATCGCCTGGTCAGGCGTGTGTGCGGGCTGGGCGCGCGCCCCGCCCGCGCGGGCGAGTTTTCCGAGCGCGCATTCCTCAACGGCAAGCTCGATCTCGTCCAGGCCGAAGCCGTGGCCGATCTGATCGCCGCACGTTCGGACGCCCAGGCGCGCGCCGCCTTGCGTTCTCTGGATGGCGCATTTTCGCGGCGGGTGGAGGCGATCCACGCGATCATCCTGCGCTTGCGGGTGGAAATCGAAGCGGCCATCGACTTCTCGGAGGATGCGTCCGAAGGCGCATCCCGCGACCTGCTCGAGTGCCTGTTCGCCGACGCCTCGGCACAACTCGACGCGTTGCTTGCAGCCGCGCGGCGCGGCGTGCGCCTGACCGACGGCCTGCATGCCGTGATCGTCGGCGCGCCCAATGTCGGCAAGTCGAGCCTCCTGAACGCGCTCGCGGAGAACGAACGCGCCATCGTCACCGACGTTCCGGGCACCACCCGCGACGTGTTGCGCGAATCGATCCTGCTGGATGGCGTCGAGGTGTCGCTGGCCGACACTGCGGGCCTTCGCGAAGCCGCCGATGCGATCGAGGGCGAGGGGATCCGGCGGGCGCGCGAGGAACTCGCGCGTGCCGACCTGGTGCTGCAGGTCACCGATCGGCCGGTGGTCGCTACAACCGACCGCTTGACCGGCGCACCTGCTGCGGCCCAGCGCGTCGTGATCGTCAACAAGATCGACCTTGAGGGACTGCCGCCGCGCCGCGAAGAGCGCGAGGGCGTGGTGACCATCGCCTTGTCTGCCCGCACCGGCGAAGGCCTCGACTTGCTCCGCGCGGAATTACGGCGGCTCGCGCTGGGCGCCGAGGCCGATGGCGCGTTCAGCGCGCGCTCGCGTCACGTGCTTGCGCTCGAGCGCGCACGTTCCCGCGTGGGCGCGGCCCAAGGTGCGTTGCGGAGTGCCGCGCCCGAGCTGGTCGCCGAGGATCTGCGCGCGGCGCAGCAGGCACTCGGCGAGATCACCGGCGCGGTATCCAGCGAAGATCTGCTCGGCGCGATCTTCTCGAGCTTCTGCATCGGAAAGTGAGTGCAGGATGCACTCATCCCGTGCAGGCCATGGTTGGCCCATGACGCGGGATCCAGGGTGAGGAACGTCGTCTTCCCGGACAGCCTCGGGCCGTGCCGGTTCCGGGGCCGGCAGACAGCCATGTCGCCATCGGTGCAGCCGGCAACGGACGACTCCGGTTGAAAACGCCTGCATGTGGCGGCTCCCGAAGGAGCCCGCGGGTTGCCGCGCGGTTCATGCCGCTGCTACAATTCCACAGCTCAATTGCAGACTTTTGGACGGGCCGAAGGGCGCGCCCGTGGGATGGCGATAGTGGACAACTCCCTGGCCGCGGGCAGACGGCTCGCCATGCAGGTGGTGCTGATCCAGGCGGCGGTAGCGGTGGGTGCCGGATTGGCGTTTTCGGTACAGGGGCTTCCTTCGGCATTGGCTGCGTTCGCGGGGGGAATGCTGGTGGTCATCGGGACCGGGCTGCTGGCGCTGCGGGTATTCGCGCAGGCGCTCGCCGGACCCGGGGCGATGGTGGCGCGCTTTGCCCTCGGAACGCTGCTGAAATGGATCGTGGTGATCGTCGGGTTCTACCTGATCGTGGCGTACTGGAAATTGCCGCCACTGCCCGCGGTCGTCGGCCTCACGGCCGCCGTGCTGGTCAACCTGGTGGTTCTGGGATTCAAGCGCTGAGTGCCTGCGCACGTGGCGGTGCCACGGCGCGATGAACGAGGATGAGTGAGTGAGTGCCGAAGCGGGCGGTGAGAATTTCACCCAATACATCCAGCATCACCTCACCTTCTGGAATGCGCCACTGACGCAGACCGGCGGCATGGCGTCGATCCACGTGGACTCCATCATCATGTCCGTGGTGCTGGGGGGAATCTTCTTCGTCTGGTTCTGGTGGTTCGCGCGGCGCGCCACTTCGGGGGTTCCCGGCAAGGGCCAGGCGTTCGTGGAACTCGCACTCGAATTCGTGGACGGCCAGGTGAAGGATGCCTGGCACGGCAGCCGCAAGGTCCTGGGCCCGCTGGCGCTGACGATCTTCTTCTGGATCCTGTTCATGAACCTCATGGACGTGATCCCGGTGGATTTCATTCCGACCGCGGCCGAAGCCACGGGTGCCGCGCATTTCCGACCGGTGCCCACGGCCGACGTCAACACCACCTTCGCGATGTCGCTGACGGTGCTGCTGCTGTCGCTGTTCTTCGGCATGCGTGCCAAGGGCATCGTCGGCTATTTCAAGGGCTGGGTTTCGGCGCCTTTCACGGCCAAGGGCATCTTGATGAAGATCGTCCTGGCGCCCTTCAACATCCTGATGGCCTTGATCGAGCACATCACGCAGCCCGTCAGCCTGGCGCTGCGTCTGTTCGGCAACATCTTCGCGGGCGATCTGTTGTTCATGCTGATCGCGGGCTTGCTGACCCACTTTCTGTCGCTGTGGTTCCCCCTGGGCATCCTCGGCTACGCCGTATGGAGCATCTTCGAACTCCTGATCATCCTGATCCAGGCATTCATTTTCATGTACCTCGCCGTCACCTACATCGCGATGGCGCAACAACAACACTGATGCGGCGTCGCCGCGGTCCGCCCCTCGTCCACCACCAACGTTCTACCGGGAGATCCAAATGGAACAGCTGATTGCACTCATCCAGGCCAATACCGCCATCGCGGCCGGCCTCATGATCGGCCTTGGCGCGCTGGGCGCCTGCATCGGCATGGGGGTCATGGGCTCGAAGTACCTCGAATCCATGGCGCGGCAGCCGGAATTGAACCCGATGCTGACGGGCCGCATGTTCCTGCTGGTCGGCCTGATCGACGCGGACTTCTTCATCAGCCTTGCGATCGCGATGTTCTTCGCCTTCGCCAATCCGTTGCTGACGACTGCGCTGACCCATGTCGCGGCGGTGCCGCACTGACGTGCGGTATCCGCGGTGGCCCGAATCTAAACAGGTGGTGGCGCGATGGAATTCAATGCAACACTGATTGGCGAGGCGATCGCATTCGCGATCCTGATCGCGCTCACGGTCAAGTTCGTCTGGCCGCCGCTGATCAATGCGATCGAGGAGCGTCAGCGCAAGATCGAGGAAGGTCTCGAAGCGGCCGACCGCGCGCGCAAGGAACTCGCCGATGCCGACAGCCGTGCCGCCGACGAAATCAAGCAGGCGCGCGCGGAAGCCGCGGCGATCATCGAGCGGGCCAACCAGCAGGCGACGCAGATCGTCGACAAGGCCCGTACCGACGCGTTGCTGGAGGCATCCAGGCAGAAGGCTGCTGCGCAAGCCGACATCGAGAGCATGGCGCACCGCGCTCGTGCGGAGTTGCGCGCGCAGGTCGCCACGCTGGCGGTCGCCGGCGCCGAGAAGATCCTCGGCCGCGAAGTCAACGCCGATACCCACAAGGCCCTGCTCGACGAACTGGTGGCGGGGATCTGATGCCATGGCGCAGCCGCTGACCATCGCCCGCCCCTACGCCCGCGCCGCCTTCGAACATGCGAAGGCGCACGCGGCGGAATCGGAGTGGGCGGGCAAGCTCGCCTTCGCGGCCGAGGCCTCGGCCGATCCCCGCGTGGCGGCGCTGTTCGGCGATCCCCGGGTAGAACCGCGCACGCTGGCGTCGCTGTTCCGGCGCGAGGGCGAGCCGGCCGACTCGGCGTTCACGCACTTCCTGGAACTGCTGGCCGACAACCGCCGGCTGCGCGAGCTCCCCGAGATCGCCGCGCTGTTCGAGCAGATGAAGCGCGACGCCGAGCACGTGCTCAAGGTCCGCGTGCGCAGTGCGGTGCCTCTGGACGACGCGCAGGCTGGCCGGCTCGTCGAAGCCTTGAAGCGCCGCTATCGCAGCGACATCGAGCTCGTGCGCACGCTCGATCCGGGCGTGCTGGGCGGCGCCGTGATCGACGTCGGCGAAACCGTGATCGACGGTTCGCTGCGCAGCCGGCTGGCGAAGCTCGAAACGGCATTGACGCAATGAACCAGGGAGCAGGGCAAAGGGAGCAGGGAAAAACGGGCACTTCGAGGACGCGCGGTCCGCTGTTTACCCCGCTGCCCGCTCCCTGCTCCCTCGCGCAGGTGCAATAGAGATCTCATCCAGCGCGCGGGCCCGCGTGCAGGTTCAAACAGGAAAGACAGACAACCATGGCCACCACACTCAATCCTTCCGAAATCAGCGAGCTGATCCGCGAGCGCATCGAGCAGTTCAAACTGTCGGCCGAAACCCGCAACGAAGGCACCTTGACCAGCGTCTCGGACGGCATCGTCCGCATCCACGGCCTGAACGACGCCATGGCAGGCGAGATGATCGAGCTCCCGGGCGACACCTTCGCGCTGGCGCTGAACCTCGAGCGCGATTCGGTCGGCGCCGTGGTGCTCGGCGGCTACGAACACCTCTCGGAGGGCGACACCGCCAAGACCACCGGCCGCATCCTCGAGGTGCCGGTCGGGCCGGAACTGCTCGGCCGCGTCGTCGACGCGCTCGGCAATCCGATCGACGCCAAGGGCCCGGTCAACACCACCCGGACCTCGCCGGTCA
>JAICJG010000177.1 GCA_025928585.1 Rhodanobacteraceae bacterium
GCAGCCGACCACTACAGCGAAGATAACCGGCCTTGGCGCACTGAACCTGCTGGAAGCCATCCGCACGGTGAAGCCGGATACGCGCTTTTATCAGGCTTCGACGTCGGAGATGTTCGGCAAGGTGCAGGCGGTGCCGCAGAACGAGCAGACGATGTTCTGGCCGCGCAGTCCCTACGGCGTCGCCAAGCTGTTCGCGCACTGGACCACGGTGAACTTTCGCGAGTCGTTCGGGATCTTCGGCGCGAGCGGGATCCTGTTCAACCACGAATCGCCGCTGCGCGGGCGCGAGTTCGTGACCCGCAAGATCACCGATGCGGTGGCGCGGATCAAGCTCGGGCAGCAGGAGGTGCTGGAGCTCGGGAACCTCGATGCCAAGCGCGACTGGGGCTTCGCGCGGGAATACGTCGAGGGCATGTGGCGGATGCTGCAGGCGGACGAACCCGCCACCTTCGTGCTGGCGACCGGACGCACCGAAACCGTACGCGATTTCGCGGCGCTGGCGTTCCGGGCGGCCGGCATCGGCATCGCGTGGAAGGGCAGCGAGCAGGACGAGATCGGCGTCGATGCGAAGACCGGCGCGACGCGGGTACGGATCAATCCGAAGTTCTACCGTCCGGCCGAGGTGCACATGCTGATCGGCGACGCGAGCCACGCGCGCGAGAAGCTCGGCTGGCAGGCGCGCACCACGCTGGAGGAGCTGTGCCGGATGATGGTCGAGGCGGACTTGAAGAGGATCGAGCGTGGCGTGTCGTTCTGATCGACGTTCCGGAGTGCGCTCGTGACGCGACCGCGCGCGCTCCTGACCGGCTGCCACGGCTTCACCGGGCGCTACGTCACGGCGGAACTCGAAGCGGCCGGCTACGAAGTGATCGGCCTCGCCCATGATGGCGATCCGCCGCGCCCGGGTGTGCTGCGCGCCAACCTGCTGGACCGCGCCGCCGTGCGGCGCGCGGTGGCGGAGGTGCGGCCCGGGATGGTGGTGCACCTCGCCGCGATCTCGTTCGTCGCGCACGGCGATGCCGACGAGATCTATCGCACCAACATCGTCGGCACCCGCAACCTGCTGGAGGCGCTCGCCGAGGTGGACCCGCGGCCGCGCAGCGTGGTGCTGGCCTCGAGCGCCAACATCTACGGCAACGCCGCGGAGCTGCCGATCACCGAATCGACGCCCCCGGCGCCGGCCAACGATTACGCGGTCTCCAAACTGGCGATGGAAGCCATGGCGAGGCTGTGGACGGGACGCCTGCCGGTCACGCTGGTGCGGCCGTTCAACTACACGGGCGTCGGCCAGGGCGAACACTTCCTGATCCCGAAGATCGTCGCGCACTTCCGGCGTGGCGAACGCGTGATCGAACTCGGCAACACCGACGTGTCGCGGGATTTCTCCGACGTGCGCGACGTGGCGCGGGCGTACGCCGCGATCGTCGACCGCGCGCCGGCGGGCGAGGCGGTCAACCTCTGCTCCGGCACCGCGCATTCGCTCGACGAGGTGCTGGCGGTGATGGCCGGGATCGCGGGCTACGCGATCGAGGTGCGGGTGAACCCGGCGTTCGTGCGCAGCAACGAAGTGAAGCGGCTGGTCGGCTCGAACGCGCGGCTGCGGGAGCTCACGGGATTCGCGCCGTCGATTCCGCTCGCGGAAACCCTGCGCTGGATGTATTCGGCGCCCTGGTAGGCCGGGTCAAGCCGCGCAGCGGGGGAACCCGCGATGGACGGGCATACCGATTGCGGCCTTTCCTGGCCCGCGGGCGCCTGCCCGTTCCGGGCTGCGGCCTTGGGCGGCCTAGGGCTGGTCCGCGAGGGCACGAACGGCTTGCGTGATCCTCGTTTCGAACGCGCGGTGGTTTTCTTCGAACCAGTCCCGCGCGGCGGCGCCCATCCGGTCGAGCTCGGTATCCGCGGTTGCGAGCAGCCGTTCGATTACCGCTGCCATGGCGGCTCCCTCGTAGAAATACGTGGTGGCGAGGCTCTGGCTGCCGGTGCGGGAGAACGGCACCAGCGCGCCGCGTTCCGGCGTGACCATCTCGTTCATGGGCGGCGCGTCGAGCGTCACCACCACCGCGCCGATGCCCATCGCCTCCACGAGATAATGCCCGAACCCTTCGGTCTCCGAAGGGCACAGGTGGAAACGATGCGCGTTCTGGATGCGGCGCAGTTCGTCGTCGGGGATGTAGTCGACGCGGTGCGCGATGTTGGGCGCACTCACCAGCGGCCGCTGCACGCGCGGACTTTGCAGCACCGTGAGCCGCGGCCACTCGGGGTGCCGGCACCACAGGGAGAGCAGGGTGTCCGTGCCCTTGTTGGCGCTGCGTCCCGCAAGGTGGAAGAACGTGCGCTCGCGC
>JAICJG010000095.1 GCA_025928585.1 Rhodanobacteraceae bacterium
GTCTTGGCGATCAGGAACGCCGATCGCGAAAACCGGGAGACGAACGCTCGCTGCGCTCGCTCAGACGGAAAAACGGCAATCGGTTACTCGCTGCTTCGTCTTTCCGTCTCTTCGTCTCTCCGTCTTCCGTCCAATCATTTCAATCCGTCCAGGATCTCGTCGACCTTGTCGGCCGTGAGGCTCACGTGATACTGCCCGTCGACCACCATCATCGGCGCACCGCAACACGCGGCCAGGCACTCTTCCTCCTTCTTGAGGTACACGCGCCCGTCAGCGGTGCTCTCGCCAAGCTTGACGCCGAGCTTTTCCTCGCAATGCCGGACGATCCCGTCGGCGCCGTTCAACCAGCAGGAAATGTTGGTGCACACCGCCACGTTGTGGCGGCCCACGGGTTTGGTCTCGAGCATCGAATAGAACGTCGCGACCTCGTAGGCCCACACCGGCTGCAGCTCGAGGTACTTGGCGACCGCCGCGATCAGCTCGTCGGTCAGGAATCCGTGGTTCTGCTCCTGTGCCGCAAACAGGCCCTGGATCACCGCCGAACGCTTGCGCTCCGGCGGAAACTTCGCCACCCAATGGTCGATGTGCGCGCGTGTTTCGGCCGTCAACACCGCCATCGGGTCGACGTTCTTGACCTTGTCGAAATTGCCGGTGGCCTTCATGGGCAAATCTCCAGGACCAGGGACCGGGGACCCGGCACCAGATGAAAACCCGGTACGCTCGCCACGACTCCGCGTACGAAAAATGAGTGACAGCCGCCAGCGCGCACGCGCGCAGCGCGAACCACTGCCGGTTCCCGTTCCCCGGCCCCCGGTCCCCGCTTCATCGGTCCACCTCCCCGAACACCAGGTCGTAGGTGCCGACCATCGCCACCACGTCGGGAAGCATGTGCCCACGCGTGATCTCGTTGATGGAGGCGAGGTGCACGAAGCTCGGCGCGCGCAGGTGCACGCGGAACGGCTTGTTGGCGCCGTCGGCCACGAGGTAGCAGCCGAACTCGCCCTTGGGCGCCTCGACCGCCGCGTAGGTTTCGCCGGCCGGCACGCTGTAGCCTTCGCTGAACAATTTGAACCAATGGATCAGCGCTTCCATCGACTCCTTCATGTCCTCGCGGGCCGGCGGCGCGACCTTGTAGTTCCTGACCATCACGGGCCCCGGATTCTTCCGCAACCAGTCCACGCACTGCCCGATGATCCGCGCCGACTGGCGCATCTCCGCCACCCGCACCAGATAACGGTCGTAGCAATCGCCGCGGGTGCCGACGGGGATATCGAAGTCGACCGCGGCATACTTGGCGTACGGCTGCTTCTTGCGCAGGTCCCACTCGATGCCGGAGGCGCGCAGCATCGGCCCGCTCATGCCGTACGCAAATGCCTGCTCGGGGCTCACGATCCCGATGTCGACGGTGCGCTGCTTCCAGATGCGGTTTTCGGTGAGGAGTTCCTCGTACTCGTCGACGCGGCGCGGGAAATCCTTCGCGAACGCCTCGATGTAGTCGAGCAGCGAACCCTCGCGCCACTCGTTGAGGCGCGCGAGGTCCTTGCCCTTGTGCCAGGGCGACTCCTTGTACTTCGGCATCCTGCCCGGCAGGTCGCGGTAGACGCCGCCCGGCCGGTAATACGTCGCGTGCATCCGCGCGCCGGACACCGCCTCGTACGTATCCATCAATTCCTCGCGCTCGCGGAACGCGTAGAGGAACACGGCCATCGCACCGAGGTCGAGCGCATTCGAGCCGATCCACATCAGATGATTGAGGATGCGGGTGATCTCGTCGAACATCGTGCGGATCCACAACGCCCGGTCGGGCGGCGTGATCCCCATCAACTGCTCGATCGCACGCACGTAGGCGTGTTCGTTGCACATCATCGACACGTAGTCGAGCCGGTCCATGTAGCCGATCGAATGGTTGAACGGCTTGGACTCGGCCAGTTTCTCGGTCGCGCGGTGCAGCAGCCCAATGTGTGGATCGATGCGGATGACGGTCTCGCCTTCCATTTCGAGCACGAGGCGCAGCACGCCGTGCGCGGCCGGATGCTGCGGACCGAAGTTCATGGTGTAGCTGCGGATCTCGCCGGCTTCGCTGGCCGGACCGGGGGTCTTGGCGTCCGCCATCTCAGTTGTCCTTCCAGTCGTCGGCGGCTTCCTCGCGCGCGGTGCCCCAGCGCGAGTCCTCACGTACCACGCGCGCGACCGTCACACGCGGGACGATCGAGGTGACCGGCTCGTACACGACGCGCCGGACTTCCGGGTCGTAGCGCACCTCCACGTTGCCGATCAGCGGAAAATCCTTGCGGAACGGGTGTCCCACGAAGCCGTAGTCCGTGAGGATCCGGCGCAGGTCCGGATGGCCTTCGTAGATGATGCCGTACAGGTCGAAGGCTTCGCGCTCGAACCAGTCGACCGACGGCCACACGCCGACCAGGCTGGGCAACACCGGCAGCAGGTCTTCCGGGGCGAAGCAGCGCACCCGCAGGCGCTGGTTGTGTTCCAGCGACAACAGGTGGGCGACCGACGCGAAGCGGCGGAGGAATTGCGGATGCACCGGATGGTGCGCCCAGTCGAATCGGCCGGGCCCGGCGGCGCTGCTCACGCCGCGGCCGAAGCCGGTCGCGCTCGCCTCCCTCGAAGTCTTCATCTCGCTTTCGCCGAAGCCGAGGAAATCGACGCCGCACAGGTCGACGAGCTGCGCGAACCGGAAGTCCGGCTCGTCGCGCAACGCGGTGCAGACCTCGACCAAGTGCGCGGGGACCACCTCGATGGTCGCCTGGGCAACCGACACCTCGACATGGTCGATGCGATCGCCGAAGCGTTCGCGCAGCCGGTCGGCCAACTGCTGGAGTGTGGGCTGGCTCATCGGGCGATGGTGTTGGTGCGGCGGATCTTCTTCTGCAGTTGCAGAATCCCGTAGATCAGCGCTTCGGCGGTGGGCGGACAACCCGGCACATAGACGTCCACCGGCACGATCCGGTCGCAACCGCGCACCACCGAATACGAATAGCTGTAATAGCCACCGCCGTTGGCGCACGAGCCCATCGAAATCACCCAGCGCGGCTCCGCCATCTGGTCATAGACCTTGCGCAGTGGCGGCGCCATCTTGTTGACCAGCGTGCCGGCGACGATCATCACGTCGCTCTGGCGCGGACTCGGGCGGAAGATCACGCCGTAACGGTCGAGGTCCAGTCGCGACGCGCCGGCATGCATCATCTCCACCGCGCAACAGGCCAGCCCGAAGGTCATCGGCCACATCGAGCCGGTGCGCGCCCAATTGAGCAGCGCATCGAGGCTGGTGACGCCGAAGCCCCGTTGCATGATCGGGTTGTCGGCCTCCGGCCGCAGGATGTCGTCGACCCGCGCGATCGGCACCGGGTTGTGCATCACCTTGTCGATGGTCGAGATCAGACCCATGCCGTTGCGTCCTCAGCGCGGTTGGATGAAGCCGGCACGAGGCTGTACCGGCCCACGGGCGCGCCAGTGCCCGCAGCGACAGAAGTGGCGCGAAGTTGTCGCGACCGTTGGCATGCAAACCGCGGACGGATGCCGGGTCTTGCACATTGGACGGCTAGTCCCATTCCAGCGCCCCCTTCTTCCACACGTACACGAAACCGATCACCAGCAGTGCCAGGAAGATGAACATGTCGATCAGCGCGACCACGCCCACCTTGTCGAGCACCGCGGCCCACGGAAACAGAAACGCGATTTCCAGATCGAACAGGATGAACAGGATCGCGATGAGGTAGTAGCGCACGTCGAACTTCATGCGCGCGGTTTCGAACGCCTCGAACCCGCATTCGTACGGCGAAAGCTTCTCGCTGTCCGGACGCCGCGGCCCCATGATCCAGCCGACCACCAGCAACGCGACGCCGACCGCGCCGGCGACACAAATGAACAGGAGGATGGGCCAGTAGCCAGCGAGCATGTTGTCGATCCGGGTTAGCTGCGGAATTTTCGCATGCGCACGCTCCGCTCGCAAACCCGTTTTCGCGATTGCGTGCCTCGCGCGGGCCCGCAGCAACGAAAACCCCGCCGAAGCGGGGTCAAGTGCAGCATCCAGAAGTTGGTGCCCAAGGGGGGACTCGAACCCCCACGGAGTTACCCGCTACCACCTCAAGGTAGTGCGTCTACCAATTCCGCCACCTGGGCAAAGTACCGTCCATGGGATCCGCCGGGCATATCCATGTGCCCGATTTTTTACAAGAGCAAAACACCCATGGGTAACACTGGGCGCATCCGTGTACCCAACTTTTCGAAAAGCGAACTTCGGTCAAAGCGAACCGGCGGACGCACCGCTCGCCGGTGCAGCATTCTTCGCGGGTGCAGCAGGCACCTCCGGCTTCGCCGCGCCACTGGCGGGCGGCGCCACCGGCACCTCCGAACGCTGGACCGGCACCGGCGCCGACGATGCCGCACTCGCCGGCGGCGCCTTGCCGGCTGGGCTCAACAGCGGATGGACGTTCGGATTGGTCTTGGCGGCCGCCGAAGCGTTGCTGGTCGGCGTGACCACGCCTGCCATCACGCCGAGCGTCTGCTGCTTGCTGGGTGCGACGCCATGATGGCTGAGGTAAATGCCCATTCCGAGGCTCAGAACGAAGAACAGTCCGGCCAGTACCGCGGTGGTGCGGGTCAGGAAGCTGGCCGCGCCGCGCGCGCCGAACACGGTGCCCGACGAGCCACCGCCGAAGCTGGCGCCCGCGTTCGCGCCGTCGCCGCGCTGCATCAGGATCAGCACGATCATCGCGGCCGCGATGAGCACATAGAAGACACTGAAGATCGTGAACAGCATGGATAATTCCCGTACGGTCGCAGGTTCAACCCGCGGCCGCACAAATCGCAAGAAAATCGGCGGACTCGAGGCAGGCACCGCCGATCAGGCCCCCGTCGATGTCCGGTTGCGCGAACAGCTCGGCGGCATTGCCGGGCTTGACGCTGCCACCGTAAACGATGCGGGTCGAACCTCCAATTCTAGCATCGCCAGCACCGAGGTGGCTACGCAGGAGCGCATGCACTTCCTGGGCCTGCCCCGGGCTGGCGGTTCGTCCGGTGCCGATGGCCCAAACGGGCTCGTAGGCGAGCACGATGCGTCCGAACGCCGTGATCCCGCAGCGGTCGATGACCGCGCGGAGCTGGCGCGACACGACCTCGGCGGTGCGGCCGTCCTCGCGTTCCCGGAGCGTTTCGCCCACGCACAACACCGCCGTCAAGTCATTCGCCAGGATTTGCGCGACCTTGGCTGCCACCTCGTCGTCACTCTCGTGGTGGTATTGCCGGCGCTCGGAATGGCCGGCGAGCGCCAGGCGGCAACCGACGTCCTTCAGCATCGCGGCCGAGACTTCCCCGGTGTAGGCACCGGACTCGTGCTCACTCGCGTCCTGGCCGCCGACCGCGATCTTCGAGCCGGCGCTGGCGGCACAGACTTCGCGCAGATAGGGAAACGGCGGAAACAGCGCGACCTCGACATCCCCGATTTCCGCGTCCACGATCGCGCCCGTCATCCGCGACGCCATCTGGCGGGATCCGTGCATCTTCCAGTTGCCACCCACCCATTTGCGGCGCATGGCGCCCTCCTTGTCCATGAGGCCAGCGAGGATAGCCAACCCGATTGTAGCGAAGCAAACCGCGGTCCCATTGCATCAGGCGGCGCGAACGTCCGCTCGTCGCCGACCGGGTCCGGGGCAGGGCCCGGGACAATTGCGCTTCGACATCGCTCGCCCTCCTCGCTACGCTCGGCGCGATCGGATCGACGGAAACGCCCCGGTTGAACACCCACGACCCGCCCTCGCCCTCACCCCGCTGCGCGCTCGTCACCGGCGCATCCGCCGGCATCGGCGCGGAGTTCGCGCGCCAGCTCGCGGCGCGCGGCTGCGACCTGGTGCTCACCGCGAGGCGCGGCGAACGCCTGCGGGCACTGGCTTCCGAATTGCGCGGGACGCACCGGATCGACGTGGAGGTCATCGTCGACGACCTGGCCGACCGCAACGCACCCGCGCGCATCGCCACCGCCGCCACCGCCCATGGTCGCGCCGTCGACATCCTCGTGAACAACGCGGGATACGGCGTGCCCGGCCGCTACGACCGCGTCGATTGGGACGCGCACGCGCGCTTCATGCAGGTGATGGTGGACGCGCCGCTCCGGCTCTGCCATTGGCTGCTCCCGGGCATGCGCGAACGCGGCTTCGGCCGCATCGTCAACGTCGCTTCGCTGGCGGGCCTCGTGCCGGCAACGCCCGGCAACACGCTGTACGCACCGGCCAAGGCGTTCCTGGTCCGGTTTTCGCAGGCGCTGGCGCTGGAGAACCACGGCCTCGGCATCCACGTGTGCGCGCTGTGCCCCGGGTTCACGTATTCCGAGTTCCACGACGTCAGCCAGGCCCGCGCGCTCGTCTCGAAGCTTCCCGGCTGGATGTGGTCCGACGCCGACGACGTGGTGCGCGCCGGCCTCGATGCCGTCGAGCGCGGGCGGGTGCTATGCGTGCCCGGGCGCATCAACCGCATGACCAAGACATTGATGGACCTGCTGCCGGACCGTCTCGCACTCGGACTCGTCGCCCGCCGCGCCAAGCACTTCCGCCTGCGCGACTGAAACGCGCTTCGACCGGTCAGTCGACGAGGATCTTCACCACGCGCGAAGCGCAATCGCTTGCCGATTCCTGGTCCGAACGCAGGTGGATCTCGGGCGATTCAGGCGCTTCGTAGGGCGAGCCGATGCCGGTGAAGTTGGCGATCTTGCCGGCGCGCGCCTTGGCGTACAGCCCCTTGACGTCGCGCTCCTCGCACACCCCCAGCGGCGCGTCGACGAACACTTCCATGAAGCCGGCCTCCCCGATCAGGTCACGCGCCATCCGCCGCTCGGCGCGGAACGGCGAGATAAACGAGACCAGCACGATCAGGCCGGCATCCATCATCAGCTTGGCGACTTCGGCCACCCGCCGGATGTTCTCGACGCGATCGGCATCGGTGAACCCGAGGTCGCGGTTCAGGCCATGGCGCACATTGTCGCCATCGAGCAGGATGGTGTGGAAGCCATCGGCGAGCAGGCGCCGCTCGACCAGGTTGGCGATGGTCGATTTGCCCGCTCCGGAAAGGCCCGTGAACCACAGGCAGCGCGGCGACTGGCCCTTGATCTTCGCACGCGCCGCACGGTCGACGTCGAGTTGTTGCCACTGCACGTTGCGGTCGCGGCGCAAGCCGAAATCGAGCGTGCCGCAGCCGACCGTCGCGTTGGTGTCGCGATCGATCAGGATGAATCCGCCGAGCCGGCGGTCGTCCTGGTACGGCCGGAACGCAATCTCGGAGTCGAGCGACAGATTGCAGACGCCGATTTCGTTGGCGCCGAGGCGCGTGGCCGCGAGCTGCGCCTGGGTATCGGGATCGATGCGGTACTTGATCTCCGTGACCTGGGCGCCGATGGTGTGGGTCGCGCGCTTCATCAGATAACGCCGGCCGGGGAGCAACGCGGTATCGTCCAGCCACAACAGATGGCAGGCGAATTGCGCGGCAACCTCGGGCGGAAGCGTGGGATCGGCGATCACGTCCCCGCGCGACACGTCGATCTGGTCGGCGAGTGTCAGCGTGACTGCCTGACCGGCCTCGGCGGCTTCGAGTTCGGCGCTGCCGCCGATCACTCGGGTGACGCGCGAAAGCCGGCCCGAGGGCAATACCACCACTTCGTTGCCCGGCGCGACACGCCCGCCGACAATGGTGCCGGCATAGCCGCGGAACTTGTGGTCGGGCCGATTGACCCACTGCACCGGCAGCGCGAATGCGGCGTCCACCTTGCGATCCACCCGCACCGTCTCGAGGTATTCCAGCAGCGGCTTGCCGGTGTACCACGGGGTTGCCGGCGAATGCTTGACCAGATTGTCGGCGTTGATCGCCGACACCGGGATCGCATCCGCGTGCTCGATGCCGAGGTCGTGCGCGAGCTGCGCGCACTCGTGCTCGATGGCATGGTAGCGCGCGTGGTTGTAGTCGATGAGGTCCAGCTTGTTGACCGCGAACAGCACGCGCTGCACGCCGAACATCGCGAGGATCGCGGCATGCCGCCGGGTCTGGGTCACCACCCCGGCGCGCGCGTCCACCAGCACCACGCCGAGTTCGGCGCTGGAGGCGCCGCTCGCCATGTTGCGGGTGTATTGCGCATGGCCCGGGCAGTCGGCAACGATGAAGGCGCGGCGGTCGGTGCCGAAGTAGCGCCACGCGACGTCGATGGTGATGCCCTGCTCCCGCTCGGCCTCGAGCCCGTCCAGCAGCAGTGCGTAATCCGGCCCGCCGCCGCAGGTGCCGTGCTTCTTGCTGTCACGGATCATCTGCGCCAGGCGATCGTCCGGAACCATCCCGGCCTCCGCCAGCAGGCGCCCGAGCAACGTGCTCTTGCCATCATCCACGCTGCCGCACATCGCAAATCGGAGGGTGTCGCGGTTTTCCAGTGCCGCGAGCCGCGCGGCCAGCGCCGGGGCGGCCGCTTCCAGCTCCCCTACCATCGTGTCAGAAGTAGCCTTCACGCTTCTTGCGCTCCATGGAATCGGAAGGATCGAGGTCGATGATGCGGCCCGCGCGTTCGGACTCGCGGGTATCCAGCATCTCGCCGATGACCGAGTCGAGGTCGGCGGCATCGGATTCCACCGCCGCGGTCAGCGGCCAGCAGCCGAGGGTGCGGAAGCGCACCATCTTCGGGACCAGTTTTTCGCCGGGCTCGAGCGGCACGCGCTCGTCGTCGCGCACCAGCAGCGCACCGTTGCGCACGAAGGTCGGGCGCTCCTTGGCAAAGTACAGCGGAACGACTTCGATGCCCTCGCGGCGGATGTACAGCCAGACGTCGAGTTCGGTCCAGTCCGAGAGCGGGAACACGCGCAGCGTCTCGTCCTGCGCCAACCGCGTGTTGTAGACGCCCCACGGCTCGGGACGCTGCTTGCGTGGTTCCCACCGCTGGCCGGCGCCGCGCAGCGAGAACACCCGCTCCTTGGCGCGCGCGGGATCCTCGTCGCGGCGCGCGCCGCCGATCGCGGCGTCGAAACCGTGCTCGGTGAGCGCCGCGCGCAGCGCCTGGGTCTTCAGGACATAGGTGTGCCGGGATGCGTCGTGGACCGGATCGGTGCCCTGGCGCACGCCTTCCTGGTTGATGTATTCGATCAGGTCGACGTTCTTTTCGCGCGCCGTGCGGTCGCGGAACTCGATCATCTCGCGGAACTTCCACGTCGTGTTGACGTGCAGCATCGGCAGCGGCGGCTTGGCGGGATGGAACGCCTTCAGCAGCAGGTGCAGCAGGACCGACGAATCCTTGCCGATCGAATACAGGAGCACCGGCTTCCGGCACTCCGCGACCGTTTCGCGCAGGATGCGGATGGACTCGGCCTCGAGCCGGTCGAGATGGGTGTGCATTCGGGTGACGCTCATGTCGACCGCATTCCCCTGGTCATTGGTGGCGACTTGCCTGTCGAAACTGCCGCGCGGCAGACGGCCGCGAGGCGCAAGGATACTGCATCGCCTGTATGCCCGAAAGGCGGCCAGCCGACGCGCTGCACGATGTCTTGGCGGCAACATCATGCGCGCGGGTGGATGGCGGCACCCCGGGCGGCTGATCACACTCGAACCACGCCGCGCACCAACCCGTAGTCCGAAACGGAATCCGCGACAACCGCTTTCGGATTCCACTGCGTTTCATCCGGGCTACTTGCCGGATCCGGCCACCCTGCGGCCGTGGCTCCGAAACCATTGAGCCATCTGGGCGCACCCGGTCCGGCTACTCGCTCAGCAACTCCCGCAGAAACGGGATCGTGACGCGCCGCTGCGCGGCGAGGGCCGCGCGATCGATCCGGCGCAACAATCCGATCAGCGACGCGGGATCGCGCGGCTGACGCGCAAACCACCAAGCCA
>JAICJG010000016.1 GCA_025928585.1 Rhodanobacteraceae bacterium
CAGCGCCCCGAACGGCCAGCGCAGCAGCCACCAGACGATGCCGAGCGCGATCCACGCCGCGATCAGGATCGCCACCGCGCCGACCACGGTGGCCTCGATCCGCCAGCCGCGGAAGCGGACCAGCACGTAGCCCGGGTCGGAAGCGAGCCACACGAACAGCACCACCAGCAGCGCGACGATGATCAGCGCGAGCACCAGCCAGCGTTTGCCCTTCATGGCCGTACACCCTCGCTGCTGGTCGCCGAAGCGGGGGCGTCGAGCGGCGCCTGGTTCGCGCGCAGGCTCTCCAATCGCGCGAGTGCGCCACCCAGGCGCGGAGCGGGACCCGGGCCGCGCTGCGACAGCATCCCGGCGATTTCGGCGCGCGCCTCCTTCACCTCCGCATCGCCTGCGTCGAATTGCGCCGCGAGCATGGCGTCGGCACGGTGCAATGCGGCGCGATAGGTTTCGTCGTCGAAGCCGAGCAGTGCTTCCTGGGCCTGCGCGAGATCCAGCGCCAGCGCCTGCCGCGCGAAGCGTGCGTCGGCCGGTGGCGTGCCGTCGCCATCGTCCCGGGTCACCTTGACGATGCTGCCGAAGGAGTGTGCGAGGCGTGACCAGAAGCCGGGTTTGGCGGTGTCCGCGCTGGGCCTGGCGGAGTTTGCGAGCGGCCACGAAGGGAGCTGGCTGCGCAACTTCGACAGCTTGTCGAGCGATGCCTGCCGCGAAGGTGGGGCGGCTGCCGCCAGGGCGCTGCGCTCGATGGCGGCGCTGGCGCGCACCGGCGCAAAGGCAGGGTTCTGGACCTGCGCCAGCACCTCGATCGCTTGCGAATAGGCCTTCAACGCGCCGGCCGTGTCGTGGAACAGGTCATAGCGCTGTTGCGCCGCGCGCAGCAGCATCTCGGCGTCATTCAGCAGCAGCGTGTCGTGTCCAGACTGCTGCTGGCCGCTGAGGTTGGAGAACGCGGTCTCGAGGTTGGCGGTGCGGTTTTCGATGCCGCGCTGGGCGTTGCGAAGGTCGTCCAGCCTCTGCTCCAGCGTCGCGATCCGCTGGTCGCCAGCGTCGGAACGCTGGTTGCTCGCGGCCAACTGCTGCTGCAGACCCGCCACCGCGGCTGCGTCCTGTTTACGGGCCGCATCGGTCGCCGCGAGCGTGCGCTGCAGGTGCCAGGTGGTCCAGGCGGCGAGACCCAGCGCGAGGATCGCAACGACCGCGGCAATGGCGGCCAGTCCGAGCGGGCGGCCGCGCGGTTTGCGGGGTTCGGGCGGGGAAGCTTCCTCGTCACTGTCCTCGATCATGTCGTCATGCTAGCAGGTGAATTGTTGCGCGATCCGGTTGCCGCGTTTCCCGTGGGGTCTTTGCGAACCCTTCCAAGCTTCGATACGGAATCTCAGAACGAGCAATGCTGGCGTGACTTCCCACGCAAGCTGCTCGGGTCGACGTCGGCGACCACCATGGCGAGCATGTCTGCGCCGCGCGCCGATTCCGAGCAAAGCATCCGGGCGAAGCCGGCAAGGCGCCCGGCATCCGCGAGGCGCGCGCTGCTGACGATCGCGGTGCCGCCGAGCAGTGCCTTGCGCGCACCCTCGGGCAGCGCGGCGAGGACATTGGCAAGCGCTTCGGCGCTCGAAAGGAGCACGTACAGGGGCTGGTGCGCACCGCCCCGCAGCAACGCATCGCGATGCCGGCGGTCGAGCCGTGCCGGAAGCCGCCGGTAGACATGCGCATGCAGCACGCGCGCTCCGTTCCTCGCGAGCTCTTCGGCCAGCAATCCGCGTCCGCCGGCGGCACCGACGATACCGATCCGTCGGCCGCGGACGTGGTGCAGCACGTCGAGTCCGAGGATCCCTTCGCTGTCTTCGCGCGCGGGCGCCTGCACGTCGGCGAGGCCCGCGCGACGCAGCGCGGCGTGCGTACCGGCGCCCGGCGCGATCACGGTTGCGCGGCTGCGAAGCGGCGCCAGTCTTCGCGCGAAACGCACCGCGGCCGGGCTGGTGAAGATCGCCACGTCGCCTCCGAGCGCCGCCTGCAAGGCTGCGCGCGCGGCGGGCACATCGGCCGGTGCGCGCAGACTCGAACCCGGCATGAGGAGCGGCTTGCCGCCCAGGCCGCGCACCGCGCGCACCAGCGATGCGGCGGTGCCCGCCGGGCGGGTGATCACGATGCGGACGCCGCCGAGCGGCCGGGGAATTGCCATGGCGTGATGATAGGCGAGCCGGCCGGAGTCTTGTCGCGCGCGCGGCGGGGCGGCAAACTGGCGCGATGGACATGAACGATGCGAACGCCGCCGCCGCCGCGGCCCTGGAAGCCCGGCTGCTCGGGCACATCCCGCTGGCCGACGCGATGGATCTCAAGATCAGGCGCTACACGGGCGATGAAGTCGAAATGACCGCACCGCTCGCACCCAATGCGAACGACAAGGGCTGTGCATTCGGCGGCAGCATGGCCTCATTGCTGACGCTGGCCGGCTGGGGACTGATCGAACTGAACCTGCACACGCGGGGGCTCGACTGCGACATTTATGTCGGTGATTCGCGGGTGCGCTACCACCAGCCGGTCTGGCACGAGTTGCGGGGCGTGGCACGCTTTGCCGAGGTCGGCGCGCTGGATTCATTGATAGCCGGGCTGCGCGAGCGGGGCAAAGGCCGGGTGGACGTGGTTGGCGAGATCGCCGGCGATGGCCGTGCCGCGGTCACGCTCACTGCGCGCTTTTTCGCGCGGCTGCGCCCCTGACGGCGCCCATTCGGGCACAATCGGCGACGGGTTCTCGAAGAGGGGCGACCATGCGCCGGATCATTGCCGTGACATGCGTGCTGTCGGTGGCACTCGTCTCTGCGTGCGCCACCCTGCACAACAAGAACCGGTCGCGCGACCAGACGCTGGAAGGTTACGCCGCCGCACTGCGCTGGGGCGGATTCCAGGAGGCATGGTCGTATGTCGATCCGGCGGTGCGCGCGGCGCATCCGTTGACCGCGCAGCAGAAGGCGCTCTACGACTCGGTGCGGGTGGCCGAATACGACACACCCGGTCCGGTCGCGACCGGACCCGACACCATCGAGCAGACCGTCCAGATCCAGCTGATCGCGAAGAGCAGCCAGCGTGTCTATGGAGTGGTGGACCACCAGCGCTGGCGCTGGGATCCGGGGAAGAATCGCTGGTGGCTGGAATCGGGGCTGCCGGAAATCAAGCGTTGAAGTGCGCCCAGCCCTGATCGCGGCGTCGACGCATTCACTGGTCACCGGGGTCCTCGCGGGACCTTGAATGACCAGAACGCCCTTCCGTGGCCTGACGATTCACAACCGCCGCTCCGGATGCAGCGTTTCGCCGGTTCGCCGATAATGCGCGGCTTCCCTGGACTAGGTCCCCGCGATGCATGAGTTCGTGACCCGCCTGCCGCAATTCATCGGCCACCACATCCTGCTGGTCGCCGCGTTCGTCGTGATCATCCTGTTGCTGATCGGGCTCGAGGTGTCGCGGAGGTTCCGCGGCTTCCGCGAGCTCACGCCCGGAGCGCTGGTGCAGATGATCAACCGCGGCTCGCCACTGGTCGTCGACCTGTCGGCGATCGCCGATTACCAGAAGGGTCACATCCCCGGCTCGAAAAACATCGCGCCGAGCCAGTTCGATCCCGAGAGCAAGGACCTGGCCAAGGCCAAGGACCTGCAGGTGGTGACGGTGTGCCGCAACGGCACCGAATCGGGCAAGGCCGCCAAGCGGCTGGTCAACGCCGGTTTCACCAATGTCGCGACCCTTGCCGGCGGGATCAATGCCTGGAGGCAGGCGGACCTGCCGCTCGCCAAAGGCCGCAACTGATCCGACTTCCTCGGGGTCGATGACCTTCGCGCGGCGCATCCGCCACGGCCGACCGGGTTTCGGGGCGCGCTTCGCAGAAGAGTTGGCGTTCCCCGGGAGTCCCGGTT
Organism: Rhodanobacteraceae bacterium; assembly: GCA_025928585.1. Taxonomy (GTDB): domain Bacteria; phylum Pseudomonadota; class Gammaproteobacteria; order Xanthomonadales; family Rhodanobacteraceae; genus 66-474. The sequence continues at coordinate 3,903 of JAICJG010000016.1, forward strand.
CGAACGTGCACCCCGACCCGGTTTTCTAGGCGCCGCGCAGCACCGTCAGGAACCGTGCGCCATAGCGTTCCAGCTTGCGCGCGCCGACGCCGCTGATGGCGGCCAGGGCCTCGCGGTCCCTGGGCCGTTCGCGCAGCATCGCGTACAGCGTCGCGTCGTGGAAGATCACGTACGCCGGCACGCCCTGTTCCTTCGCCAGTTTCGCGCGCGTGTCGCGCAGGGCATTCCACAGCGGTTCCTCGTGCGGGGCGATGTCGAGGCTGCGGTGATTGCCCGAGGCGTCGGCGCGACGGCTGGCGCGGCGCTGCGCGCGGTCCGGTTCCCGGCGCAGGTGGACGGTTTCGTCGCCGCGCAGGACCGGGTGCGCGGCCGGTGTCAGGCGCAAGGTCCCGTAGCCTTCGAGGTCGGGGCTGAGCAGGCCGCGGGCGACCAGTTGCCGGAACACGCCGCGCCACTGGCGCGCGTCGAGTCCGGCGCCGATGCCGTGCACGGAAAGGCGGTCGTGGCCTTGCGCCTGGATGCGCTCGTTGTCCTTGCCCAGCAACACGTCGATGAGATAGCCGACGCCGAATCGCTGGCCGGTGCGGTAGACGCAGGACAGCGCCTTCCGTGCGGCCTCGGTCGCGTCCCAGGTGGGCGGCGGGTCGAGGCAGTTGTCGCAGTTGCCGCACGGTTGTTCGAGGGTCTCGCCGAAGTACGCCAGCAGCTGCTGGCGACGGCAGTGGGTGCTCTCGGCAAACGCCAGCAGCGCGTCGAGCTTGCCACGCTCCAGCCGCTTGCGCGCTTCGTCGGCGTCGGATTGCTGGATGAATTGGGCGAGCGTGACCAGGTCGCTCAACCCGTAGGTCATCCACGCGTCGGCGGGCAGGCCATCACGGCCGGCGCGCCCGGTTTCCTGGTAATAGCCTTCGAGGCTTTTCGGCAGGTCGAGGTGCGCGACGAAGCGCACGTCGGGTTTGTCGATGCCCATGCCGAAGGCGATGGTCGCGCACATCACGATGCCGTCTTCGCGCAGGAAGCGCTGCTGGTTGGCGGCGCGCGTGGCCGCGTCGAGGCCGGCGTGGTAGGGCAGCGCCTCGATGCCCTGCTCGGCGAGCCACGCCGCGGTGTCCTCCGCCTTGCGCCGCGACAGGCAATACACGATCCCCGATTCGCCGCGGTGGCCGGCGAGGAACGCCTTCAATTGCTGGCGCGGCTGGTCCCGCTGCGCGACGCGGTAGCGGATGTTGGGCCGGTCGAAGCTGGAGATGAATTGCCGGGCTTGGCCGAGCGCCAGGTGCTCGACGATCTCGCGCCGGGTCGGGGCGTCGGCGGTCGCGGTGAGGGCGATCCGCGGCACGTTCGGAAAGCGCTCGTGCAACACCGTGAGTTCGCGGTACTCGGGACGAAAATCGTGGCCCCATTGCGACACGCAATGGGCTTCGTCGATCGCGAACAGCGACACCCTGGCGCGTTCGAGCAGGTCCAGGAAGCGGCCGGTGAGCAGCCGCTCGGGCGCCACGTACAGGAGCTTCAATCCACCGCCGAGGAAGCGCCGCTCGACGCCGGCCTGCGCCGGGGCGTCGAGGCTGGAATTGAGGAACGCCGCCGCCACCCCGAGCTGGCGCAACGCTTCCACCTGGTCCTGCATCAGCGCGATCAGCGGCGAGACCACGATGGCCGTGCCGTCCCGCAGCAACGCGGGAATCTGGTAGCACAACGACTTGCCGCCGCCGGTCGGCATCAACACCAGCGCGTCGCCGCCCGCCGCGAGCTGTTCGATGATGGCCTGCTGGCGATCGCGGAAGGCGCCGTACCCGAATACGTCGCGCAGTACCGCAAGACTGGGGTCAGAGTGCATTTTCGCGGCAAAACCGGGGTCAGAGTGCACTTTCGAATCCGGGCTTGCGATGAGCATCGACTCCTCCATGAAAGTGCACTCTGACCCCGTTTCACAGTTCCTCGACGCCGGTCACCTTGGCGCGGCGCATCAGCCACGCGACGCCGCGCAGGTCGGCGAGGCCCACCCACAGCCGGTCCAGCATCCCGTACTTGGACACGCCGCGGGTGCGCGGCCGGTGGCCGACGGGAATGCTGACGCTCTCGAAACCGGCGCGCTTCACCAGCGCCGGCAGGTAGCGGTGCATGTGGTCGAAGTAGGGCAGGGCGAGGAAGGTTTCGCGCTCGAACAACTTCAGGCCGCAGCCGGTATCGGGCGTCGCATCGCGCAGCATCCGCGAGCGCACGCCATTGGCGATCTTCGAGGAGATGCGCTTGTTGAAGCTGTCGCGGCGGGTAGTACGCCAGCCGGCGAAGAGTTTCACTTTCGGATCGGCGGCTTTGCGCGCTTCGACCAGCTTCGGAATGTCGGCGGGATCGTTCTGGCCGTCGCCGTCGAGGGTGGCGATCCAAGTGCCGCGCGCCGCACGGACGCCGTTCCGGATCGCGGTGCTCTGGCCGCTGCGGCTGAGGTGCCGCACGATGCGCAGCTCTGGGTGCCGCGCGCGCTCGGCCTTCAGGACTTCGAGCGAATCGTCGGAGCTCGCATCGTCCACGTACACGATTTCGTAGTCGACGCGTCCGCGCAACGCGGTGGCGATCTCGGCCAGCAGTGGCGGGATGTTGTCGCGCTCGTTGTAGACGGGCACGACCACGGACAATTCGGGCATGCGGGGCGCCTTGCCGCGGGAAAGCCGCGATTATCGCCGATGCGGCGGATGCGTGCCTGTGGCAGCGACGCCCAACGACAGTTGCCGCTCTTTGCAAAGCCCGACGCCCCGGCGCGGAAACGTTGGGCGTCCGCCGATGAAGCCGGCGTCAGCCCCACCTACCTCAACTTTTCGAGGATGCCTTCCAGCGCGTCGTGGTCGTGGTAGTGGATCACGAGTTTTCCGCGCTTGCCGCGGCCCTGCGCGATCTCGACGCGGGTGCCGAGGTTCCCGGAGAGTTCGCGCTCCAGCGACGCGATATCCGGATCGACGTCGCGGGATTTCCTCGCGCCCGCGCTCTTGGGCAATTGCGCGAGGCGCACCGCCTGCTCGAGTTCCCGCACCGACCATTCGTGGTCGGCAGCCTTTTCGGCCAGCGCGATCGCGCGCGGCGCAGGCAGGGTGAGCAGCGCGCGGGCGTGGCCCATTTCGATGCGGCCTGCGTCCAGCAGGTCGCGGATCGGCTCGGGCAGTTCGAGGAGCCGCAGCAGGTTGGCGACCGCCGCGCGCGAACGGCCGACCGCATCGGCGGCCTGCTGCTGGCTCAACTTGAATTCGTCGATCAGGCGCCGCAGCGCCTGGGCTTCTTCCAGCGCCGTCAGTTCCTGGCGCTGGATGTTCTCGATCAACGCCACCGCGAGCGCCGACTGCGCAGGGATGTCGCGCACCACCGCGGCAATCTCGGCGAGACCGGCTTTTTTCGCGGCGCGCCAGCGGCGCTCGCCGGCGATCAGCTCGTACTGGCCCCGCCCGGCGTCGCGCACCACGATCGGCTGGATCAGTCCCTGGGCCCGGATCGACGCCGCCAATTCTTCCAATGCGGCATCGTCGAAATGGTGGCGCGGCTGGTACTTGCCGGGGCGGATCGAGGTGATCGAAAGGTTCTCGAGTGTCTCGCCGGTGGCCTGGGGTTCGTCGTCCGTGTTGCCCAGCAGCACGTCGAGGTCGCGGGATCCGAGGCCCCTGCGTTTGGCGGCACTCATGCGGAAACCTTCATCATGGGTGTGGCGGGCGCGCCGGCTGGCGGGGGATTCGGCGCAACGCCGGCGCCGCCGCGCCGGATCATTTCGCCGGCGAGCCCGAGGTAGGCGATCGCGCCGCGCGATTCGCGATCGTACAGGTTGATCGGTTTGCCGTGGCTCGGGGCTTCGGCGAGGCGCACGTTGCGCGGCACGACCGAATGCAGCACTTTGTCGCCGAAATGGCGGGCGAGTTCGGCCGACACGTCGTTGCCGAGTGCGGTGCGCACGTCGAACATCGTGCGCAGCAGGCCTTCGACTTCCAGCGACGGATTCAGCCGCTTGCGCACGGCCTTGATGGTGTCGAGCAGGTCGGTGAGGCCTTCCAGCGCCATCGATTCGCATTGCACCGGGATCAGCACGCTCTGCGCCGCGGTCAGGGCGTTCAGGGTCAAGAGGTGCAGCGACGGCGGACAATCGATCAGGATGATCGCGTAGCGGTCGGCGAGCTTCGCCAGTTGTTCCTTGAGCCGCACTTCGCGCGCGATCGCATCCGCGAGTTTCAGCTCTGCCGCCGTGAGGTCGCGGTTGCCGGGCAGCAGATCGAAACCCGCTTCCGTGGTGACGATCGCCGACTCGATCGACGCCTCCTCCAGCAGCACTTCGCAGCCGTTGGGCTTCGCCGAGCGCTTGTCGACGCCGGACGAGGTCGTCGCGTTGCCCTGCGGATCGAGGTCCACCAGCAGGATGCGGCGCCGCGTTTCCGCCAAGGCAGCGGCGAGGTTGACGGCGGTGGTGGTCTTGCCTACGCCGCCCTTCTGGTTGGCGATGGCGATGATGCGCGTCATGGATCGCAACGGGACCGGGAGCTTGAGCCGACTATCCTAACAGTTGTGCGATGGTCCATGACCGCGGCCCGATCTCATCCAGGGCGAGCCGGCTGGCGCCAGGAGCCCGCAACCCGAAAGGCCGTCCCCGACCGGACAACCTCGGAAAGGTCGCCCCGAAGGCCGCACGCGGCGATTATCCGCGGTTCGCTCGCGCGAGTTCCACCAGGTTGCGCTCGCCGCCCACTCCCGGCACCGCGAGCGGGTGCACGGCGAGCACGCGGAACCCGTCCGGCACGGCTGCGATCTCTGCGGGGTCGATCCTTCCCTTCATCGCCAGCCAGCGGCCGTCGGCGGCCAGGAGGTGGCCGCCCCACGCCAGCATGTCGGCGAGGCTTGCGAACGCGCGCGCCGTGACCGAATCGAACGGGCCCGCGGCATCCTGTATCCGGGCTTCCCTGATGGTGACATTCGGCAAGGGCAGTGCGCGCGCCGCTTCGCGCAGGAAGCGGGCCTTCTTGCCGTTCGACTCGATCAGGGTGACCGCCAAGTCCGGCCGCGCAATCGCGAGCGGGATGCCCGGGAGGCCGGCGCCGCTGCCGAGATCGGCGAGGGTTTCGCCGTGGAGGAACGCAAGGGCCGCCAACGAATCCAGGAGGTGCCGGGGCACCATTTCCAGGGGATCGCGCACGGCGGTCAGGTTGTAGGCGCGGTTCCACTTCGCCAGCAGCTCGAGATACGCAAGCAGCTTTGCCTGCGCTTCGCCGGGCAGTTCCAGCCGCATCGCTGCCATCCCGTCGATCAGTTTTTGTTCGAGGGTACGTCCTTCCATTCGAGGCGGCTGTCGTGAAAAGTCAGGGTCAGGGATGGCCATTCTGGCGCCGGTCACGCACGTCACCAGCACGCCGCCGTGGAATTCAACCAGGCCGCGAGCACGGACGATCGCACAAATGCGCCCCCTGAAAAACAGGAGCCCGCAACAGGCGGGCTCACCGTTTCTCCCTGGCCGGTTCGGCTACGCGGCGAGGTCCAGCTCGACCCGCGTCACCAGCACCCCGCGCTCGCGGAGGCTGCCATTCAAGGTCTGCTTGATGCGCTGGTTGCGTGAGCGCAAATCCTGGTCCGGGCCCCCGGAGTGGCTCACCGCCTCGCGCAGGCGACCGCGGATCAGGTCGTCGGCACGGTCGATCACGGAGTCGGCGCGCTCGGGGTCGAGCACCTGCCACCAGACCCGGCCGCGCAAGGTCGGGGTCGAGGCGGAATCGGGCTCGAGCCGCTCGTCGACAGCCAGCGTGTAACCCGTGATGCTGATCTTGTGCGCGATGCGCTCCACCAGCGGCACCACCAGGTGGGTTCCCGCGGTCAAGGTGCCGGCGGGTTTGCCAAGCCGGCGCAGGGTATAGACCTGGCCTTCGGGAATGCGCTTGATGCTGAGCAGGCCGACCAGCGCGACCAGCATCAGGAATACGAGGATGGTGAGGGCAGAGAACATGAGGTATTTCAAAGCCTTGTGATCAGTTCAAAGGTTTGATCTTCAAAACGTCACGCATCCCGCGGGCGTGATTCTGCATTAACTTCGATTTAACCGCAAGCAACCTGACCAGGACGTGACCGGAAATCCGGCCAGAATTGCGATAGTCAGTTGATTCCAGTGGGATAGCAGCAGAATTCGTGCCAGCGCCGCAGGGCGAATCGAGACCGTCGTCACGCAAAACGATCGTGCGAGGGGTCCCTTGGCTGCTGCGCCACGAAAAACGGACGAATCAATGAGTGTTTGGGCGCGGATCCCGGAACGGCCCTTCGTGCTTGCGACTTCCCGCCCAAGCCGCCCGCCCGTCCCTCCGCTCGGGCCGCGGTGGTACTGCGGTTCACTACAATGCAAGGTCCCATGCACCGTGGATTCCCGTGATGAACTTTCCCGCCACCCGCATGCGGCGCATGCGCCGCGACGCCTTCTCGCGCGCGTTGATGCGCGAGACCGTGCTCACCCCTTCCGACCTGATCCTGCCGGTCTTCGTGCAGGAAGGCACCGGGGATGTCCGTGACGGCGTGCCTTCGATGCCGGGCGTTTCGCGGCTTTCCATCGACGCACTCCTGAAGGTGGCCGAGGAGGCCCGGCAACTCGGGGTGCCGGCGCTGGCGCTGTTCCCCCACATCGAGGACGCGAAGAAGACTGCCGACGGGCGGGAAGCCTGGAACGACGAAGGCCTCGTCCAGCGCGCCGTGCACGCGTTGAAGACGCGTTTCCCGGAACTCGGGGTGATCTGCGACGACGCGCTGGATCCCTTCACCACCCATGGCCAGGATGGCCTGATCGACGAGACCGGCTATATCCAGAACGATGAAACCGTCGCGGTGCTGGTGAAGCAGGCGCTGTCGCAGGCGCGTGCCGGCGCGGATTTCGTCGCGCCGTCGGACATGATGGATGGGCGCGTGGGCGTGATCCGCACGGCGCTCGAAAATGCCGGCTTGATCCATACGCGCATCCTCGCGTACTCGGCGAAGTATGCGTCCAGCTTCTATGGCCCGTTCCGCGATGCCGTAGGTTCTGCCGCGTCGCTCGGTAAAGGCTCCAAATACACCTACCAGATGGATGTCGGCAATTCCGACGAGGCCCTGCGCGAGGTGCAGCTCGATCTCGAAGAGGGCGCCGACGCGGTGATGGTGAAACCGGGCCTGCCTTACCTCGACATCGTGCGCCGCGTGAAGGACCGCTTCGGCGTGCCGACCTTCGTGTACCAGGTGTCGGGCGAATACGCGATGCTCAAGGCCGCTGGCGCGAATGGCTGGATCGACGAAAAAGCCTGCGCGATGGAGGCGCTGCTGTCGATCAAGCGCGCGGGCGCCGACGCGATCCTGACCTACTTCGCCCTCGATGTGGCGAAGTGGCTGCGGGACGAAAGATAAGTGCACCCGCTTGCCGGGACGAGGTACCGTCGAGCCCCGGCCGCGCGCCCGGGCAAGGGAACTTCATGAAGCGAGGGATCCTGTTGCCGTGCCTGCTGTTCGTGTGCGCAGGACTGCAGGCGAAGAACGTGGTCTGGCAGCCATCTGCCGGACACACGCAGATGCCGATCTGGCCGGGGACGCCGCCCGACACCCAGCCCGTGCCGGGGCCCGAATACGCACTGACGGGAACAAGTGGCAAGCCGCAGTTTGCCGGCCGGCCCGTGACGGGCATACACGATGTGTCGCGCCCCACGATGACGGTCTATTTTCCCAAGGGCAAGAACACCGGGGCGGCGGTCGTGGTGTTTCCCGGCGGCGGATTCGAGGTTCTCGCGATCGACCTCGAAGGCACCGAGGCCTGCGACTGGCTGGTGTCCGAGGGCATCACGTGTGTCCTGCTGAAGTACCGCGTCCCGAGCGTACCGTACGACTGGCACTGCAAATGCCGTCCCGATGATTTCGCGCTTTCGGTGCCGGCACTGGAGGACGCCCAGAGGGCGCTGAGGCTGGTGCGTTTCCATGCGGGGAAATGGCACATCGATCCGCACAAGATCGGGGTGCTCGGATTTTCCGCAGGCGGATATCTCGTGGCCGAGGCGAGCACGGATTTCGAGCGGCGCCTGTATGCGCCAGTCGATGCGGCTGACAGGGAAAGTGCCCGTCCCGATTTCGCGATGGCCATCTACCCGGGGCACCTCGCGACCGACAATGACAAGTTGAATCCGAATGTTCCGGTGTCCCGCGAAACGCCGCCCACCTTCCTGGTGCAGGCGGAAGACGATTACACCGATGGAGTAAACCAGTCGCTGGTCTATTACACGGCGCTGGCGAAGGCGCGCGTGCCGGCGGAGCTGCATCTGTACGCCCACGGCGGACACGCGTTCGGCGTGCGGCGCACGCACTTGCCGATCACCCGTTGGCCACGACTGGCCGAGGCGTGGCTGCGGACGATCGGAGTCATCGCCCATTGATGCCGGATTTCGTCAAAGCTTTCGCGCTGCATCGCGTGCAGCATTTCGCCGTGTCGGCGGATCACGGTGCCGGCGAGGGTCCGTAGTAGGCGCGCAACAGGGACGCCACGCGGGGTTCGGCACGCTCCAGCCGCGTAGGATCGGAGAAATGCAATTCGCTGACCACGGCGAAGTATTCGCCGGGATTGGTAGCCGCATACGTGTCGATCTGGGCCGGTTGGCCGCGCCGAACGGCATGGGCCAGACCGTCGTAGGCGCGTTGGAACGTGTCGATCCACGCCCGCCGCGAAATGCCGCGCGGCAGCGGCGGTACGCCATCCGGCGGTCCATCCAGCATGTCGAGCTTGTGCGCGATTTCGTGGGCGACGACGTTGTAGCCGTCCCACGGCTGCGCGAGGTCCTGCTGGACGGCGGCCCACGACAGCACCAGCGGCCCGATCTGCCACGCCTCGCCCGTCAGCACCTGGTCCCGCTCCGTGACGACTCCGGTGCTGCCGTCGTGATGGCGGTGGCGCACCTTGAATTCACCTGGATATATGACCACGCCCTGCCAGCCCCGGAGCGCGCGAAAGCCGATTCGCAGCACCGGCAGGCATGCCTGCATTGCGATCAGCAGGCGCTGCGTTTCGTCGAGCTCGATCCCGGTCGGATACAGCCGCTTGCGCTGGAGGAAGCGGGCCGCCAGCAGGCGCAGCCGCTGGCGCTCGTCCGTGGGCAGCCGCTGTGCGAGCGGACAGGCCGCCAGCGCATCGCGCCACAAGGCCTCGGCAATCGGTGGCGGCGGGCGCCGGCCCGGCAGCCAGTCGAACCAGGTCATGCAGGTACTCCGCGGCGCGGCCAGCTCAGAATATGGTCCGGGGCGGGCGATCCTCAAGGGCGCTGCCGATAGCGTGACCGCCCTCATGTCCCGCAGCCGCCCGTGCGGTCCTACAATGCGCTTCCATGCATTCCGATATTTCGCCGCCGCTCGCGGCCGATGATGCGCGCGCGGTCGGTCCCGGCTGGTTGCGCCTCTTGTACTGGGACCTGCGACGCCGCCCGTGGCGGCTGTTGAGGTTGCTGTTGTATCCGGCGTACCGATGGTACGAGCACTCGCTCGCCCGCCAGGTCACCGCCTGCCCGGTTCCGGCGCACATCGGGCTGATCCTCGACGGCAACCGGCGCTTCGCTCGCGGAATGGGACTCGAGGCAACGCTGGGGCACCAGTACGGCGTCAACAAGTTGCGCGAGGTGCTCGAGTGGTGCCTCGACCTCGACGTCCGCCACGTGACGCTGTATGTGTTCAGTACCGAGAACTTCGGCCGTCCGACCGCCGAGGTCGAATGCCTGCTGGACCTGTTCGTGCGCGAGAGCGCAAAGCTGCTGCAAGAGCCGCGGATGAAGTCGGGGCGGGTGCGGGTCAAGATCATCGGCCAGCGCGACCGCCTGCCCGAGCGGGTGGTGGCCGCGAGCGAGGCGCTGGAGCTGTCCACGGCCGGACATGACGGCATGCTGCTGACGATCGCGCTCGCCTACAGCGGGCGCCAGGAAATCACCGACGCGGTCAAAAGCCTGCTGGTGAGCGCCGCTGCCGGGGGGCGTTCGCTCGAAGAGGTGGCCGCCGGCCTCAAGATCGAGGAAATCGCACGCTACCTCTACACCGAGGGCATGCCGGATCCCGACTTCATCATCCGCACCAGCGGCGAACAACGGCTTTCGGGATTCCTGCTCTGGCAGGCGGCCTACAGCGAGTTCTATTTCTGCGACGTGCTGTGGCCGGCCTTCCGCCGCATCGACTTCCTGCGCGCGGTGCGCACCTACCAGCGACGCAACCGGCGTTACGGGCGCTGAGCGATCGCGGACCTCGACTCACCGGTGCTTCGCTCATAGGCGCGCTACGCCTGCAGGAAGTCCAGCAGCATGTCTGCGACCTTGCGCGGCTCGCGGATGTGCAGGTGGTGCGGGCCATGGATGCGTTCGACCCGGATGCCGGCAACGCAGGCGGCGCGCGCGTCCATCAGCGCGGTGGGGAGGTAAGGCGTCGATGGCTCCGCCAGCAGCAGCAGGGTGGGCGCTTCGATGCCGGCGAGCAACCGCCGCACCTGCATTTCCTCCGTGCGCAGGGGCGTTGCGAGGCGAAGCCTGGGATCGCTGCGCCACGAAAACCCGCCGTCGACATCGCGCAGGTTGCGCGCAACCATCGGGCGCGCCTCTTCCGCGTCCAGGCCACCCGCGGCCACGCGTGCCGCGACGGCGGCATCGATGGATGCGAATACGCGCGGTAACCTGCGCCCGGCGCCGCGTTGCGCGTACGCGCCGCGCCAGCGCGCGAGCGTTTGCGGGCCGTCGTCGGCGAGCGGACCCAGGCCTTCGATCAGAAGTAGTTTTTCGATGCGTGCAGGGGCTGCGGCCGCCGTGAGCGAGGCGATGCCCGCCCCCAACGAATGGCCGAGCAGGTCGAAGCGATCGAGTTGCAGCGCGCCGGCGAAGTCGAGCACATGATCGACCTGATCAGCGTTGTTGTAGCGGTGGACACCCTCGGGCAGGTGCGCGGAGTGCCCATGTCCCGGCAGGTCCAGGGCGACGACGCGCCGATTTGCGGCCAGCAGTGGCGCCAGCCGCGCAAAGCTCGCGGCGTTGTCGAGCCAACCATGCAGCGCCAGCAGCGGCGGCGCGGCCGGATCGCCCCATTGCAGCGCGGCGAGTTCGCCGAAAGGCGTTGCCACGCGGAGATCCACGGTCCCGGTCACGCGGCCATCATTCCGCGGCGTCGGTGGCGATCCGCATGCGGTTCTGGCGGCGGCGGTCGGCGAGGTCGGCGACCCAACGCCGCAGGTTGAGCAGCGATGCGATCGCGTAAATCGCCTTGAAGATGCGCAGCTTCGAGAGCACCAGGCGGTTGTCGAACACGTCGCCGGCAAGCATCGAAATCACGCCCTGTTCCACCTGCATCACGTTGCGGGGATCGGCGAACAGCGCCTTCATCACCGGCGAATTGAAGCGGTAGATGAACCACGCGAAGCGGCGGTAACCATGGCGCAGGTGCTTGGCATAGCGCTTCTGCAGCGCCATTTCGCGCGCAGGCTCGCGCAAGGCACCGTCGACCACCTCGCACGCCTGCCGCGCGGAATACATCGCAAGGTACACGCCCGAGGAAAACACCGGATCGAGGAACGCCCAGGCGTCGCCGATCAGGATCCAGCGTGGGCCCGCCATCCGCCGGCACGCGTAGGAATAGTTGCCGGTGAAGCGCACGGGGGAGATGCATTCGGCCCCCTCCATGCGGCGTTCGGCGCCAGGCACGAGTGCAAGCGTCTTCGCCATGAAGGCCGCGTTGTCGGAGCCCCGTCGGGTCTTCAGGTAGGAGGGCTTGCACACGCAGCCGACGCTGGTGTCGCCCCCGCGCAGCGGGATGAACCATGCCCAGCCGTGCGCGAAACGGTTGACGCTGATGATGTTGCCGTCCGGATCGTCGGGGTTGTGGGCGACGTTCCGGTAATGCGCGAACATGGCCGCGCTCTGGTGCTTGCCGTTGCGCTCCACCAGCTTCAACTGCTTGCCGAGGAAGGTGTCGCGGCCGGATGCATCGACGAGGTAGCGTGCGCGCAGCGCAGCCTTCGTGCCTGCGGCTTCGATATGCGCGACCACGCCGTCGGCGTCGAACGCGACGCGCTCGACCTTGGTTGCCTCGCGTGCGTCCACGCCGTGTTCGCGGGCATTCTCGAACAGCATCCGGTCCATCTCCTCGCGCTTGACCTGGAACGCGTAGGGCGGCGTTTCGCCAAGCGCGCGATCGAAGCGGAAGGTGTAGTAGCTGCCGTCGTCGCGGGGAAAATCGGCGCCGAGCTTCAGGTGGCCCAGCGCGCGCAGTTTTTCCAGGACGCCGATTTCCTCGAAGATCGCCAGGTTGGCGGGAAGCAGCGATTCGCCGATGTGGAAGCGCGGGTGGCGGGCCTTCTCCAGCATCGTGACGCGCCAGCCGCGCTGTGCCAGCAGGGTGGACATGGTCGAGCCGCCGGGGCCGCCACCCACCACCAGTACGTCGCAATCGAATGTCCGCGGGCTGGCGCCATCCATCCGGATCCTCCTGTCACCGTTCAGCGGGAGTCGGGTCGCCCACCTATCATATACATTTGTACGCCGCGCTCCGCCCAAACCGCGCTTCCATGTCCTCGACCCCCGCCACGCAAGCACGCCCGGTCGCCGCCTCCCGAGTCCCGTGGATGTCGCTGGTCCTCCTGGCCTGCGCGCTGCTGGCGCTGGCGGGCGGACTGCTGCACCACGGTTACCTGAGCCTGGCTTCGGCGCTGTTGCTGCTGCTCGCGTGGCTGCCGGCGGTGTGGCGCCGCCACAGCACGGCCGCCACGCTGGCATGGCTCGGGCTCGCCGCGCTGTTGCTGCTGCCGGCACTGTTCGGCCACGCGGGACTGGCGCTGATGGCGCTGCCGGTGGTATTCCTCGGTGGGGCCTCGTGGTTGTTCGCCCGTACCTTGCGGTCCGGCCGCGAGCCCCTGGTGGCGCGCTTCGTCCGGATGATCGAGGGCGACGTCCGGCTCGGCCTGCCGGGGGTGCGCGGGTACGCCCGAGGCGCCACGGTGTACTGGGCCACGCTGCTCGCCGCGCTGGCGCTGGTCTCGCTGCTGATCGCGCTGTGCGCGCAGCCGGGCGGCTGGCTGGCTGCGCTCGGCTGGCCGGCGCCGGTCGCGCTGCGCGGCTCGCTGCTCGCGTGGTACCCAGAGGCGGGTTGCTGGGCGCTGCTGCTGGCGGGTTTCGCCGGCGAATACCTGTTCCGGCGCTGGTGGCTGCGGGCGATCCCGCACCCGGGTGTCCGCCGCTTCGTGACGCAGATCGTGCGGCGCTGGCCCACGCTGTTGCGTGGCGAGGACGGGTCCGAATGAATGGCACGTTCCAGGAGGCGCTTCGGATCGATGCGGCGCATCCGGCGCTGGCTGGTCATTTTCCCGGGCGGCCGGTAGTGCCGGGCGTGGTGCTGCTCGAACGGGTGGCGGCTGCCTGCAAGGCATGGCGGGGCGAATGCATCGGCGGGCTGGATGCCAAGTTCCTGCAGCCGCTGCTGCCCGGCCAGGAGGCCGTGATCGAATTGTGCGAAGAGGCTTCGGGGATTCGTTTCAGCGTGACGCGCGCGGATGGCGTGACGCTGGCGCGGGGGAAGCTGGCGCCGGCAGCGCGGGTTTCGCCGGCTTGAATCATAACCGGCGGGCCCGCGACGCACGGCCCGGCAACGAGGGGGAAGCATGAGCGAGGCGGAAGCGGCGATGGCCGGCGAGGACAACGAAACTTCCAGTGCGGGGCGCGCAGACGCGCACTGGCTGGACCGGCCGGAAGCCGGCGGCTGGTTCGCGATCTGGTTGATCCGGTTCGTCGGCCTGCATTTCGGACGCGGCTTCGCGCGCCTGTTCCTGTATCCGATCACGCTGTACTTCTATTTCCGGCGCGGGCCCGAGCGGCGCGCGGCGCGCGATTACTTCCGGCGTCTCGACGGCCGGCGCGTCAGCGGATGGCGGGTGATGCGCCTGATCCATGCATTCGCCTCGACCATCCTCGACCGGGTGTTCCTTCTGGCGCGCGGAATCGACGGTTTCCGGGTCACCACGCGCGGCGTCGAGGAACTGCACCGCCACCTCGACCGCGGACACGGCGTGCTGCTGCTCGGCGCGCACGTAGGCAGCTTCGAGGTGCTGCGGGTCCTGGCCACGCGCAGGCCGGATTGCAAGCTGAAGCTGGTGATGGACAAGAGCAAGACCCCGGCGCTCACCCAGTTGCTGGAAGCGCTGGCGCCGGAGTTGTCGGACAGCATCATCGACACCGCGCGGGGCGGCATGGACATCGTGCTGGCGCTCTCGGAAGCGGTCCGCGAAGGCGCGATGGTCACGCTGCTCGGCGACCGCGGCCGGCCCCACGAGCTGATGCGCGAAGCGCCGTTTCTCGGCGCGGACGCGCCGTTCCCCGCCGCGCCTTGGCTGATCGCTTCGTTGCTGAAGGTGCCGGTGGTGCTTTGCCTCGGCCTGTACCGCGGCGGCGACCGCTACGACCTGGTGTTCGAAACGCTGAGCGAACGACCGGAGTTGCCGCGCACCGATCGCATGCGCGTGCTCGATGCCCATATCCGCCATTACGCTGCACGCCTCGAGCACCACCTGCGCGCCGCGCCTTACAACTGGTTCAATTTCTATGACTTCTGGCAACCACAATCGGCAACCGATGCGCAACCGGCGGTGGCGGGAGACCTGCGGCATGCGCGGGTTTCGTGACGCGCTGCCGCTTGCCGCATGCCTTGCGCTGATCGCGGGGGCGGTATCGGCGAAGGCGCCCGGCCTCGCCGAATCGCTGCTGGCCGGGATCGCGAAAACCCCGCCGGTGTCGACGCCATTCGTGCAGGTGAGCTATCGCGGCGTACTGGATCGTCCGCTGGTGGTGTCGGGAACCCTGCGCTGGCTGGGCGGCGACCGCCTCGTGCGTGAGATCACCAAGCCGTTTCGCGAGACCGCGAGAATCGGCGGCGGCGAACTTTCCGTGCAGCGCGGCGGTGGCGAAGTCCACCGGATGCCGCTGGCGCGGGCGCCGCAGACGGGCGCGATGCTGGCCGGGTTTCGCGCGCTGCTGGGTGGCGACGTGTCGGCGCTCGGGAATGATTTCACGCTCGCCGCCGAAGGCGGCAAGGCGCATTGGGTGGTGAAGCTCACGCCGCGCACGGCGCCGCTCGACCGGCAGCTCGATTCGATCGTGATCGACGGCCGCGGTAACGAACCACGCTGCCTGACGGTGACGGACGACAACGGCGACATCAGCATCACGCTGGTGGGGCGGATGGCCCAGCAGGGCCTGCGCAGCCCGGCCCCGCTGGAGTCGGCGCTCGCCGCGCGGTGCAGAAACGAACGATGAGGGCCGGCGCGCGGGTCGTCCTCTATTTCATTTGGCTGGCACTGATCGTCGGGATCGGCTTCGGGGTGGCGCGGCACCTCGAAATCACGTCCGACCTGCGTGATTTCGTGCCGCCGGGGCGCACCGCCGACCAGAAACTGCTGCTGGACGAGATCGGCAACGGGCCAGGCTCGCGCCTGTTGCTGCTGGCGGTTTCCGGCGCGCCCGCGGCGCGGCTCGCGGAACTCTCGCGTGGCCTCGAACAGGCGCTCGCACGCGACCCTCGTTTCCAACGCGTCGCCAATGGCAGCGCCGATCTCGCGGCGGCGGCATCCGACCTGCTGCCGTACCGGTACCTGTTGTCGCCGACGCTGGATTCGCACCGACTGGACGCCGCCTACCTGCACCAGCAGTTGCAGCAGCGGGTCGAGGATTTGAGTTCGCCCGCGGCATCGATGCTGGAACCCTGGCTGCGACGCGACCCGACGCTCGAAACGCTGAAGCTCGCGCAGGGCTGGGCGCCGGCGCGCCAGCCGAAACGGGTCGACGGCGTGTGGTTCTCCGATCGTGGTGAAGCGCTGCTGGTCACAGAAACCAAAGCCGCGGGTTTTGACCCGGGCGCGCAGGCCGCGGCGATTGCTTCGCTGCAAGGACATTTCGCTGCCCTGCCCGGTGCCGCCGACGCGAAGCTGACCATCAGCGGGCCGGGCTGGTTCGGCGTCCAGGCCAGCCGCCACACCCGCGCCGAGGCTGACCTCTTCGGTGTGATCACGACGCTCGGTTTCGTGATCATGCTGCTCCTGGCGTACCGCAGCGCGGTGCCGCTGCTGGTCACCGCGCTGCCGCTGCTGTCGGGCGCGGTGGTCGGTTTCGCGCTGCTGGCGCTGATCTTCGGGCACGCGCACGGCATCACCGTCGCCTTCGGTTTCACGCTGCTGGGCGTTGCGCAGGAATATCCCTTGCGTGTCTTCAGCCACCGTCGGATCGGCGTATCGACGTTGGCGTGCGTGCGCGAACTGTGGCCGCTCCTGGCGACCGCGATCGTGTCCGTCGCGATCGCCTACCTCGCATTTTTCGCATCCGGGGTCGCGGGGCTGCAGCAACTGGCGGTATTCACGATCGGAGGACTGGTGACAGCTGGTGCGTGTACGCGCTGGCTGTTGCCGCGGATCGTGCCGCCCGCGCGACGCGACATGGCGGCGACGCCGGGACTTGCCCGCGCCTGGCAATTCCTCGCGCACCTGCCGCGCCCGCGCTGGCTGCCGTGGCTGGTCGCCGCGGCGGGCATCGCGGTGATCGCATGGGCGCCGGGCCGTTTCTGGCAGAACGATCTGTCCGCCCTGACCCCGGTCCCGAGGGCGGAACTGCAGCGCGACGCGCGTCTCCGCGCTGCGCTCGGTGCCCCCGACGTCCGCTATCTGCTGGTGCTGCGCGCGCCCAGCGCCGAGGGCGTGCTGGCGCTTTCCGAGCGCGTCGCGCCCGCGCTCGACGGGCTGGTGGGCCAGCACGCCCTGGAGGGCTTCGAGCTGCCGTCGCGTTATCTGCCGAGTATCGCCACCCAGCGCGCGCGGCAGGCGAAGCTGCCGGACCGCTCGAAGCTGGAAGCGGCGTTGCAGCAGGCGATGCAGGGGCTGCCGTTCCGCGCCGGCGTGTTCGCGCCGTTCGTCAACGAGGTTGAAACCGCGCGCGGCTTGCCACCGCTGACCCCTGCGCGTTTCGAGCGATCGCCATTGGGCGCCCGGCTGGAAGCGATGCTGGTGCAACAGGGCGAAGGCTGGGTCGGACTCGGAACGCTGACCGGCGTCGCCGATCCGGCCGCGTTCTCGGCGCTCGCCGGGGAGACGCACGGCCAGGCGCACCTCCTCGACCTCAAGGCCGCCACCGAATCACTGATCGTTGCCTATCGCCACCGCATCCTGGTCGCGCTCGGCATTGCCGCGGTGTTGTTGTGCGCCGCGGTGACGCTCGCGTTGCGGAGTCCCCGCCGCGCGCTGCACGTGCTCGGACCGATGACACTGGCGACCTTGCTGGTCCTCGCGGTGCTGCGCGCGGCCGGCATTCCGCTGTCGCTGTTCCACCTGGTTTCGCTGACGCTGGCGGCGGGGCTCGGCTTGCACTATGCGCTGTTCTTCGAGCGCCGCACCGACGACGCCCACGAGGACCTGCGCACCTTGCACGCGACGCTCGTGTGCGTCGCATCCGCGCTGCTGGTGTTCGGCGTGCTGGCGCTTTCCAGCGTGCCGGTGCTGCGCGCGATCGGGCTGACCGTGGCGCTGGGTGTCGCGTTTCATTTCATGCTGTCGGTGCTGATGGCGCCCGCCGGTCACCTGCGCCGGGGGGAGAGGGGGTCAGAGTGACTTTTCGTTTGGCTACAGGTATCCGTGAGGCGCTGACGTGCGAAAAGGCACTCTGACCCCGCTTTCCGACTTGATCCCGCACGCGGGCGCGATGTGCCTGCTGGACGAGGTGCTCGAGTGGGATGCGGCCCGCCTGCACGCGCGCAGTGCATCGCACCAGCGCGCGGACAATCCGTTGCGTGGAGGAGGGATGCTGCACGCGGTGAACCTGTGTGAGTACGCCGCACAGGCCATGGCGGTACATGGCGCGCTGCGCGCCCGCGCCGAGGGCGGCCGGGCGCGGCCCGGCTATCTCGTTGCGCTGCGGGAAGTGCGGCTGCGGGTGGAACGGATCGACGAGCTCCCGGGCCGCCTGCACGTGCACGTCGAAAGCTTGCTCGCCACCGCCGAAAGCCTGCAATATGGTTTCCGGGTGGAGCATCGCGGAGCGCTGCTCGCCAGTGGGCGTGCGGCGGTGATGCTGCGCGATTGACCGGTGTCAGGAATGCACATGACCCGTTATTGCCGCGAAAGAAAACGTTCCGCTGGCTACCTCGATCGGGCGACTTTTGTTTCGGCAAAAGCAGCCAAAACCATGGTGTTGCGCATGCCGGTTTCGGTAACGTCGTGTTGCCGAACCTCCTTGCGCTTCTCGCCGATCGCGCCGCCGCGAACTCGCACGTCCCCGGGCCCGGACATGCGCGTCTTGCTCGCGCGCTCGGCCGTGATGCAACTCGCCACATTCCTGCGGCTCGCCCGTCGGGCCGCCTTCGACGTTCGCATCGGCAGTCCTGCCGCTCCAACCGGCGTCCTGCAACGGCGCGGGATATGGCTCAACGGCGGCCATCCAGCCCGCGTCGGGAGCACATTGATCGGGAGGTGCAAATGAAGCCGAAGCGGGCGTTGGTGACCGGTGGCAGCGGCGACATCGGCGGCGCGATCTGCGCCGCGCTGGCGCGCGACGGGTGGGCGGTCATCGTGCATGCCAACGCGAACCCCGAGCGCGCCGATTCCGTCGCCTCCGCCATCCGCGACTCGGGCGGCAGCGCGATGGTCGCGGCATTCGACGTCGCCGACGCCGAGGCGGCCAGCGCGGCGCTCGACGGTTTGCTGGCAAACGGCGAAATCCATGCGCTGGTGCACAACGCGGGAATCCACGACGACGCGCCGCTGGCAGGGATGCGCGAGGATCAATGGCGGCGGGTGATCGACGTGTCGCTCAACGGTTTCTTCCACGTGGCGCAGCCGCTGCTGCTGCCCATGGCGCGCGCACGCTTCGGGCGGATCGTGGCGATGTCGTCGGTGGCCGCCACCCTCGGCAACCGCGGGCAGGTCAATTACGCCGCGGCCAAATCGGCGTTGCACGGCGCCGCAAAGTCGCTGGCGCGCGAGATGGCTTCGCGCAACATCACCGTGAACGTGGTGGCGCCCGGGGTCATCGAGGGGCGCATGACGCAAGCCTTGTTCACTGAGGAACAGGTCAGGGCGATGATTCCGGCCGCGCGCACCGGCACCCCGGCGGAGGTCGCGGCAGTGGTGGCGTTCCTGTGTTCGGAGGCGGCGGGCTACGTGAACGGCCAGGTGATCGGGGTGAACGGGGGGATGGCGTGATGGGTGCGATCGTCCATGAACGCTGCGTCGCTCTGCGTTCGAGCCTCCCGCCGGACACCGGATCGCGGACACCAGAACGGCCATCAATGGCCTGACTTTCGACAACCTCGGCTTCGAGCTGGCGGCACGAAGATCCGTTTCGCTCAGGCGGCGGCGCGGAACAGGGTCAGCGGCTCGCGCGCGGTGGCGGGAAGGTTGCGGACATCGAGCGCCGGCGCGCTGCGCCGCGCATCGGCCGCGAGGGTCGCCGCGAGCGCGTGCAAGAGGTCGATGTTGGCGCGCAGGCGCACCCGGACCATCCGGTCATCCATTTGCTCGCCCAGGCGTGCATTCAATTGCGCGAACCAGGCGAGTTCCCTCTGGTCCATCCATTGCGGCACCGAGCTTGCGGGCGTCGCGCGGTGCCAGCCGCGGAAGAATTCCTGCATGCGCAGGTTGAGCGACTCGGTTGCCGAGAGCTCCGCCGACAAGTCGGCGAGCAGCGCAAAGTCATCCAGCCGTCCGCCGATCGCGAGCGGGCAGAGGATGCCCCAATAATAGGCATAGTCCCACAGCACCTTCGCGGTCATCACCCGCGGGTTGGCGAACAGCTCGTACTGGCCGCGGTACAGGTCCAGCATGTTGCGGTAGAAGGAGAAGAACGTCTGCTCGCAACGACGCGCGGTCTGCGCGATCGACTCGCCGGCGAGGTCGCGCGCGATCAGTTTGGTGATGTAGGTATTGGCGATGGCGATGAAATCCGTTCCCGGTGAATAGAACGGGTCGAGGAACAAGCCGGCCTCGCCGGTCAACGCCCAGCGGTCCGCACTGAACATCCGCCGGCAGCCGTAGGAAACCTCGCGCAGGAACCGGAAGTCGAGCGGCGCGTCGTGCCGCGCATCCAGCCTTTCGGCCAGCGCGGGTTGGTGGACGCGCAGCCAGGCAAGCGCACGGTCGAAGGTGTCGAAGGAATCGACCGGATGCCGCCTGGTGTCGGCGACGATGCCCACCGAATGCGCGCCCGAGGCGAGCGGGATCAGCCACACCCAGTAACCGGCACCGCACAGGTGGTTGGTCGAGCGCCAGCGCTCCTGCGGCTGGCACAAGCCGCGCCAGGCGGCATTGTCCCACCAGTCGTCGAGCCCGAGGCGCGCATCGACCCGAAACCATGCCGCGCCGATGTGGTGGCCGTTGTCCTCGCCGAGCCCGAGCGTTCGGCGCAGGAGTCCGGCGCGGCCCGAGGCATCGATCAGCCAGCGTGCGCGGTGCTCGTGATCGCCGGTGCGGATCGTGTGCAGCGCACCGTTCTCGCCGGGTTCGATGGAACGCACCGTCACGCCCTGTTCGATCGCGATTCCCGCATCGCGCGCCTGCGCCGCGAGGAAGTTCTCGAAGCTGCCGCGTTCGAGTTGCCAGGAAGGGGTCGGGAGTACCCGGCTGATGCCGAGTTCCGGTACCTGGTCGAGCCGCGCGCAACCGTCGCTGAAGAAGAACCGGAAGCCGAACTTGCGCACCTGCGCGGAATCCAGGTGTTCGCGCAGCCCGAGCACGTTGGCAAGGTAGTGCGCGCCGATTTCAACCGTCGATTCGCCGACCTTGAAGGCGGCGGCGGGCGCGGGCCCCGTGCGGCGTTCCAGTACCCGGATCGAGAGTTGCGGACAATGCCCGCGCAGTTGGAGTGCGAGGGTTAGGCCGGCCAGTCCGCCGCCTACGATCAGGACATCGTTGTCCGCTGCGGCGTGCATGTCTCAGCCGCGCGCCGGCGGCGGACTGCCGACCCGAGGGAGCGGAAGCGGCGGCCTGGCGTCGAGCCAGTGGTCCGGATCGAACACCAGCGGGGCTTCCGCGTGCGAGGCGCGGTAGCTGCGCAGCGCATGGCCGTAATGCACTATCCGGCGGATCGTGTACCAGGTGATCCGCACCACGTCGCGCACCGGCCGGAAGTGGCTCTTGCGCGCTTCGTGATCGTAACGGCAGGCGATCGGAATCGAGACGACCGGCATGTCGAGCTCGCGCGACGCGACGATCAGGATCGCCGCCTCGAACACGAAATCCTGCGCTGGCAGGTCGACGAGTTCCACCATGGCGCGCGGATACCAGCGCTGGCCGCTCTGGGTGTCGGCGACTGGCCGGCCGCAACTCCAACTGATGCCCCAGTCGGCGAACGCATTGGCGCGGCGGCGCGCGTGCGGCTGGCGCTCCTTGCCGAGCATCCGCGCGCCGATCACCAGCGCGCCCGGGAACTGGCGGGCCGCGGCCAGCATGCGCGGGATGTCGGCCGGATCGTGCTGGCCGTCGCCGTCCATCGTGAGGACTCCGCTGGCGCCGAGTTCGAGCGCCTTGCGGAATCCAGCGCGCAGGGCATCGCCCTTGCCGTGCCGGGCGGAATGCCGGATCAGGGTCACCGGCAGCGCCGCGGCGATGTCCGCCGTGCGATCGGTGGAACCGTCGTCGATCACCACCACGTCCGGGCAGTGGGCCAGGACGCCGGCTAGCAGCTTGCCGATGGCCTGCTCCTCGTTGAGGCACGGGATGACCACGAAAGGTCGGGCGGTGGCGTCGCTCAAGGCGTGATCTCCATGTCAAGGGCCAGTCCAGGCGACAGCGGCAGCGCCAGCTGGGCCGTTTCCCGGCCGGCCAGCGCGGCCAGCAGCGCCAGCGCGTGCGCGTTGGCGGAATTGTCGCTTGCCACGGACTGCAATGCCAACGCCGCGGGCGGCAACGCCCCGGGCCCTGCGTTCCGCAACGACCAGCGCAGCCGCGCGCCGCCCGTGGCGGCGGGCGAGAGCACCAGCGCCACCCCGAACGCGACGGTGGTGCGGGTCATCTCGGCGAGCGGGCCGGTGGATGCAATGTCGCAGGAAGCGAACAACACCGGCACGTCCTCCGCGCACGCGTACGCCGCAGCTTCCAGCAGGCCCGCGGCGAAGCTGCAGTGGTGCGCGGTGACCGCGCTGGAAGCCGCGGTGCAGGCGGTGGCGATCGTCCAGTAACCCGCCGGCGCGTTCAGTACCGAGTTGTGGAACCTGGTCGGCGACAGTTCGAGCGGCGCGCGCGCGAGGGTTTCGCAGACGTAGTCCGTGATCGCGACTTCGCCATGGGTGGATGCGAACACGCAGGCCAACTCCGCGGGTTCGTGCTGCGCCATCCGGCAGGCCTGGATTGCGACTTCCGCCGCGAGGCGCACGCTGTCCGGTGCGCGCCGGCGTTCCGCTGCCGGCAGGACCTCGGCCGCAGGCTTGGCGGGCGCGTCTTCGGCAAGGCCGTGCTCGCCACGCAGCACGCCCCGCAGGGTCGGCCAGTCGGGAGCGCCCGGCAGCCAGGCGCCGACTCCGGTCACCCTGAGCGGGCGCACGGTGGTCATCGGGAGTCTCCGCGCGCGAACACGAGGCAGGCGTTGTTGCCGCCGAAGCCGAACGAGTTGCTGAGTGCGATGTGGAGGTCGCGGCTTTCGGGCCGCAGCGCCAGCCATGGTGCGGCTTCCGGCATCGGTTCGCTGCCGCCGAGGTTGGGCGGCACCAGCGCGTGTTCGATCGCGAGCAACGCGACGACGGCTTCGAGTGCGCCCGCCGCGCCCAGCGTGTGTCCCGTGAAACCCTTGGTGGAACCGGCACGGGTCCGGTGCGGGAAGCGCCGCAGCAAGCGGGCCTCGACCTCGTCGTTCTTCACGGTGGCGGTGCCGTGCAGGTTGACGTAATCGACCTGTTCGGCGGTGATGCCGGCGCGGGCCAGGGCATCGTCCAGGGCGGCAAGCGCTCCGCGGCCTTCGGGGTGCGGCGTGGACATGTGCCAGGCGTCGGACGATTCGCCGTAACCGATGAGGCGCGGTGCGTGTGGCGCAATCGCGGGCCGCTCCAGCAGCGCGAACGCCGCGGCTTCGCCGATCGAGATCCCGTCGCGCCGGCAGTCGAACGGACGACACGGTCGCCGCGAGACGAGTTCGAGCGAATGGAATCCGAACAATACGCTGTCGCAGAGGGTGTCGACGCCGCCGACCAGCACGGCATCCGCGAGGCCCAGGCGCATCAGCCGTTCGGCCGACCCGAATACCTTGGCCGAGGACGAGCAGGCGGTCGAAATCGTGAGCGCCGGGCCCGCGATGCCGGTGGCATCGGCGACGAAGGCCGCGAGCGAATGCGGCGTGTGGATTTCCGGGCGCCGCAGATCTTCCGGGAACCTCCCGTCATCGAGCCGGCGGTAGGCCTGCTCGGTGGCTTCGATACTCGCGGTGGAGGTTCCGAGCACCAGTGCGACGCGCGGGGGGCCGTGGCGCGCGAGCGCGGCCGCCACCTGCTCGCGCAGGCCGTCCGCCTGCAGCCCGAGCCACGCGAGCCGGTTGTTGCGGCAGTCCCAGTGGGCGAGTTCCCTCGGCAGCGCCGTTTCCTCGATGCCGTCCACCCGGCCAATGAAACAGTCCAGCGGTGCCGACGAGAAATCGTTGGCGCGCAGGCCGCCCCGGTCGCGCGACAGCGCCTGGAGGTGCGCGGCGGCGCCGTGCCCCAGCGCCGACGTGGCGGTGCGGGCGGTGACGGCGAGCGGTTCGATGCGAGCGGGCATCCGGCACGGGGGCAACGGTATGGGTTGGCCAGTATACGCAAGCCTTCGTCGCGGTTGACGAGCGGGACCCGGTGCGGCTTCGATCGCTTACACTCGCGGCGCGGCAAGCCGCCGCTACGTTGCACAGGGAGGACAACCATGTTGCGCATGCGTCACTCCAGATTGTGGCTTTCGCTGTTGCTGGCCCCGGCGTTGCTGCTGCTGATGGCATTCCGCCAGGTGCCGCTGGTCGATCCGCCACCGATAGCGGTGCCCGCCGGTGTGAGCCAGGCCAAGGTCGAGCAGGTGATCGGCTCGGCGCTCAGCGCGCGCAACTGGCGCATCGTCAAGCACGCGCCGGGCGAAATCGACGCGGTCTACGACCCCCGCGATTTCAGCGTGACCATCGCCGTGCATTACGACCCGCAGCAGGTGCAGATCAACTATGTCACCAGCAACCACCTGCGCTACGAGGTCAAGAACGGAACCCGCTACATCCATACCAACTACGCAAGCTGGATCAAGAACCTGGTTACCGACATTTCCAACGGCCTGATGATGGCCCACTGACGGGACCCGCTGGCGCTGTGCCATGCGGCTCACGCGGCACAGCGCCAACCCACCCTGGCGCGGGCGGCGCAACGCCGCCCGCCGTTTTCCGGAATCCGCAATGTTCGCGAACGTCGAAAAGGTCGATGGTTTCCTGCGCGATTTGCAGGACCGCATCTGTGCGGCGCTGGAGCGAGCCGATGGCGGCGCGTGCTTTGCCGAGGATGCATGGACGCGTCCGGCGGGTGGAGGCGGCCGCACGCGGATCTTGAAAAACGGCGCGGTGTTCGAACAGGCGGGGGTCAACTACTCGCGCGTCGCGGGCGACGCACTGCCGCCATCGGCGACCGCCCATCGCCCGGAACTCGTGGGGCGTTCATGGGCCGCGGCCGGCATGTCGCTGGTGGTCCACCCGAGGAATCCCCACGTGCCGACTTCGCACGCCAACGTCCGCTATTTCGAGGCCGACAAGGAAGGCGAGGAACCGGTGTGGTGGTTCGGCGGTGGCTTCGACCTGACGCCGTTTTATCCCGTCGATGAAGACTGCGTGCACTGGCACACCGTCGCCCGCGACCTGTGCGCGCCATTCGGCGGCGGGGTGTATCCGAGGTACAAGAAGTGGTGCGACGAGTATTTTTGTCTGAAGCACCGGGGCGAAACGCGCGGCGTCGGAGGGCTGTTCTTCGATGATCTGAATGACGGCGGCTTCGAGCGCTGCTTCGAATTCACCAGGGCGGTCGGCAATGGCTACCTCGATGCCTACCTGCCGATCATCGAACGCCGCAAGGGCATGCCGTACGGCGAGCGCGAGCGCGAATTCCAGTTGTACCGGCGCGGGCGCTACGTCGAGTTCAACCTCGTCTATGACCGCGGCACCCTGTTCGGGCTGCAATCCGGCGGCCGCGCCGAATCGATCCTGATGTCGTTGCCGCCGCGCGTCCGCTACGAGTACGGCTATGTACCGGAAGCGGGCAGCGCCGAAGCGCGGCTTGCGGAATACCTCAAGCCGCGCGATTGGGTGTAGCGCAGACGCTGGGCTTCCCGGTGAAGCCGGTCAGCAAGCAGGTCGGGCTGGGCAACGCGAAGCCAAACCATGGCACGGCAAACGTTGGGCTGCCCCGATGAAGCCGGGTCAGCCCAACCAACATTTTGAGTTGATGCTCAGGCCTTGCGCGAGTCGGCGTTGCCGCGCCACTTGCGGCGGCGCCGGTTGCCGGCCGCGTGTTCGTCCTGTTTGCGTTGCACGTGTGGGCGGCGCGCGTGCGAGGACTTGCCGGGTTTGGTGCCGTTGCGCGGGGCGTTGCCGTGGTTGCGGCCGGACTTGTGCGCCGATGGCGCGGGAGCGTCGAGTCGCAGGCTCCACGATGGCTCGAAGCCCTCGACCGATTCGATCGCGAGATCCTGCTTCAGGAGACGGCGGATGTCGCGCAACAGGCCCTGCTCCTCGCGGCTGACCAGCGACAGCGCGAGTCCTTCGGCGCCGGCGCGGCCGGTCCGCCCGATGCGGTGCACGTAATCCTGCGCCACCATCGGCAGGTCGTAGTTCACCACCGCCGGCAGTTGCGCGATGTCCAGCCCGCGTGCCGCGATATCAGTTGCGACCAGCACCGTGACCTTGCCCGCCTTGAATTCCGCGAGTGCACGGGTGCGCTGGCTCTGGCTCTTGTTGCCATGGATCGCGGCCACGCGGAAACCGTGCTGGTCGAGGTATCTGCAAAGCTTGTCGGAGCCGTGCTTGGTGCGTGCAAAGACG
Organism: Rhodanobacteraceae bacterium; assembly: GCA_025928585.1. Taxonomy (GTDB): domain Bacteria; phylum Pseudomonadota; class Gammaproteobacteria; order Xanthomonadales; family Rhodanobacteraceae; genus 66-474. The sequence continues at coordinate 29,921 of JAICJG010000016.1, forward strand.
AGCGTCTGCCGGCGGCTGTCGGCGGCCAACACGTGCAGCAGCAGCTCGCGCTTCCTGTCGGCATCCACCGGGTGCACGCAATGCTCCACGCCGACCGCGACGGCATTGGGTTGCGCCATCTGGACCTCGCGCGGATCGTGCATGAACTGCGCGGCCAGGGCCTTGACCTCCGGCGCGAAGGTGGCCGAGAACAACAGGGTTTGCCGCGACGCCTTCGGCAGCACGCCGAGGATCTTCCTGAGCGCGGGCGCGAAACCCATGTCGAGCATGCGGTCGGCCTCGTCCAGCACCAGCGTGTCGATGCACGACAGATCGACGTTGTGTCGATCCATGTGGTCGATCAAGCGGCCGGGCGTCGCCACGATGATGTCGGCGCCGCGGCGCAACGCCTGCACCTGGCCGCCCATGCCGACGCCGCCGAACACGGCCGTGGTGCGTACGCGCAAGTGCTTGCCGTAGGCGCGCAGGTTGTCGTGCACCTGTGCCGCCAGTTCGCGGGTCGGGGTGAGGATCAGCGCGCGCGGCGTGCGGGGCCGGTCGTGCAGGTGCGGCGTGGCCTGGAGCTTCTGCAGCAGCGGCAGCGCGAACGCGGCGGTCTTGCCGGTCCCGGTCTGCGCGCCGGCCAAGAGGTCGTGGCCGTCCGCGACCAGTGGGATCGCCGCGGCCTGGATCGGGGTGGGGGTGGCGTAGCCTTGTTCGGCCAAGGCACGCAGCAGCGCGGGCGCGAGCCCGAGCGATTCGAACGTCATGGGGACAACTCCTGAAAATCCCGGAGCGTTCCCTAAACCGCGCTGCAGGTGGATAAAGCAATGTGCGGACCGCGCGATTGCGGGGTCCGTGTAGGCGCGACGTGCGAGTGGCGAGCGGCCGGCGGCGCAAAGCGTTTCAGCTCTGCGGCGGCGGTAATCCACCAGGGAAATTCGGGGTGCGGCGCGTCAAACTGCGCGCAGTGTAGCGGGTTGCGCGTTCACAAGCCAGCAAGCGTGGCCCTGGGCGCGCGGGTTCCCCCTTGGGCTTCCGCCGATGAAGCCGACGTAAATCCCAACCTGCTCAATCCCATCGATTCGCATTTTCGGCGAAGCCAGGCCGCTGCACGCGCACCACGCAGAAGCGTTGGCCGCTGGGCGCCTGCATCACCGTCCAGCGATCCAGCTTCTTGAAGACGCTGGCGCCGAGCCCTTCCAGCCGCACCACCTCCGCATCGATATCGTCGGTTTCGATGTCGAGGTGCACGCGGCTCTCGTGGTCGACGCACTGGAGCTGCACCAGCGCTTCGTCCGGCAACGTGGCGAGTTGCCGATAATTCCCGCGGCTACCCGGATGCTCCAGCTCCACCGGGCGCCCGAGCGCGGCGGCCCAGAAGCGGGCCGCCGCGTCGATATCCGCGACGTTGCAATCGATTTGCATCGAGCAGAGGCGCGAATGGTGCATCAGTGCCCCATCATCTTCACACGCTTGGCGCGAAACTCGCTGTCCTTGTACCACTTCGGCCACTCGTCGCCGCCGGCGAGTTCGCGTCCGACTTCGTACAGCGCCTGCGCATCCGCGGCGACGCCACGGAAATCCCAGTTGGGATTGAAGTTGTCCAGTGGCGTGTGGTAGCGGTGCGCAGTGTAGTCGGTGAGCGCGGCGTTGCCCGCCTTGATCCCGCCGTCGACCTTGTCGTTGCCCGTCTCGGTCATCAGCGCCGGCGCGCCGGCCTTGGCGAAGCTGAAATGGTCGGAACGGAAATAGAAGCCGTTTTGCGGGATCTGGTCGGGGATTGCGTAGCGGCCCTGCTTCTTCAAAGCCGCCTTCAGCATGTCCTCCAGTTGCGACTGGCCGCTGCCGATGATCTGGATGTTGCGGGTGGGGCCGATCACGTCCATCGCGTCCATGTTGATGTCGGCGACGGTCTGGTCCATCGGGAACACCGGGTGCTTGGTGTAGTACAGCGAGCCCAGCAGGCCGGATTCTTCGAGTGTCACTGCGGCGAACAGCACGCTGCGCTTCGGCGCCGGCTTCTGCTGCTTGAACGCCTTCGCGATCTCGAGCAGCGCCGCGATGCCGGTGCCGTTGTCGACCGCGCCGTTGTAGATCTTGTCGCCCTTCAGGCTGGCGTCCTTGCCGAGGTGGTCCCAGTGCGCGGAATACACCACCACCTGGTCGGGATGTTCGCTGCCACGGATCAGGCCCAGCACGTTGTTCGCCGAGCCGTGGCCGATCCTGCTGTCGAGGGTGATCGAGGCGGTCGCCTTGAGCGGGACGGCCTTGAAGCCGCGATGATCGGCGGCGGCGGCCAGCTTGTCGAAATCGAGGCCGGCTTTCGCGAACAGGCGCTGCGCGGCGGCGCGCGTGAGCCAGCCGGCGACCGGCAGGCGCGGCGCGGGGTCTTCCGAAGTCGGCAATGCGAGTTGCGGCCCGCCCCAACTGTTCATCACCACCGACCAGGGGTACCCCGCCGCATCGTTGGAGGTGTGCACGATCAGGCACATCGCGGCGCCCTGGCGTGCGGCTTCCTCGTATTTGTAGGTCCAGCGCCCGTAATAGGTCATCGCCTTGCCCTTGAACAGGGTCGGGTCGTGGTCGCCGAAGCCGGGGTCGTTGACCAGCACCACCACGGTCTTGCCCTTGACGTCGAGATTCTTGTAGTCGTTCCAGTTCGATTCGGGCGCGTCGACACCGTAGCCGACGAACACGATGTCCGAATCCCTGATCGCCACGTGCGGTTTCGCCTGCAGCGTGGTCGCCACCAGGTCCTTGCGGAAGGAGAAGGTCTGGGTGCCGCCGCCTTCACTGACATCGAGGTGGACCTTGTCGGGCGATTCGAGCGTCGTCGACACCGTCGGCACCTTCTGCAACCAGGAGCCGTGGTTGCCCGGTTGCAGACCGAGCTTCTTGAATTGCTCGACGATCCAGTGGGTCGCGCGCTCGCCGCCGGTGGTCCCGGGCTTGCGGCCCTCCATGTAGTCGGAGGAGATCGCCTTGTCGTAGGCGCGGAACCCCTGTGCGGTGATCGCGGTGGAGAATGCCGGGTGGGTGGACGCAGCGGCGGCCGTGTCGGCGGGTGCCGCCTGCGCGGCCCCCCCAAGGCAGATTCCGGCGGTCAATGCGAACAGGACGGTGCGGCGCATAAGCGATACCCTCTCGAAAAAGAATCTCCGCGAGTGTACCGCCGATGGCAAGCCGACGCATGCCCGGCGCACCCGCACGGCATGACGAGCGTCACTCGAAAGTTCGTTACCACATGCACATGCGCGTCGCGGTGTTCGCCCGGACAATGGCGATGGTGCCGGCCAAGGGCTCCTGCATCGGGTCCATGGCAGGCTCATGGGATCGGCGCGCGCGCGTCCAGCGAGGGTGGATGAATGCGCGTCGATCCCACACCGCCGGCTCCGCACTCGCGAAGAGAACCGGGTGCGGTCTCGCGATCGACGCCGGCCCTTCATGATGCGGGCTGAGTCATGCGCCTGCTGGCTTCCGTCGTGACCGTTGCCTGGCAGCAGGGGCCGAATGGCGACGTAAACCTGGAAAAGGGCGGCGACTCCCTGCCGCTCGCGATCAGCCAGGCCTACCGCAACGCCGGCTGGTGGTGGCGCCCGGATGTCGGTGGCGCCGCGGTGGTGTCCGATGGCGTGAAGCCGTGCGAAAACGCACTGCCATGTGCTGATGCTCACCCCGCGCGGAGGCAAACCGTTCGCGCGTGGTTCGCTGCCTCGACGCATCTGCTGGGGCGCATGGTGGAGAAGCAAGGCGGGCGGATCGTCACCATCCATTGCAGCGACTACCCCACGAGCGATGGCGTGCGCTTGCCGTACACCGAGGGGATCGACAATGGGGCGGGTGCGAAATACAGGTTGAGCATCAGGCTCATGTCGCTCCGATTCCTGCCCGAACAGCGGGTGGCCACCTATGCGCCACCGAAAGGCGGGGCCGGTGATTTCACGATTGCCGGCGGCGCGACGCGAACGACCTTCCCGTTCCGACTCCGCAACAACCACATCTACGCCGACGCACGGTGAACACGGTCGTGCACTTCTTTGTCCGGCGCGGCCACGCCACACACGAGATCGCGGTCACCCTGCGCGAGCAGATCTAGCGACGCCAGCGCCGCGCTTGCTATGGCGCGGCCGCCGCCACATGCTGCCCGCATGGCGACGAATCCCGTTCGTGCACTCCTCGTATCTCCCCAGGCGCTCGCGCTGGCCTGCACGCTCGCGGCACCACTGGGCGCCGCAGCCTCCGGCCACACCTGGATCAATCCGCTCGACCTCGACTACCGATACAACTACGAGCAGATGAACCAGGGCATCTCGTACCGCACCGGCGCGGATCCCGCGATTGTGCGTTACAAGGGCGCCTATTACCTGTTCCTGACCCTGGCCGACGGTTACTGGCGTTCGACCGACCTCGTGCACTGGTCGTTCGTGAAGCCGGACCGCTGGCCGTTCGACGGGCCGGTGGCGCCGGCCACGCTCGCCGCCGACGGCAAGCTGTTCCTGATGCAATCGGCGATGGGGCCGCGGCCGTTGCTCTATTCCACCGATCCCGCGCACGGCCGCTGGGAATTCTGGACGCGCTGGCTGCCGCCGGTACCAGGCGCGATCGCGGGAGGCCACGAACTGCAGATGAAACCGGGCGACCTGCCGCCGGGGCCCTGGGACCCGGGCCTCTTCCAGGACGACGACGGGAAAATCTACCTGTACTGGGACTCGTCGAACGTGTTCCCGATCTACGGCGCGCAGCTCGATTTCGCGTTCGACCAGCAATCCGAAGGCGAAGGCAAGCGTGTGCGGTTCATGGGCGAGCCGCGGGCGCTGCTGCGCGCGGAACCCGCGCGGCACGGCTGGGAACGCTTCGGCAAGAACCACGGCGACCCGGGCATCGCACCGTACATCGAAGGTGCGTGGATGAACAAGCACGCCGGGCGCTACTACCTCCAGTACGCCGCGCCGGGCACCGAGTACAACGTCTACGCCACCGGCGTGTACGTCGGCAAGGCGCCGCTCGGCCCGTTCACCTACGCGCCGTACAACCCGGTCGGTTACAAGCCCGGCGGTTTCGTGGTCGGCGCCGGCCACGGCTCCACCTTCGAAGATGCGTACGGCAACTTCTGGAACAGCGGCACGATGTGGGTGGGCGTCAACTGGAAGTTCGAACGGCGCGTGGACCTGTTTCCCGCCGGCTTCACCAAGGACGGCCAGATGTGGGTCGATACCCGCTTCGGCGATTTTCCGCAGCGCATGCCGGACCACAAGCTCCAGCCCGGCGAAAGCACCCTCACCGGCTGGATGCTGCTGTCGTACCGCAAGACGGCGACGGCATCCTCGCAAGTGCCGGGTTTCCCGCCATCGAATGCCGCCGACGAGGATCCCCGCACGTTCTGGGTCGCGGCGAACGCCGCCCCCGGCCAGACGCTGACGCTCGATCTCGGCGGCCCGCGCACGGTGCGCGCGGTGCAGGTCAACTACGCCGACTACCAGTCCGGGCGCTACGGCGACGCGCCGGACATCGTCACCCAATTCCGCCTCGAAGGTTCGCTCGACGGCAAGCGCTGGACGACGCTCGCCGATCTTTCGCATTCGAAGCAGGACCATGCCAACGCCTATGTCGAACTCGACCGGCCGGCGCGCATCCGCTTCGTGCGCTACGTGCACGTGCATGTCGGCGCGCATCATCTGGCGATCGCGGACCTGCGGGTGTTCGGCAACGCCGACGGGCCGCCGCCGCCCCCGCCGCGGCTGGTCTCCGCGACACGCCTCCCCGACGCACGGGACGCCGAGATCGTGTGGAAGCCGGTGCCGGGCGCGGTCGGCTACAACGTGCGCTGGGGAATCGCGCGCGACCGCCTGTACGAGACCTACCAGCGCTTCGCCGACCAGCCGACCAAGTTGACGCTCACCGCGCTCAACAAGGGCGTGCGCTACTTCGTCGCGGTCGAGGCCTTCGACGAGCGCGGCGTGTCGAAGCTCTCGCGCACGCTGGTGCTTTCGCCCTGATCCGCCGCCGGCGAACCTGGGAAGGCCATCGTTACACCCTAAGCGGATTCGGCTTGTCCGGGTCCAGATTCCAGAGCTTGATGGCGCGCTCGACGTCCTTGGCCATCAATACGCCGTCGTCGGCAAGCGCCGAGACCGCGGCGTGCGCGATCCAGTGGTGGTTGACCTCGAAGAACTCGAGCAGGTGCGCGCGGGTGTCGCTGCGTCCGTACCCGTCGGTGCCGAGCACGGTGCAACGGCGGCCATGCGGCACGAATGCACGGACCTGGTCGCCGAAGGCACGCACGTAGTCGGAAGACACGATCACGGGACCTTCGTGGCCCTCGAGGCACTGCGCGACGTACGGCACGCGCTGGTCCTTCGGGTCCGGATGCAGCCGATTCCAGCGCTCGCAGTCGAAGCCGTCGCGGGAAAGCTCGACGAAGCTCGGGCACGACCACACATCCGCCTGCACGCCGAACTCCTGTTCCAGCAACTCTGCGGCCTTGATTGCCTCGCGCAGCACCACGCCGCACGCCAGCAACTGCACCCGCGGCGCCGCGCTTTTACCTTTGCTCCTGCTTTTGCCTTTCCCTGCTCCCTGTTCCCTGCTTCCTGCCTTCAACAAATACATCCCCTTGATGATCCCTTCCTCGCAGCCCTCCGGCATGTCCGGATGGACGTAGTTCTCGTTCATCACGGTGACGTAGTAGAAGACATCTTCCTGTTCCTGGAGCATCCGGCGGATGCCGTCCTGCAGGATCACCGCGGGTGCGTACGAGAAGGTCGGGTCGTAGGCCTTGCAGTTCGGCACCACGCCCGCGACCAGCATCGAATCACCGTCGGCGTGCTGCAGGCCTTCGCCCGCGAAGCTGCGTCCGGCGGTTGCGCCCAGCAGGAAGCCGCGCACGCGCTGGTCGCCGGCGGCCCAGATCAGGTCGCCGATGCGGCGAAAGCCGAAACAGGAATAAAAGATGAAGAACGGCAGCATCGGCTGGTCGGAGACCGAGTAGCTGGTGCCCGCCGCGATCCACGCGGATACGCCGCCGGCTTCCGAGATGCCTTCCTGAAGTACCTGACCGTCTTCCGCTTCGCGGTAATACAGCAACTGGTCGGCGTCCTGCGGTCGGTATTTCTGGCCGCCCGGCGCGTAGATGCCGATCTGGCGGAACATGCCCTCCATGCCGAAGGTGCGCGCCTCGTCGACCACGATCGGCACCACGTGCGGCGCGATTTCCTTGTCGCGCAGCAACAGGTTCATGCCGCGCACCATCGCCATCGTGGTGCTGATC
>JAICJG010000031.1 GCA_025928585.1 Rhodanobacteraceae bacterium
GAGCACATGGTCGACGCGGTGTTGTATTTCGAGGGCGAGGTCGGCTCGCGCTTCCGCGTGCTGCGCGCATTCAAGAACCGCTTCGGCGCGGTCAACGAACTCGGCGTGTTCGCGATGGGCGACAAGGGCCTGCGCGAGGTGCCGAATCCGTCGGCGATCTTCCTCTCGGGCCAGCAGGGTGCGACGCCCGGCAGCGCGGTGATGGTGACCCGCGAAGGCACGCGCCCGTTGCTGGTGGAAGTGCAGGCTCTGGTCGACCAGTCGAGCCTCGGCAACCCGCGCCGGGTCGCGCTGGGACTGGAACAGAACCGGCTCGCGATGCTGCTGGCGGTGCTGCACCGCCACGGCGGCGCCGCGGTATTCGACCAGGACGTGTTCGTGAACGTGGTCGGCGGCATCCGCGTGCAGGAAACCGCGGCCGACCTGCCGGTGCTGCTCGCGGTCCTGTCCAGCTTTCGCGACCGTGCGCTGCCTGAAAAAACCGTGGCATTCGGCGAGATCGGCTTGTCGGGCGAGGTACGGCCGGTGCCGAACGGTGAGGAGCGCCTGAAGGAAGCCGCGCACCACGGTTTCCGGCGCGCGATCGTCCCGCGCGCGAATGCGCCGAAGAAGCCGTCGCACATGGGCGACCTGGAAGTAATTGGCGTGGAGCGCCTGCGCGAGGCGATCGACGCGGTTGCGTAGCCCGGATGCGGCGAAGTGGGATCCGGGAGCGTCTCGATCCGGAAGCCTGGATAGCGGCGCCACGCGCCTGCATCCGGGCTGCTATGTCGCCAGGCCCCGCAGTTCGACGGCATCGCGATCGACCCGCAGCACCGAACCCTGCTCGTACCAGTCGCCCAGCACAATCCGTTGCGCGGGCGCGCCGTCGAGCATGAAGTCATGGATCGCGGGGCGATGGGTGTGGCCGTGGATCATGCGCGCGACCCCCGCGTTGCGCATCGCGCCTTCGACTGCGGCCGCGCTGACGTCCATGATCGCCATGTTCGTGCTCGATGTATGTGCGCGGCTGGCATCGCGTGCCTGCGCCGCGAATGCGCGGCGCTCGGCCAGCGGGCGCGCGAGGAACGCAGCCTGCCATCCGGGGTCGCGGACCTGCCGGCGGAATTCGAGGTAGGCCGTGTCATCGGTGCACAGCACGTCGCCGTGCAGGATCAGCGTGGGTGTTCCGCACAGGTCGATGACGCTGCCGTCACTCAGAAGCTCCATGCCGCAACGGCTCGCGTAATCCTCGCCCAGGAGAAAATCGCGGTTGCCGGCGAGGTAGCGGACCGGCACGCCGGCGTCGGTGGTCCCGCGCAGCGCATCGGCGATGCGCGCGTTCAGGGGGGCATCGTCGTCGTCGCCGACGTAGGCCTCGAACAGGTCGCCCAGCACGTACAGCGCGTCGGCCTTGCGGGCCTCGCCCGCGCAGAAGCGCTCGAAATCCGCGACGATGTGCGGACGCGCATCGTCGAGGTGCAGGTCGGAGACGAACAGCGTCGCCACTAGTGCTTCGCGCCAGGCTTCTTCTTCGCGGCGGGCGCCGAAGCCGGTACCTGCCCGGTCACCGGCGACACCGGCTCGGCGGTCGGATGGGCGGCCTCGCCGAGCAGCTTGGCGCCCTCGATGACCACCAGCGGGCGCGGGACATCGCCGATGAACGGCCCTTGCGGTCCGGTGGGCAGGTTGTCGATCTTGTCGACCACGTCCATGCCTTTCACGACCTTGCCGAATACCGCGTATCCCCAGGTCATGCCGCTCTGGTTGCCGACGTAATCGAGGCGCGGATTGTCCACCACGTTGATGAAGAACTGCGCGGTGGCGGAATCGGGATCGGGTCCGCGGGCGGCGGCCACGGTGCCGCGGAGGTTCGAGAGCCCGTTGTTGGCTTCGTCCGGGATCGGCGGCAAGGTGCGCTTGGGACGGAGTTCGCGGGTGTAGAGCCCACCCTGGACCAGGAATCCGGGGATCACGCGATGGAACACGGTGCCTGCGTAGAAGCCGTCCTTCACGTACTGCAGGAAATTCGCCACCGTCTTCGGCGCCTTGTCCGGGAACAGCTCGACCACGATGTCGCCCATTGAGGTCTTGATTGCCACTTGCGGATGGGCGGGTGCGGGTGCCGCAGCGGTCGAGGCCGCCGCGGCCGGCGGCGGCGCGGCCGTGGCCCACCCGGGCAGGGCGAGCGCGAACACGACGGGCAGCAGCCAGCGGAACGGAGATCGGCGTTCTTTCATGGGCGAGGGGAAAATCCGGGGTCGACGGCATTCTACGCGAGCCGCGCGGCGCCCACAGCTCATGGATCCCATCAACGCTGCAGGCAACGCGCGCCGGAGCAGGCGCCGAAACGCAAGCCGGCGCGCGAATCCCCGTCCCTCCACTGGTCCCCGTCTTGCCGGTCCTGGTCGAGATGCCGGCGCCGGATTTCCAGGACGATCGGGGTGATCTGGGCGATCCGCGCGTTGATCTGCGCGCGCGAGTAGTAGTCGAGGTCCTTGCGATCGAGCAGGCGGTGCAACTGGTCGAGCGCATCCGTCGCGTGACCGGAAAGGAAGGTTGCGTCAGCGTAGGCGATGCCCGCGTGGATGTCATCGCCCGCCACGTGGCAGGCGTGTCCGTAGGCTTCATAGAGCGACGGTTCGGATTCGTCGTCGAGCAACGGCTTCAGGAGGCCCTCGGCGAGCTTCGCGCTGGCCTTGCTGCCATCGTCGAGGAGGGTGCGGCTGTAGTCGAGCACGACCGCGGGATCATTCGGCCACCGCGCGTTCAGCGAGGCGTAGCGTTGCAGCGCCTCGCCGCGCTGGCCGGCGCGTCGTTCGGCATCCGCGAGACCGAGCGCGAGCGTGAGGTCGCCGGGATCGGCTTTCACCAGTTGCGCGAGGATCGGCACGGCCTGCGACGCCTCGTTCAACTGGACCAGCGCGAGCGCATGTCCGTAACGGTTGGCCGGGTTCGCGGCGAACTTGGTGCTGCTCGCCATGTTGTGGGTGTAGTAATCGAGCGTCGCACGCGGATTGCTGGACGCAAGTACCCGCACGCGCTCGCGCATCTGTTGGTACTGGAGCTCGCTCGGGCCCTGGGCCGGGCCGTCGAGCAGCGCCGTACTGCTCTTCACGAACGGCAGCGGCACGAGGCCTGCCGCCGGTGGATCGCCTGCGGTCTCCGCATTGCGGCCCTTCATCTGTTGGTCGAGCACCCGCGCGCGGGCGCGGGCATCGGCGATGCGCACGCTGTTGACCGGGTGGTCTTGCAGGAAGTCGGGGATGTTGCCGGCTGCCATGCCGCCCGCGCCACCCGGCCGCATCAGAGCCTGCATGTGCGCGAACACGTCGGCCATCCCTGCGGGGTCGAAACCGGCCTTGGCGAGCGTTTCGATGCCGACATGGTCGGCTTCCTCCTCGTCCTTGCGGGTGAATTCGATCTGGTGCTGCGCGATCAGCCCCAGCCCCGACGCGATCACCCCGGCGACGGGATCGACGCTGCCCCCGTTGTAGGGCACGTTGTTGCCGTAGCCGTAGCCGTACGGGTTCGCTACCGGATGGTTCGAATCCATGTGCGAGGCCGCGAGGGCCGCGGCGAGCGTGCCGAGCACGTACAGCGGCAGCGCCTTCTTCTGGTCCTCCATCGCCCGCTGCAGGTGGTGCTGGCTGACGTGCGCCAGTTCGTGCGCCATCACCGCCGCGAGTTCGTCCTGCGTGCGGGTCGCGGTGACCATGCCCGAGAAGATGAAGACATAGCCGCCGAAAGTTGCAAACGAGTTGATTTCCGGGATGTTGATCAGGGTGAAGGTGTAGTGCTGGCTTGGGTCCGCACTGGCCGAAACCAGCCGGTAGCCGAGGGTATGCAGGTATTCGTCCACCTGCGGGTCGTCCATCACCAGGTGCGCGGCACGCAGCTCGCGCAGCATTTCCGCACCGTATTGCTCGGCTTCCTGCGGCGACATCATGGTGTCGGCGGAACTGCCGAGGCTCGGCAGGCTCACGTCCGCCTGCTGCGCGGCGGCGGGCAGCGACAGCGCCAGCACCGCGATCAGCGGGAGCAGGGTCTGGGGACGAAGGAAGGCTGGCATGGCGCGCGGGACGATGAACTCACGTTGGACCGGAACGGCGGCGGTTGGTTCGCCACGGATGCGGCCAAGATAGAGCGGGCGCGAACGCGAAGCCAGTCGCAGCGGGGGAAGGGACCGGGCGTTAAAATAAATCATATCGCCTGAACCTTTTCCACCGGCCATGCCCGATATCGAGATCTACTCCACCGCCGTTTGCCCGTACTGTGTCGCCGCCAAGAACCTGCTGAAGTCCAAGGGGCTGGCGTGGCGCGAGTTGCGCATCGACACCGACCCGGGGGCGCGCAAGGCGATGGCCGAGCGTACCCATGGCGCGCGGACGGTGCCGCAGATTTTCATCAACGGCACCCTCGTCGGTGGATTCGACGAGTTGGCGGCGGCCGAGCGCAGCGGCAAGCTGAACGAGCTGCTGGGCGCTGGGTAAGGCCGTTGCAAAGCTTGAATATGCGTTCGCGCCGAGCGTAGCGGCCACAGGCCGCGGAGTCGAAGCGTTGGCATTGGTTTTTCGATCGGCGCGTCAGTACGAACGGAACTGAACCAGCGTGGGTACACGCCGCTCGCCGAGCTTGGCTCCGGCAGGTTCCTCGGCGATAATTCCGCTTTTGTCTGTTCGCTCCGTCGCGTCGAACGCATCTGACGGAGCGCCCCCTTGTGAAAAGTGAGGCCATGGAGGGCCGTTCTGGACTCTCGTGGCTCGGGTCGTTTGCACTTGTCAGAAGATCCGGTGAAGCAGCGATCAGGGATGATCGCAAGATAGAGGAGCTGCTGAGTGAGCAAAACCATTGCGGTGATCCGTGGCGACGGCATCGGCCCGGAAATCATGTCCGCCACCCTGGAGGTGCTGGACGCCCTCGATTGCGGCCTCGAATACGAGTTCGTCGAGGCCGGCATGGTCGCCCTGGAGAAGCACGGTGAACTGCTGCCGCGGGCGACGCTCGACGCCATCGCGAAGCACGGCGTGGCGCTCAAGGGCCCGTTGACCACCCCGATCGGCAAGGGCTTCTCGTCGCTGAACGTGGCGCTGCGCAAGCATTTCGACCTGTACGCCAATGTGCGCCCGGCGATCAGCTTCCCGGGCACCCGGGCGCGCTACGAGAACATCGACATCATCACGGTGCGCGAGAACACGGAAGGCGCGTACCTTTCCGAAGGTCAGACCCTGTCGGACGACGGCGAGGTGGCGCAATCGATCGTCCGCAACACCCGCACCGGCGCCTCGCGCATCGTGCGCTACGCCTTCGAGCTGGCCGTGGCAAAGGGCCGCAAGAAGGTCACGGCCGTGCACAAGGCCAACATCATCAAGACCGCGTCGGGACTGTTCCTCGATGTCGCGCGCGAGATCGCGAAGGAGTACCCGCAGATCGCGTTCGACGAGATGATCGTCGACAACACCTGCATGCAGCTGGTGATGAATCCGTGGCAATTCGACGTGATCGTCACCACCAACCTGTTCGGCGACATCCTCTCCGACCTGTGCGCCGGTCTCGTCGGCGGCCTCGGCCTCGCGCCGGGAGCCAACATCGGCAAGGGCGTAGCGATCTTCGAGGCGGTGCACGGTTCGGCGCCCGACATTGCGGGCCGCAACATCGCGGATCCCTGCGCCTTGCTGCTGGCCGCGGCCGAAATGCTCGATCACCTCCAGATGCCGGAAAAGGGCACGCGAATCCGCAACGCGATCCGCGCGACGCTGGAAGCCCGCGACCGCGTGACGCCGGATCTCGGTGGTAGCGGCACCACCGCCACATTCGCAGACGCGCTCGTCGAGCGGGTACGGGCCTGACGCGTCCAGCTGGTCGCGGGATTGCGCCGGCTCCGGCCTGCGGCCTTGAGCCGGCCTACGGAAGGGTGTGGGTAGGCCGGTGCAAGGCGTGCAGCGGCGGAAGGTCCCGAGCGCGCTCGGCTCCTAGAAAATCGGCCAGGGCGCCAGCAGCAGCACCCAGAGCAGCGCCACCGCGCCGATGAACTTCACGCCCTTGAACAGTTTGCGGTGACGCTGCTTGAAGCCGCGGCTCTTCTCGCGGTTGCGGCGCAGCGCCGAGAACAGGCGGTTGATCGCGCCGGTGGGTTCGCTGACCTGGTTGGGCGAGGCGGTGATCGCGCCCATGAAGTTGCTGACGTGATGGTTGACCCGCGCGATGATGCGCGAGCGCAACGGGCGCTCCAGGTCGGCGAAGAAGATCACCCGCGTCATGTCGGTCTTGTTCTCGACCCAGTGGACGCAGGTTTCGTCGAAGATCACGTCTTCGCCATCGCGCCAGAAGTATTCCTGGCCGTCGACGAAGATGTGGCAATCACGCGAATTGGGCGTGATCAGTCCCAGGTGATAGCGCAGCGAGCCTGCGAACGGATCCCGGTGCGGGTTCAGCGTCACGCCCGGCGGCAGCAGCGCGAACATCGCGGCCTTGACGCCGGGGATGCGGTTCACCAGTTCCACGGTTTCCGGACACAGCTTTTGCGCGGAGGGCAAGGGTTCGCCGTACCACTTCACGTAGAAGCGTTTCCAGCCGACCTTGAGGAACGAGGCGAAGCTGGCGTCGTCGTCCCTCAGCGCGTCGCGGATGTGGCCCTGGTCGAACAGGCCGGCGGCCTCGTCGCGGATGGCTTGCCAGTTGTCGCGCAGTACATCGACGGCGGTGAACCGCTCGCGGTCGGGAAAGGCGCCGGCCGGCACCGCCGAAAAGGCGTACATCAAGAGGTTGTACGGCGCGAACACGGTGGCGTGGCTCGCCAACTGGCGACCGAGTTTCAGGCGCACGCGGCTGCGGAAATGCACGGCCAGCGCGCTCACCAGGAACAGCACGATCAGGCCTAGCAGGACAAGGCGGAGGATCAGCAGCGCGGACATGGCGGACAGCGGGATTGGAATCGCGGCGATTCTAGCGCGCGGATTGCGCCAGGACCCTGAGCGGCGTCATGCCCGGGGTGTACGCGTTCTTCAGTGCGCGTTGCACGAACGCGATGGCGCGGCGCGCGGCGACCCGTGGCGGCCGCCCCTTGGCCAGTTCGGCCGCGAGCGCCGCCGACAACGTGCAGCCGGTGCCGTGCGCATCGAAGGGCAGCCGCGGATGGCGGATGTCGAAGGTCCCGTGCGCGTCGAACCAGCGGTCGGCCACCTCGCGGCCGCGGCCGTGGCCGCCCTTGAGCAAGACGGCCCGGGTCCCCCATCCGAGCAGTGTTTCCGCCACGCGCTCGCCGTCGCGTGGATTGCGGATCGCAAGGCCGGTCAGCGCCTCGGCTTCCGGCAGGTTGGGCGTCAGCACATCGGCGAGCGGGATCAGGCGTTCGACCAAGACGCGCACCGCATTCGCGTCCAGCAGGCGCGCGCCGCTGGTGGCGATCATCACGGGATCGACAATGAGCCAGCGCGGCTGGCGGCGCGCGAGTTCACGCGCCACGCACCGCACGGTGCGCGCGTCGCCCAGCATGCCGGTCTTGACCGCGGCGATTCGGAAATCGTCGAACACGGCATCGAGTTCGGCGACGAGATGTTTCGACGGCACCGGGTGCACCGCGGTCACGCCCTGCGTGTTCTGCGCGGTCAGCGCGGTGGTCGCGCAGGTGCCGTGCGTGCCGAGCGCCGCAAATGTCTTGAGGTCGGCCTGGATGCCCGCGCCCCCGCCGGAATCGGAGCCGGCGATGGTCAGGATGACCGGTGGGGAGTCAGCGCGTGGCATGCGGCGATGGCTGCGCGGCTGCGGGGGTGAGCAGATACGACGGGTGCTGCAGGCCGGTGGGCGGATAGAACTCGTCGCCGGTGTGCCGGAAGCCGAGTTTCAGCAGCATGCGGCGCGATCCGTCGTTTTCCGGATGATGCCCCGCGAACAACTGCCTGGCGGCGCCGTCCCGGAACCCCCAGGCAATCGCGGCGCGTCCCGCTTCGCTCGCGAGCCCCTTGCCCCAGGCCTCGCGGCGAAGGTGCACACCGAATTCGAGGACCCCCGCGGCCGGCTGCTTCTCGCGCAACCCGCAGCAGCCGAGGTGTTCGCCGGTGGTACGCAGGAAGATCGGCCAGTACTGGATCCCGTGCCGTTGCCGACGGGTGATTTCCTCCGCGAGTCTCGCGCGCACCTGTTCCGGCTGCAGTGGCGTGCGCGCATCGATCAGGCGCGTCACCTCGGGATTCCCCCACAGCGCCATGGCCAGTTCGAGATCGTCTTCGCGCCAATGCCGAAAACCGACGCGTTCGCTGGTGAGGAAGTACATGGATGGCAGGGGTGGTGATCGGGTGGCACGTGCGAATCAGCGTCGGCGCAAGCAAGATCAGGAGTCGACCCGGGTTCCGCGGTGCGCGCGACAGAATCAGGGTTTGCGAATGGCTCGTCCGAAGCAGCTGTCGTGAAAAGTCAGGCCATGGAAGGCTGTTCTGGCCCCACATGACCACTCATCTCATGACGCAAGCCGGCGCCAGGAAGCAGCGTTCACGGATGATCGCACTCATAGAGCTTCCGAGGCAAAGTCGGCCAGCCGCGAACGTTCACCGCGGCGCAGGGTCACGTGCGCCGCGTGCGGCCAGCGCTTGAAGCGGTCCACCGCGTAGGTGAGGCCGGAGGTCGTCTCCGTCAAGTACGGCGTGTCGATCTGCTCGACGTTGCCGAGGCACACGATCTTGGTACCGGGACCCGCGCGGGTGGCCAGGGTCTTCATCTGCTTGGGCGTCAGGTTCTGCGCTTCGTCGATGATGAGATAGCGCGACAGGAAGGTGCGGCCGCGCATGAAGTTGAGCGAGCGGATCTTGATGCGCGAGGCCAGCAGGTCGTTGGTCGCCTGGCGCCCCCACGAACCGCCTTCCTCGGGATTGGTGAGCACTTCGAGGTTGTCGGTGAGCGCCCCCATCCACGGCGTCATCTTTTCCTCTTCGGTGCCGGGCAGGAAGCCGATGTCCTCGCCGACCGAGACCGTGGCGCGGGTGGTGATGATTTCACGGTACCGCTGCTGGTCCATGACCTGCGCCAGGCCCGCGGCCAGCGCCAGCAGAGTCTTGCCGGTGCCGGCGGTGCCGAGCAGGGTCACGAAATCGATGTCGGGGTCCATCAGCATGTTGAGCGCGAAATTCTGTTCGCGGTTGCGTGCGGTGATGCCCCACACGCCGTGCGCGCTGCCGGTGTAGTCGCCGAGGAGGGCGAGTTTCGCCCTGTCGCCAGTGGCTTCGAGTACGCGCAATTCCACGCTGTTCTCGCCCGGCAGGTACAGGCACTCGTTGGGCTGCCACACCTCGTCCCCTTGCGGGCTCAATTCGTAATAGGTGTGGCCGCGCTCGCTCCACGAGCGCAGTTCCGGATGGCGCTCCCAGAAATTCGCGGGCAATTCGGCCGAGCCCGTGTACAGCAGCGAGAAATCGTCCAGCGCGCGGTCGTTCTCGTAATCCTCGGCCGCGATCCCGAAGATCGTCGCCTTGATGCGCAGGTTGATGTCCTTCGATACCAGCGCTACCGAGGCTTCCGGCCGCTGCTCGTGGAAATCCAGGATGGCGGCCAGGATCCGGTTGTCGGCCTTGCCCTGGCCGTTGCCGCTGCGGGTCTGGAAGTAAAGCCGCCCGTTGGCGCCGCCGCTCCTCAGTCGTACCCCGTCCGGTTGCGCCAGCGGCACGCCATTGGTGATGCCATGGCTGTTGTTGCGCTCGATGAGTTCGTTGAGGAAGCGGCTCGCCTGGCGCGCGTTGCGCGCTACCTCGGAAACCCCCTGTTTCTTCTCGTCCAGTTCTTCCAGCACGGTCATCGGGATGAAGACGTCGTGTTCCTCGAAGCGGAAAAGCGCGGTCGGATCGTGCAGCAGCACGTTGGTATCGAGCGCATAGGTGCGCTTGCCTGGCGGCCTGGGCATGCGGGCTCCGGGATCGGGTGGTCGGGAGGGATCGGGCAACGCGGTGGACTCGTGCGGCCGGGTGGGGCGTGGGCGGCCGGTCACTTGGCAGGGATTGCGTCCAGCACCGCCTGGGCGTGCCCAGGCACCTTCACCCCGCGCCATTCCCGGACCAGCCGGCCGTCGGGATCGACCAGGAACGTGCTGCGCTCGACGCCGAGATACTCGCGGCCGTACAGCTTCTTCTTCCGGATCACATCGAACGCGTTGCACCAGCCCTCGTCGGTGTCGGCGACGAGCGCGAAGGGCAGGCCGAGTTTCTCCTTGAAGCCCGAGTGCGAACGCACGCTGTCGCGCGAGACCCCGACGATGGCCGCGCCACGACGCTTGAACTTCGTGTACAGGTCGCGGAAGTCGCCGGCTTCGCGGGTGCAGCCGGTGGTGTTGTCCTTCGGGTAGAAGTACAGCACCAGCCATTGCCCGCACAGATCGGCAAGCGACAGCTCATCGCCGGACTGGGTGACGCCGGAGAGTCTCGGAACCTTGTTGCCGGTCTTGGTTGCCATGACGTTTCACGTATCCCCGGAGGAGCCTGCCTGCACGCGGCTGTCGCGAGCACGCTGGCTCCTACATCAAAATTTGACGGGATCCATGATCGCGTCGAGGTTGAGGCCGTCGCACATTTCCATGAATTCGTCCCGCAACTCGGCGATCCGGGTCTCCGCGGGGATGCCGATCGTCAGTTGCGCCTGGAACATCTCCGCGCCGGTCTGCATGGCCTGGTAGCGCATCGAGGACATCTGTTCGATGCTGATCTTGCGGCGGTTGAAGAAGTCGATCAGCTCGACCAGTACCCCCGGCTTGTCGGCCGCGACCAGTTCGACCATATACGGCAGCAAGTGGCTCTGTTGGTCGCGGGCCTCGGTGCGGTAGCTCAGCAGGTGCAGGTTTTCGTCGCGTCCGATCCGGGCCAGAGCGGTTTCCAGCTTGGCGATCGCATCCCATGCGCCTTTCGCCAGCAACAGCACCGACACGTCGGCGCCGACCGTCGCCACCCGCGATTCGACCAGGTTGCAGCCGGCATCGGCAATCCGCCGCGACAGCAGCAGCAGCGGCGATTCGCGCGCCGGCGCGACCGCCTGGATCAGCAACTGGTGGCCGGCGGCTGGGCGGGAGCTCGAGCGGTTCAACGTGGTGACGGGTTTGACGGTCACGGGCGCCCAGCATAGTGGGGTTGTGCCCGAAGTGCGAAGGCGTGCCCTTGCGATCGCCCTGATCGCCGCGCCGCTCGCCGTTCTGGCGACCCCCAGGGTCCGCCTGCCGTATGATGCGGGTTTGGGGACCGTGGAGGCAGACGTGGAACTTGCGGGCAGCCTGTGCGCCATCGCGACCCCGTTCGACCCAGACGGTGCGCTCGACCTCGCCGCTTTCGCGCGGTTGCTCGACCACCAGCTCGATGGCGGCACCCAGGGACTGGTGGTCGCCGGCTCCACCGGCGAAGCGCACATGCTGGATGAACGCGAGTACGAGCGCCTGCTGGCGTTCGCGGTCGAACGCGTTGCGGGCCGCGTGCCGGTGGTCGCGGGGACCGGCGAGGCCGCGACCTCGAAAACCGTCGCGCTGACCCGGCACGCGAAGGCGCTCGGCGCCGACGCCGCGCTGGTGGTGTCGCCCTTTTACGTGCGCCCGACGCAGGACGGCCTGCGCCGCCATTTCGGCGAGGTCGCGGCCCGGTGCGACATCCCGATCGTGATGTACAACGTGCCCACCCGCACGGCCTGCGACATGCAGCCGGAAACGGTCGCCGACCTCCGCGACACCGCCGGCATCGTCGCCATCAAGGAGGCGGTCGGGACGCCTGAACGGATTCGCGCGATCGCGCAACTCCAGCGCCCCGGGTTTGTCTATCTGTCCGGCGACGATGGCAGCGCGGCCGAAGCCATGCTGGCCGGCGCGGGAGGCGTGGTGTCGGTGGTGAACAACCTGGTTCCGAAGTGGTTCCGCGCGCTGTGCGATGCCGCGCGAAGCGGCGATCGCACGGCAACGCGGTCGCACGTGGCGCGCATCGCACCGCTGCTGGATGCAATGGATTGCGCGCCGAATCCGATCCCGGTGAAGGCGGGACTCGCGGAACTCGGGTTGTGCGAGGCGCTGGTGCGCCTGCCTCTGGTCACGCTGGCAGCGGGTCCGGCGCGCGACCGCTTGCGCGAGGTTCTGTTGCCCCTCGCTGGCGCCGTCGCACCCTGATCGTGCACAATGCGTCCATGAAACGACTCCCATTGCTGCTGTTCGTGCTTGCGCCGGTCGCGCTTGCGGGTTGCCAGACCATCAAGGCCCACAATCCGTTCCGGCACAAGGAACCCGCCTACAAGTCGGCGCAGCAGGAGCAGCCGCTCGAGGTGCCGCCGGGCATGGACCAGCCGGCGACCAGCGAGGCGCTGGTGATTCCGGGCGGAGCCACCGGTGCCGGAGCGGCGAGCGCCCCGGAAGCGGGGGCGCCCGCGATGACCGCCACCGCGCCCCCCGCAGCGCTCGTACCGGCGGGCGACGGCGGCGCCAGCCTGACGCTGGCGGATACGCCGGACAGCGCCTATCACCGGGTGGGCCTGGCGCTCGATCGTGGCGGCATCGGCACCGTGACGGCGCATGACGATGCAGCGCACACCTACCAGGTCGCGATCAACGCCACCGTGACCGAAAAATCCGCGGGTGGTTTCTTCCACCGCCTGTTCCACCGCAGCAAGAGCGAATCGGTGACCGGCAACGTCACCATCACGGTCGCTCCGCAAGGCGGCGGCAGTGTGGTGCAGGCCACCGGCAATCCCGGCGCGGCCGCGCGGGTGATCACGCTGCTGAAGCAACGCCTGCAATAGTCGGGCAAGCGGATCTAATCGCCGCTTCGCCTGACATCTTGACGACCGTGGGGCGGACACTGCCCGTCCCGTGATGGCGACCACCCTATTGCCGAACGCCGAGTCGGTACATGAGGGCAGGGTCGCTGCAGCCAGGGCGGCTGTTGTGGGAAGTCAGGCCACGGGTGGCCGTTCTGGTGCCTTGTTGCCGAAGCGCTGTCCGCTTCCGCGGACCTGGAGTCGCGCCGCGATCATGGACGATCGCACAAATTACTTCTCGAGGAGCGGCAACTTGTTCGGCTTGCCGTCCCACTCCTTGGCATCGGGCGGCGGGTCCTTGCGCTCGGTCAGCACCGGCCAGGCCTTGGCGAGTTCCGCGTTCAGCGCGATGTAATGCTCCTGGCCGGCCGGCACGTCGTCCTCCGGGAAAATCGCATTGGCCGGACATTCCGGCTCGCACAGCGTGCAGTCGATGCATTCGTCCGGGTCGATCGCGAGGAAGTTAGGACCCTCGTGGAAACAATCGACCGGGCACACCTCCACGCAGTCGGTGTACTTGCACTTCACGCAGTTGTCGGTGACGACGAAAGTCATGGGAGCAGAGATGGGACTCGGGACGTGAATGCGATGCTCCAACATCATCGCACATCTATCGTTTCAGTCGAAGCGGCTGTTGTGAAAAGTCAGGCCATGGATGGCCGTTCTGGTCTTCCACGAGCGCGAAAGTCGAGGGTTGCCGCCGACGTGAACCAGGCCGCGATCAGGGATGACCGCAGAAACAAACCGCAGGCCGCGGATGGCCGTTGTGGTCTTCCACGAGCGCGATGGGGGAGGTTTCCGCGCACCAGACCGAAGCCACGATCAGGGATGATCGCGAAAACCATGGCGCTCCCTGCGAGACTCGAACTCGCGTTACCGCCGTGAGAGGGCGATGTCCTGGGCCACTAGACGAAGGGAGCGTCGGGCGTTGGAGCGCGCTAGTATAACGGACTTCGTGCCCGTGTCCCGCCACGACTTCGCATGGAATGCCCCGCTTGAGTTCCGATTCCACAGCATCCTCCGACATCCTGCCCGATCCGCGCGTGATTCCGCGCGACCGGCATGACGTTTCCCGCAAACAGATCAGCCGGGGTGCGCTGCGTGTGCTGTACGGCCTGAAGGATGCCGGTTTCCGCGCTTGCCTCGTGGGCGGCGCGGTGCGCGACCTCCTGCTGGGGCGGCAACCCAAGGATTTTGACGTGGCTACCGACGCCACGCCGGAAGAAGTCAGGAAGCTGTTCCGCAATTGCCGGCTGATCGGCCGGCGGTTCCGCCTCGCGCACGTGATCTTCGGACCCGAAATCGTCGAGGTCGCGACGTTTCGCGGTACCGGCAACGGCGAAGCCGACGCCGATCGCCACGTGGTGAACGGGCGCATCCTGCGAGACAACGTCTGGGGTACCATCGAGGAGGATGCGCTGCGCCGCGATTTCCGCGTCAACGCGCTGTACTACGACATCGCCGATTTCAGCGTGATCGATTTCGTCGGCGGCATGGAGGACCTCGAACAGAAGCATCTGCGCCTGATCGGCGATCCCGCCACGCGCTACCGCGAGGATCCCGTACGGATGCTGCGCGCGGCGCGGCTCGCGGCCAAGCTCGGGTTCACCATCGATTCCGAGGCCGCCGCGCCGTTCGAACCGCTCGGCCACCTGCTGGCGGATGCACCGCCCGCGCGGCTGTTCGACGAATGCCAGAAAATGTTCCTCGCGGGCTATGGTCTCGCGAGCTTCCGCACCCTCGTGCAGTACGGCCTGCTGGAACAACTGTTCCCCGGCACCGCCCAGGCGCTCGCGAATGACGAGTCGGGCAGCTTGCGCGCGATGATCGAACGGGGGCTCGCCGGCACCGATGCGCGGGTCGCGGACGGCCGCCCGGTGACGCCGGCGTTCCTGTTCGCGGTCCTGCTGTGGGGCGAGGTCGCGCAGCTCGCAGCGCGGTTGCAAGCCGAAGGCGCGGCGCGTTCGCTGGCGTGGCAGCGCGCGGCCCACCGGGTGATGGCCGAGCAGGGCAGGCGTGTCGCGATCCCGCGCCGATTCGCGTACGCGATCGAGGAGATCTGGGCGCTGCAGCCACGGTTTGCCGAGCGCACCCGCAAGCGGGTGTTCCGGCTGATGTCGCATCCACGTTTTCGCGCCGCGTACGATTTCCTGCTGATGCGGGCCGACGAATCCGCGGAATTGCGCGAGTGGGGCGAGTGGTGGACCCGCGCGCAGGAGCTTTCGCCCGATGAGCTTTCGGCCTCGCTGGCGCCGAAGACGGCGGGCGGCGGTCATACGGCCGCGGTCACCGGCAAGCCGAAACGGCGGCGGCGGCGCGCGCGCCGGGGCCCGTCACCGGAGAGCGCGCGCCCGAATTCGCAGGACTGACGAATGCGGGATTCCTCCGCCGCCTACGTGGCGCTCGGCAGCAACCTGGACGATCCCGCGGCGCAGGTGGAAGGCGGATTCGCCGCATTGGCGGCGTTGCCCGGCACGCGGCTGGTGGCGCGCTCGCGGGTATATCGCACGCCGCCGTGGGGAGGCGTCGAGCAGCCTGCGTTCGTCAATGCGGTGGCGGCCCTCGAAACCTCGCTCGCGCCGCACGCGCTGCTGCGCGCATTGCTCGCGGTCGAGGCACGCGCGGGCCGGACGCGCGGCGTCCGCTACGGGCCGCGCACCCTGGATCTCGACCTGTTGTTGTTCGGCGATTGCGAACTGCGCGAAACCGGCCTCACGCTTCCGCACCCCCGGCTGCACGAGCGCGCGTTCGTGCTGCTGCCGCTGGCCGACGTCGCCCGGGATCTGGAAGTGCCCGGGCATGGGAGCGTCGCAAAGCTGCTGGCGCGCGTCGACACGGCCGGCTGCGTCGCCATCGACGGGTGAACTCGGTCGAACGGTTGTTGTGTAAAGCCAGGCCATGGAAGGCCGTTCTGGTGTTGGCGACGTGCGAGCGATTTCACGGGCGAGCACATCCAGCGGTGCCCCGATCAGGAACGATCGCACGAAAAACGTCCGCTCCAATATACTTTTTCGATGTTCCAGGTCCATCGTGACATTGCGGGGCCGTGTCTGGCTCCGGACGGCAGCGTGCTCGCAATCGGCGCGTTCGATGGGCTGCACCGCGGCCACGCCGCGCTCGTGGCCAGGGTCCGCGCGCGCGCGCGCGAGCGTGGGCTCGTCCCCGCGGTGGTGAGTTTCGAGCCACTGCCGCGGGCATTTTTTTCGCGCGAGCCGCTCGCGCGGCTGTCCTCCTTGCGCGAAAAGTTGTCCGGCCTCGTGGACGCCGGCATCGAGCAACTGCTGCTGCTGCGTTTCGATGCGAGGCTGGCTTCGATGTCGGCCGAGGATTTCGTGCGCGAGGTACTGGTCGCGCGCATGGACGCCCGGGAAATCTGGGTGGGCGCGAAGTTCCGGTTCGGGCACCAGCGTTCGGGGGACGTCGACCGGTTGCGCCGGATGGCCGCGGAACATGGTTTCGAGGTGCGCGTGCTCGAACCCGTCGCCACCGGCGACGGCGAGCGGGTGTCGGCATCGCGCATCCGCGCGACGCTCGCCGCAGGGGATTTCGCGCATGCGGCCCGCTTGCTGGGGCGCCCGTTCACGATCGGCGGTCGGGTGGTAGAGGGCCGGCGGCTGGGCCGCGACCTCGGGTATCCGACCGCGAACCTCCGCCTCGGCAAACGGGTGCCGCCGGTCGCGGGCATCTTCGCGGTCCGGGTGCGCGGGCGGCACGGCCCCCTGGCACAGTTTGCCGAAGCGGGATGCCCGGGTGTCGCCAGCCTCGGCGTTCGCCCGACCATCGCGAGCGACGGCGAACCGTTGCTCGAAGTCCATCTGTTCGATTTCGATGGCGAGTTGTACGGCCGGCGCATCGAGGTCGAATTCGTCGCCAAGTTGCGCGACGAGGAAAAATTCGCCGGCCTGGACGCCCTCAAGGCGCAGATGGATCGCGACGCCGCCGCAGCACGCAGCATCCTTTCCGACACACCTTCCGCTTCCGGAGCGATCGCGTGAGCCGCGACTACAAGCACACCATCAACCTTCCGCAGACCGGCTTCGCGATGAAGGCGGACCTCGCCAAACGCGAGCCCGCGATGTTGGCCGAGTGGGAAGCCGCGGCGCGTTACGTCGAACTGCAGCAGCGCACCGGCAAGCGCGAACACGCGTTCATCCTGCACGACGGCCCGCCGTACGCGAACGGCAAGATCCACCTCGGCCATGCGGTCAACAAGATCCTGAAAGACATCGTGGTGCGCTCGAAGCTGATGGCGGGGTTCCGCTCGCCGTACGTGCCGGGCTGGGACTGCCACGGCCTGCCGATCGAGATCGCGGTCGAGAAGAAATACGGCAAGGTCGGTCGCAAGATCGATGCGGAGGCCTTCCGCCAGCATTGTCGCGAGTACGCCGCCCAGCAGATCGACCTGCAGCGCCGCGATTTCAAGCGGCTCGGTGTGCTCGGCGACTGGGAACACCCCTACCGCACGATGGATTTCAAATACGAAGCCGACATCCTGCGTGCGCTCGCAGGCGTGTATGCGAACGGCCACGTCACCCGCGGTTTCAAGCCGGTGCATTGGTGCTTCGATTGCGGCTCTGCGCTGGCCGAAGCCGAAATCGAATATGCCGACAAGCAGTCACCGGCGATCGACGTCGCCTACGACGCGCTGGATCCCGAGGCGCTGGCCGCGAAGTTCGGTGCGGCGACCGAGGACGGCACGATCGTCACCGTGCCGATCTGGACCACGACACCCTGGACGCTGCCGGCCAGCATGGCGGTGACGCTGGGTCCGGAACTCGAATACATGCTGGTGGAAGGGCCGCCGCGCGGCGGCAAGCGCGTGCTGCTGGTCGTCGCCGAAGCGCTGGCCGAGACGGTTCTGGCGCGCTACGGCGTCGATCAGGTGAAGGTGCTCGGGCGCGCGAAGGGAGCGGACATTGCTTTGCCCCTTCCCCTTCAATGGGAGGGCGGGCGCGGGGATGGCGTGGGCGAACCGAGCAAACCCACCCCCACCCAGACCCTGTCCCTCAAGGGGAGGGCCTCGATGCTCAAGCACCCGTTCTACGAGCGCGAGATCCCGCTGATCTTGGGCGACCACGTTTCGGCCGAAGACGGCACTGGCGCCGTGCACACCGCACCCGGCCACGGCGCCGAGGATTTCGCGGTCGGCAAGCAATACGGGATCGTGGATGCGACACCGGCCAACGGATTGAACCCGGTCGGTGCCAACGGCGTGTACCTGCCGGGCACGCCGCTCTTCGAGGGCCAGCACATCTGGAAGGCCAACGACGCGATCATCGACCTGTTGCGCGGGCGCGGCGTGCTGCTCGCGGCGGAAAGGATCACCCACAGCTACCCGCATTGCTGGCGCCACCATACGCCGGTCGCGTTCCGCACCACGCCGCAATGGTTCATCGCGATGGATGCGAAGGGCCTGCGCGCGAATGCGCTGGACGCGGTCCACCACGCCGTGACCTTCTACCCCGGGTGGGGCGAGGAGCGCATCGCCAACATGGTGGAAGGGCGCCCGGACTGGTGCATCAGCCGCCAGCGCACCTGGGGCGTGCCGATCGCATTGTGCGTGCACAAGCTCACGGGAGAACCGCACCCGCGCAGCGCCGAATTGCTGGAACACGTGGCACGGCGCGTCGAACAGTCGGGCGTGGAGGGCTGGTACGCGCTCGATCTGGCCGAGCTGCTGGGCGACGAGGCGAAGGATTACCAGAAGGTCCACGACATCCTGGACGTGTGGTTCGATTCGGGCGTCACGCATTTCTGCGTGCTCGACCAGCGGCCGGAACTGCACCGCGACTCGGGCGACAGGGTGATCTACCTCGAAGGGTCCGACCAGCACCGCGGCTGGTTCCAGTCGTCCCTGCTCACCAGTTGCGCGATGCATGGGCATGCGCCGTTCGACGAGGTGCTGACCCACGGTTTCACGGTCGATGCCAAGGGCCGCAAGATGTCGAAGTCGCTCGGCAACGGCATCGAACCGCAGGACGTGATGAACAAGTACGGCGCCGACATCCTGCGCCTGTGGATCGCCTCGGCCGACTATCGCAACGAGATGGCGCTGTCGGAGGAAATCCTGAAACGCGTCGCCGACAGCTACCGCCGCATCCGCAACACCTGCCGGTTCCTGCTCGGCAATCTGGACGGTTTCGACCCGGCGCGTGACCTGCTGGCGGTCGACCGCTGCCTGCTGCTCGACCAGTGGGCGGTGCGCTCGGCGCGCGAGGTGCAGGATGCGGTGGTCGCCGCCTACGCGCGCTACGACTTTCCGGAAGTGGTGCAGCGGGTGCAGAACTTCTGCACCAACGAGATGGGCGCGTTGTACCTCGACATCACCAAGGACCGCGTGTACACGATGCCTGCGGCCAGCCACGGCCGGCGCAGCGCGCAATCGGCGATGTTCCGGATCCTCGAGGCGATGGTGCGCTGGCTGGCGCCATTGCTCGCATTCACCTCGGAAGAAATCTGGCAGGCGATGCCGCCGCAGATGCACATGCCGACCGAGATCCGCGGTGGCTTCACGGTGCGCGATTCGTCGGTGCTGTTCGAAACCTGGTACCAGGGCCTGCGCGAAACCGGGAATGGTGACGACCAGCGCCGCTGGTGGAGCGATTTGCTGGCGATCCGCGAAACCGCAGCACGCGTGCTGGAAGGCATGCGCAAGGAAGGCCGGATCGGGTCGTCGCTCGACGCCGCGCTGACGATCCACGCCGATGCATCGATCGTCGAACGTTACAGGCAGGTCGCCGACGAACTCCGCTTCTTCTTCATCGTGTCCGACCTGCGCCTCGACCTCGGCGAGGCGCCAGCCGATGCCGTGCTGACCGAGCTCGAAGGCGCGAACGTTTGGGTGTCGGCGGCGGTGAGTCCGGCGCCGAAATGCATCCGCTGCTGGCATCATCGCGAGGACGTGGGCACCAACACCGAGCATCCCGGATTGTGCAGCCGCTGCGTCGGGAACGTCGCAGCATGCGAGGGCCATGGGGCGGGCGAAGCGCGGCGCTGGTTCTGATTTCGGTCTAATATTCAACCGGCCGCGCAGCGGCCGGGGCGGATGGGGATCACGGCCACTGGGGGACTTCGCGATGCAGCGGATGGCGCGTTGTGCGTTGGGGCTGTTGTTGTGCTGCCTGGCGGCGGCCGCGGCGGCGGATCCGGTTTCGTTCGCCGATCTGGCGCGCCACGCGCGCTACAAGATGGTGAAGATCTCGCCCGACGGAACGCACATCGCGGCGACCACGGTGCTGGACAATGGCCAGACCGTCCTGTCGCTGATCAACCTGGTCACGAAGAAGGGCGTGAACATCCGCCCGCGTGAAGGCGATGACGTCCTGGATTTCTGGTGGGCGTCGCCGGAGTACGTCGTCTACAACGACGCCCAGCACCAGGGTGGATGGGATTCACCGTTTCCGACCGGCGAGTTGTACAGCGTCGAAGCCGACGGCGGCAGCCCGACCATGCTGTACGGCTATCGCCTGGATACGATGCAGACCGGCACACACATCCGGCATGCCACCGCGGAGAACGGCACGGCTGAGTTCCTGTCGCGCATCGAGGGGGATCCCAGGCACATTCTGGTTACGGTGTCCGATTGGGAAGCCGCAGGATCGGCGGGCGCGTTGACGGCGGTGTATCGGATGGACGTGCGAACCGGCGACAAACAACGCGTCGCCGGCGCGCCGATGCGGGAGGCGAGCTTCCTGGCGGACCACCACGGCCACGTGCGTTTCGCGATGGGCGATGATCTCGATGGCAACCGCCTGATCTACATGCGCGCCGCCGACGGTGGCGACTGGGACTTGCTGAAGCAGGCCAGTGGCGACCGCGACTGGCCGATCGCGTTCAGCGCCGACGATGAGACGGCGTGGTTCACCTGCCCCGCGTCGTCCGGCTTCGGCATCTGCAGGTTCGATCCCGCCACGCGCGCGCTGACCCACGCGTGGAGCAACCCGCACGTCGAGGCCACGGGCCTGGCGCAAGGCCTTGCCGAAGATTCGGTGATCGGCGTCGAGTTCAGCGACGGCCGGCCGGCTGTTTCGGTGTTCGACCATCGGGCGCCGGGGGTCGAGGCGCTGATCGAGTTGATGAAGCGGTATCCGGGCGAAGACGTGCATTTCGTGTCCGGCACCGACGACGGCAGCAAGGCGATCGTGCTGGTCGAGGCCGATGTCGATCCCGGCACGTTCTTCCTGTACGACGAGGCGTCGAACAGCTTCACGCCGCTGCTGCAACGCGCGAGTTGGATCGACCCGAACCAGCTCGGCCGCGCCGATCCCTTTACCTTCCGGACCCGCGACGGGCTGACCGAGCATGGCTACATCACGTATCCGCCGGGAAAGGACGGCGCGAAGGACCTGCCGATGGTGGTGTTCGTGCACGGTGGGCCGTATGGCATCCGCGACGGGTGGGATTACGATCCGTACGTGCAGGCGATGGCGACCCGCGGCTACGCGGTGTTGCAGATCAACTACCGGGGCTCGGGCGGGTACGGGTTCGCGTTCCAGCAAGCGGGTTGGCTGCAGTGGGGCGGCAAGATGCAGGACGATGTCACCGACGCCACCCGCTGGGCGATCCGGCAGGGCATCGCCGATCCCGCCCGCATCTGCATCTATGGTGGCAGCTACGGCGGCTACGCGGCACTCGAGGGCGCCGTCAAGGTGCCCGATCTCTACAAGTGCGCAATCGGCTATGTGGGCGTGTACGACCTGACCTTGATGTACCGGGGTGGTAGCGACGCAATGCAGAACCTGTACGGCAAGGACTACCTGAAGCGCGTGCTGGGTACCGACATGACGGTGCTGGCTCAGCACTCCCCGATCTACGAGCTCGACAACCTGAAAGCGAAGGTGATGCTGATCGTGGGCGGCCGTGACACCCGGGTGCCGCCGGTCCAAGGCATGGATCTGCACATCGCGCTGTTGAAACGCAAGATCGCGCACGAGTGGTTGTACAAGCCCGACGAGTGGCACGGCTTCTACAACGAGAAGAACATCGCCGAACTGTTCGAAAAGGTCGACGCGTTCCTCGCCGCGAACATCGGGCCCGGCACCGCCCCACGCGTGGCCTCCGCGTCGACCAGCGCGACCCGGTGAGCGACGGGCGATTGGGCTGCCGCATGCCGACCCGGATCACGCTGCATCGATCCGGGACCTGCGCGGGGGTCGAAGCGAGCCGCTACTCGCGTTCCTGCCAGTCACGGCGGCGCTGCGGACGGATCGGTTCGTGGCTGCCGCGCAGCCGGTCCTCGAAGCGGGCGGCCTGGTCCTCGCGCTGGTCGTGCAGCTTGCGGTAGTGGCGCCAGCGTTCCGGATCGAGCTCGCCGCCCTCGAGCGCTTCGCGCACGGCGCAGCCGGGCTCGTTGCCGTGGCTGCAATCGGCGAAGCGGCACTGCCCCGTCAGCTCGTCGATATCGGCGAAGAGTTCGAGGTCCTCGCCGCCGGTCAGCTTCAGTTCGCGCATCCCGGGCGTGTCGATCAGGCAGGCGCCGCCTGCCAGCCGCAGCAGCGAACGGTGGGTGGTGGTGTGACGGCCGCGGTCGTCGCGCAGGCGGGTCGCGGCGGTGGCCATGCGCTCTTCGCCGAGCAAGGTGTTGGTGAGGGTGGATTTGCCCGCGCCGGATGACCCGACTAGCGCGGCGGTGATGCCGGGCGCGAGCAGATCCGCAAGCACCGCGACGCTGTCGGAATCCTTGCCGTTGATCGCGTGGATCGGCGTCCCGATCCGCAGCCGGGTGCGCAAGGTGGCAATGGCCTGCTCGATGTCGGCGGCGTCCATCTGGTCGCGCTTGGTCAGGACCACCGCGGCGTGCGCGCCGGAGGTTTCGACCAACGCGAGGTAACGTTCGATCCGCGCGGGGTTGAAATCGCCGCCAAGCCCCGTCAACACCAGCACAATGTCGATGTTGGCGGCGATGACCTGTCGCGCGTAGCGCTCGCCGGCCGCCGCTCGCGTAAGGACGCTGCGGCGGGGCAGCACTTCGGCGATGTGCGGTGGCGCGCCGGCTTCGACCAGCACGAAATCACCGACCGCGGGACGTGCCGCGGGATCGAGGTTGCGTTTCAGGAATTTCGGTGCCGGTTGCACGTTGAAGGTGCAGTCGCCATCGTCCACTTCGTAACCGGCGCGATGCTGCGCGGACACCCGGGCCAGGCGAAGCCGGTCCGTGGCCGGGGGAAGTTCACCGCGCCAACCGATGCGACGAAGCGCCGATGCCGATTGCATGGGAACGGTGGCCATGGAAGGAGATCGCCGGTTCGGTCCGGAGGTTTTTCGGGGCGCCTCGTCACGCTAGCATGCCCGATCGTGCGCCCGTTTGCAGCCACTTCGTTCATGTTGCGGTCATCCCTGGCGGTCGCTTCGTCGCGCCCGAACGCAATCCGTAATCGCGCTTGATCCGGCCGGACCAGACGGGTCTTCTTGGGCCCTGACTTCCCACCACAGCAGATGTGAATCCGTCTATGCAGGTCACTTTTTTGGCGCTGGGCGATTCCTACACCGTCGGCGAAGGCGTGGCGGGTGGCGGAAGCTGGCCGGCGCAAGTTGCGGGGCGCCTGCGCGCGGGCGGCGCGAAGATCGAAGGGCCGCGGATCCTTGCGGCGACCGGCTGGACGACCGCCGAGCTCGCGGCGGCGATGGACGCGGAGACGTTCGACCCGCCTTTCGCGCTGGTCACGCTTTCGATCGGGGTCAACGACCAGTATCGCGGACAGGCGCTCGAGGAATATCGGGTCCAATTCCCTGCATTGCTGCGGCGCGCGATCTCGCTGGCAGGCGGCCACGCAGCGCGGGTGGTGGTGGTGTCGATCCCCGACTGGGGCAGAACGCCGTTTGCTGCGCGCGAAGCGCGTGACCCTGAGGACGTCGCCCGCGAGATCGATGCCTTCAACGCCGTCGCCCGCGAGGAGGCGGCCCGCGCCGGAGCCCGCTGGGTCGATGTCACCGCGATTTCGCGCGCACCGGAATCGCGCGGCGCACTGGTGGACGACGGCTTGCATCCGTCCCGGGCGCAATACGCGCGCTGGGTCGCTGCGATCCTGCCGGCCGCGCGAGCGGTGCTGGCGGATGCCTGATTAGCCGGGCGGCTGTCGCAGGGGAAACTGCAAGGCTTTGCGTCCCCCTTCGCATGGGACGGGCGGAGCGAAGCGAACGCGCGCGGCGCGGGAGGAGTATGGCTTTGCGCCTGTCCTCGAGACCTCCATCCGGCGCCGCAGGACTTCCCCATCGGACGGATTCCCGCGTGCCGTTATCATGCGCGCTGCATTCGACCCCGCGTGCAACGATCTCGAACAGGAAATGCGCTTGAGCAAGCCGACCCAACCCAATGCGCTGGTGTGGCTGGTCGTTTCCGTTGCGGCGATCGTGCTCGACCAGGCCACCAAGGCCGTCGCGCGGGATGCGCTCGAACCCTACGTGCCGCACACCGTGATCCCGCAGGTACTCAACTGGACGCTGGCGTTCAACCGTGGCGCGGCCTTCAGTTTCCTCGCCGGCGGTTCCGGCTGGCAAACGTGGTTGTTCGGCCTGCTCGCCGTCGCGGTCAGCATCGGATTGATCGTGTGGCTGGCGCGCACGCGCCGCGGCGATTGGCGCACGGCGCTGCCGGTTGCGCTGATCATCGGTGGCGCGCTGGGCAACCTCATCGATCGTCTCGTGCACGGGCGGGTCACCGACTTCATCGAGGTGTACTGGCGCACCTGGTCGTGGCCCACCTTCAACGTGGCCGATTCCGCGATCAGCGTGGGCGCGGTGCTGCTGATCGCGTTCGGCCTCTTCTCCGGCAAGGCACCCGATTCGAAGCGGCTGTTGTGAAAAGTCAGGCCTTGGATGGCCGTTCTGGTGTTCCATGTCCACTTGCTTTCCCGGATTGCGTGCCGCAGCGGGAAGCGGCGATCAGGGATGATCGCATTGGACAAGATGGCCATCCGCCGCAACAATATCCGGCTGTCGTGTCCGCGTGACCCTTGTCCGCGGCACGGGGCAGCCGTGGCGGGCGTTGCCCGCATCTTCCGGAATCACGAGGCTCATACATGAATTTTCATGAGTACCAGGCCAAGCAATTGTTCGCTGAATTCGGCATCGCCGTGCCGCCGGGCAAGGTCGCATCGACGCCGGCCGAAGCAGTCGAGGCGGCCCGCGCGCTGGGCGGCGAGCAATGGATGGTGAAGGCGCAGATCCACGCGGGCGGGCGCGGCAAGTCCGGGGGCGTCAAGTTCTGCAAGTCGCTCGATGAAGTGAAGTCCTCGGCCGCAGGCATGCTCGGCAAGAACATGGAGACCTACCAGTCGGGTGGCCGCGCGCTGCCGGTGAATCGGGTGCTGGTCACCGAAGCCACCGACATCGCCAAGGAGTTGTATCTCTCGATCCTGGTGGATCGTGGCGAGAGAGCCGTCACTTTCATCGCGTCGGCACGCGGCGGCGTCGACATCGAGCAGGTCGCCCGCGAGACGCCGGAGGAAATCCATACGGTCACGGTGAACTTCACCGAAGGCCTGCAGCCTTACCAGTGCCGCGAGCTCGGGTTTGCCCTTGGGCTCAATGCCAAGCAGGTCAACCAGCTCTCGAAGATCATGCTGGGCCTGTACAAGCTGTTCAACGCGAAAGACTTGTCACTGGTCGAGCTGAATCCGCTCGCGATCGTGGCGTCCGGCGACCTGATGGCGCTGGACGGCAAGGTCAACTCCGACGACAACGCCGAGTTCCGGCATCCGGAGCTCGCCGCGATGCGCGATGTGTCGCAGGAAGACAAGGC
>JAICJG010000091.1 GCA_025928585.1 Rhodanobacteraceae bacterium
GAAGGCGATCCGGGCCGCGCGGTGACGCCCGAGTTCTACGCCGCCGCGCGCGAACTCACCGAGAAACACGGCTCGCTGCTGCTGGTGGATTCCATCCAGGCCGGCCTGCGCGCGCACGGCGTGTTGTCGATCGTCGACTATCCGGGCTTCGAGAACCTTCCGGCGCCCGACATGGAAACCTATTCCAAGGCGCTCAACGGCGGCCAGTTCCCGCTGTCGGTCGTGGCCGTGAACGAACGCGCCGCGGCACTCTACCGGAAGGGCATCTACGGCAACACCATGACCGGCAATCCGCGCGCGCTGGACATCGCCTGCGCGGTGCTCGCGCAGGTCACCCCGGAACTGCGCGCCAACATCCGCGAGCGCGGCATGCAACTGGTGAAGAAGTTCGAGGCGCTCAAGGACGAACTCGGCGGATTGATCACCCGGGTGCAGGGCACCGGTCTCTTGTTCTCCTGCGAACTCGGCGGCCAGTTCAAGTGCTTCGGCGCGGATTCGATCGAGGAATACATGCGCGAGCACGGCATCAACGTGGTCCACGGCGGCGCCAACTCGCTGCGCTTCACGCCGCATTTCGCGATCGACGAGGCCGAGGCCGAACTGCTGGTTGCGCACGTCCGCGAGGCGCTCAAAAAAGGCCCGCGGCAGCAAGTTGAAACCTCGCGCGCCGCGGCCTGATTGCCGCCGGCGAAAACCTTGTCTGCGCCCGGCGTCGCCGGGCGTTTTTTTTCACCCAGGTTCGGCAGGCCGGCTCCTGCCGCAGAACGTTGGGCTTCGCTGCGCTCAGCGCCAACCTACCAGAGCAGCCGGGTGGCGCGAACGTAGGTAGGTTGGGCTGATCCCGGACTTGCTCCGGGAGAAGCCCAACAGCCTTTGAAGAACGTGGGGCTTCGCTGCGCCCAGCGCCAACCCACCAGAGCAGCCGGGTGTCGCGAACGTAGGTAGGTTGGACTGATTCCGGACTTGCTCCGGGAGAAGCCCAGCAGCCTTTGAAGAGCGTTGGGCTTCGCTGCGCCCAGCGCCAACCTACCGGAGCAGCCGGGTGCCGCGAACGTAGGTAGGTTGGGCTGATCCCGGACTTGCTCCGGGAGAAGCCCAACAGCCTTTGAAGAGCGTTGGGCTTCGCTGCGCTCAGCGCCAACCTACGAGCGAGGGCGGGCGCCGACCGCCCTACGCCGCCTGTGCCTGACGCTCTTCCAGCATGTGGATCAGCGCGCGGGTGAACGCGGGGATGTCGTCCGGCTTGCGGCTGGTGATCAGGTTGCCATCCACGATCACTTCGCGGTCTTCCCAGTGCGCGCCGGCATTTTCGAGATCGATGCGCAGCGACGGCCACGACGTCAGGTGCCGGCCCTTCGCGAGCCCCGCATTGATCAGGGTCCACGGACCATGGCAGATAGCGGCGACCGGACGCCCGCTCCGGCCGAAGTCGCGGACGAAATCGATGGCGTCATCGTGCAGGCGCAGCTTGTCGGGGTTGATCACGCCGCCCGGCAGCACCAGCGCGTCGTAGTCGGCGGCGCGGGCGTCGCCCAGATGCAGGTCGACAGCCACCGGTTCGCCCCACTCGCCGTGGTTCCAGCCCTTGATCTGCTGCTTGTCGCCCGGGGAAACGACGACCGTTCGGGCGCCGGCTTCATCCAGCAGCTTCCTCGGCTGCAGCAATTCGGATTGTTCGAAACCGTCAGTCGCGAGGATCGCGATCTTGCGGCCGTCCAACGTATCCTTGTCCATGCGGTTGCTCCTGGTTGCGATGTCGAACGACCACGATGCCGGCGCCGGCGTTACCGGCACGTGTCCGTGCCGTTCGACACGCGTTAGGGGGGCAACCGCGCCTCAGCGCTTCGGCTTCAGGATCGTCCCGGTGCAGCGCTTCGATCCGCAACGGCATTGCCAGATGCGCTTCATCTTCGCGGTATGCGGCACGTCCAGCACGATCCCGTAGTCGTAGGTGAGCTCTTCGCCGGCACGGATCGCGCGTTTGGTCTCGATGAGCACCTTGTCCTTGCGCGCACTGTCGACTTCCTCGATGTACGCGCAGCAGTTCGGCGCGCAGGAGTGATTGATCCAGCGCGCGCTGTTGCCGCCCACATTGGCATCTACGATGTACCGGTCGTTCAGGGTGAACAGGAACGTGTGGCCGGTGTCGGCGCCGTCGTCGTACAGGCGGTCGGCCTGTGCATGCGTCAGCAGGCGCCCCTTGTACTGGATCAGCACGGTGTGGGCGGGAATGTCCACTGCGGCGTAGACGCCATTGCCGTGGATGGGGGAGCGGCGGACGATCAGGCGACGTGTCATCGTGAACCCTTCGGGACAAACGCGTATGATGCCTTGGCATGCAGCCATCACACAACGGAGGTTGCGATGGTCTTCAAGACCAAACGCGTGGCCGCGCCGTTCGCGCAAGGTGACGGCGCGCGCATCCTGATCGACCGCCTGTGGCCGCGCGGCCAGTCGAAGGAAAAGCTGCGGCTCACCGCGTGGGTGCGCGATGTTGCGCCCAGCACGGAGCTGCGCAAGTGGTTCGGCCACGATCCTGCCAGGTGGGACGAGTTCCGCAAGCGCTACCGCGCGGAGCTGGACGCCAATCCGGGGCCGGTGGCCGAACTCGAGGCGTTGCTCAGGGACCACCCGAATGCCACGCTGCTGTTCGCCGCCCACGACGACGAGCACTGCAACGCGGCGGTGTTGTCGGAATATCTGCGCGAACACGCATCGCACGCGCGCAAGCGCGCCATGGCGTGATGCCCGCCATGCGCCGCGCCCTGATCGGGTTGTGTCTTGCAGCGGTCTCCGCGGGCGCCGCCGCCTCAGGCTTCACGCTCGACAGCCCGACCTTGAGCGCCGGCGGACGTATGCCGCTCGCCAATGTCTATGGCGAATGTGGCGGCGGCAACCAGTCGCCGCCGCTGCGCTGGCACGATCCGCCGTCCGGCACCCAAAGCTACGCCGTCACGATGTTCGACCCCGACGCCAAGGGCGGCTTCTGGCACTGGATCGCGTTCGACATCGCGGTCGGCGCGCACGGCCTCAATGCCGGGGCGGGCACGCCGCACAGCGGCAATGCGCCGGGCGATACCGAGCAACCGCGCAACGATTTCGGCAACGCCGGTTACTCGGGGCCCTGTCCGCCACCAGGCAAACCGCACCACTACGTCATCACGGCGTACGCCCTCGACGTGCCGGAACTCGGTCCCGTTGCCCATTTCAGCCGCGACCGTGCACTGGCCGCCATCCGCAAACACACGCTCGCCAAGGCGACGCTGACGGTTGTCTGGGGTCGTTGAAACGGCCGGGTCGCTCCGGCGGCGCGACCACTCGCGGCTAGAATCACGGTGACGATGGCCGCGGCGAACACGATGCGATGGATCGGGCGATTCTGCGGCGGCCTGCTTGCGGCGGTTTCCATGCTTGGCTCGCCGGCTGCGAACGCCGCGGCGCCGACCATCTTCGCGGCAGCGAGCCTGCAGCCGGCGCTCGACCAGATGGCGCACGCGGGCATCCTGGGATCACCCGCGCCGCGCCTGGTGTATGCCGCGAGTTCCGCCTTGGCGAGGCAGGTCGAGGACGGCGCGCCGGCCGACCTCTTCATTTCGGCCGACGAACGCTGGATGGATGACGCCGCGGCGCATGCCGCGATCGTGGTTTCCTCGCGCACCGACCTTCTCGGCAATGCGCTGGTAGTGGTTGCGCCAGCGGACTCCGATGCACGTGCCGACCTGCAGCGGGGTGCGGCACCGCTGCTGAAGATCCTGGGTCCAGGAGGGCGCCTCGCCATCGCGCTGCCCGGGTCGGTGCCGGCGGGAATCTACGCCCGGCAGGCGTTGACGAAGCTCGGCATGTGGTCCCGCCTGGAGCCCCGCCTTGCGATGAGCCGCGACGTGCGCGCGGCACTGAACCTCGTCGTGCTCGGGCAGTGCCCGCTCGCGATCGTGTACCGCTCGGATGCGGTTTCGGAGCCGCGCGTGCGCGTGCTGGCGACGTTCCCCGCCGCGAGCCACCGCCGGATCGTGTACCCGGTCGCGATCGTCAAGGGCCACGACAATCCGGGCGCGCGCGCGCTGCTCGCGGCGCTGGAGTCGGCTCGTGCGAGCAAGGTGTTCCAGCGCTGGGGTTTCGCCCCCCTGCCGAGAACCACAACAACTGCAACGTTGTCCCCAAATGAACGAAATGAACGCAAATAGAAGCGAAGCGACATTGAGGAAGTCATTCGCGTTTATTCGCATCCATTCGCGGACTGAATGCTCTTTATCGATTCCCTGAAACAGCCGTGAATCTTCTCACCCACGCCGAAACGGTCGCCCTGGCCTTGAGCTTCAAGGTCTCGCTGGTGGGTGTTGTCTGCTCGCTGCCAGTCGCGATGGCGTGCGCGTGGCTGCTGGCGCGCACGCGGTGGCTGGCGAAGCCCTTCTTCGAGGGCCTGCTGCTGCTGCCGCTGATCCTGCCGCCGGTGGTGACCGGCTACGTCCTCCTGATGGTGTTCGGCCACCACGGGACGATCGGCAGGCTGCTCGATGCGGCGGGGCTTTCGATTGCGTTTCGCTGGACCGGCGCCGCGCTGGCCGCCGCGGTGATGGCGTTCCCGTTGCTGGTGGTGGCGCTGCGCAACGCCTTCGAATCCGTGGACCGCAAACTCGAAAACGCGGCGGCGACCCTGGGTGCAGGGCCCTGGCGGATCTTCTTCGGGATCACCCTGCCGCTGTCGGTGCGCGGGCTGGTCGCGGGGCTGGCGCTGGCGTTCGCGCGGGCGTTCGGGGAGTTCGGCGCGACCATCACCTTCGTGTCCTCGATACCGGGGCAGACCCGCACGTTGCCGATCGCCTTGTACGAGCTCATCTCGACCCCGGGCGGCGAAAACGGGGCTCTGCGGTTGACCCTCGTCGCCGTGGTGGTCGCGCTGCTCGCGGGATCGATCGCCGCCTTGATGCTGTTGCGCGGCGCTGTGCACCCGGGGGGCGAGGCATGATCGAGATCGAGCTTGCGCTGCAGCGCGGTGAGTTCGCGCTGGAACTCACCCTCGCATCGCCCGCGCGGGCGCTGGCGCTGTTCGGGCACTCCGGCTGCGGCAAGACCACCACCCTCCTCGCGATCGCCGGGCTGTTGCATCCGCAGCGCGGCCGCATCGCGCTCGATGGACACGTGCTGCACGACACCCGCGCGGGAATCGACCTGCCGCCGTCGCAACGCCGGCTCGGCGTGGTGTTCCAGGACGCGCGCCTGTTCCCGCACCGGTCGGTGCGCGACAACCTCCGTTACGGCATGCCGCGCCGCGGCCCGACGGGTGCATTCGACGACGTGGTGCAGTTGCTGGCGCTGTCGGCACTGCTGAAGCGCAAGCCCGCCCAATTGTCCGGAGGCCAGGCACGCCGCGTCGCGATCGGGCGCGCGCTGCTGCGACAGCCACGGGCGCTGCTGCTGGACGAGCCGCTGGCCAACCTGCATCGCGAAGCGCGCGCGGAAGTGCTGGAACACCTCGGCAGGCTGAAGCGGGAATTCGCGCTGACGACCATCCTGGTGAGCCACCAGTTCGACGAAGTCGCGGCGCTCGCCGACAGCGTCGCGCGGATCGAGGATGGCCGGCTCGCGGCACTCGAAGACATCGGCGCGTTCAGGACCTCCGGATCCGCGCCGGTCCCGCCGCGTGCCCTGCTCCGTCCGCTGCCGACGCGCTAAAGTAATCGGCGATTGTCCATCGAGGAACCGGCCGATGATCCTGCATGTTCCGCGAAAGACGGCACGCGCGCTCGCCGCGACCGTCTTGCTGGGTACCGCGCTGGCACTCGCCGGCTGCACTGGCATGTCCACCAAGCTGCAGCCCCCGACCGCCAGCATCCAGCAACTGACGCTGCAGTCGGACGGCACCTGGGTCGCCGTGGTGCGCATCCAGAATTACAGCTACGACACCGGGATGCACGTGTACGCAATGGATGCGGCCCTCAGCCTCGACGGCAAGCCGGCCGGACGGATTACGTTGTCCCCGGGCCTCGACATTCCGGCGATGGACGCGGACACCGCGACCGCCACCTTCAAGCCCGGGGCGCAGGGCGCCGCCGCGCTCGCCGCCGCCAAGGCCAACGCAATCGCATACGAGCTCAAGGGCACGCTTTCGGTCGGCAAGGGAACCAGGGGCAGCGCGGAACCCTTCCAACTGGACGGCAAGGGCTACCTGTCGCCGGTGCCAGGGGTATCCAACATCTGGCGGTAGCTTCCGTTCACCCTGAGCGTAGCGAGCGCCAGCGAACGAAGTCGACGTGCATGATCGGAGCTGCCGGTCCTTCGACTCCGAGGCCGTCGCCGCTACGCTCAGGACGAACGGCCGAGGAAATGCCATGACCACCAACTACACCGCACCGCTCGCCGACATCCGTTTCGACCTGTTCGACCTGCTGGAGGTGGAAAAACTGTTCGCGCGCCTGCCGGGCTGCGGCGAGCTGACCCGCGAGACCATCGACGCGGTGCTGGATGAAGCCGCGAAGTTCTCGGAAGCCGTGCTGGCACCGCTGAATGAAGTCGGCGACCGGCAAGGCTGCACGTTCGACCGGACCTCGGCCGAAGTCACGACTCCGAAAGGTTTCAAGCGCGCCTACGAACAATACGTCGAGGGCGGGTGGGCGGGTCTGACGGCACCCGAAGCGGCCGGCGGCCAGGGCCTGCCGGAAACCGTCGGCGCGCCGGTCAAGGAGATGATCGATTCGGCGAATCTCGCGTGGGGCACCTATCCCCTGCTCTCGCACGGCGCGACCGAAGCCCTGCGTGTGCATGGCGAAGACTGGCAGAAGGAAGCATTCCTGAAACCCATCGTGTCCGGCGAATGGACCGGCACGATGTGCCTCACCGAAGCGCATTGCGGCACCGACCTCGGGCTGCTCAAGACCCGCGCCGAACCGAACGAAGATGGCAGCCACGCGATCACCGGCACCAAGATCTT
The DNA here is from genome assembly GCA_025928585.1 of Rhodanobacteraceae bacterium. Taxonomy (GTDB): domain Bacteria; phylum Pseudomonadota; class Gammaproteobacteria; order Xanthomonadales; family Rhodanobacteraceae; genus 66-474. The sequence goes on from JAICJG010000091.1 coordinate 6,929, forward strand.
CATCACCGCCGGCGAACACGATTTCACCGAGAACATCGTGCACCTGGTGCTGGCGCGATTGCCGGACGCGCCGCCGGGCGTCAAGGGCATCTCGCTGTTCATCGTGCCGAAGATGAGAGTCGGCAGGGACGGCGCGATGGGCGGGCGCAATGCCGTGCGCTGCGGCGGGATCGAGCACAAGATGGGGCTCAAGGGTTCGGCGACCTGCGTGATCAACTTCGACGGCGCGCAAGGCTGGTTGATCGGCGAGGCCAATCGCGGGCTCCATGCGATGTTCACCATGATGAACACGGCGCGGCTTGCGGTCGGGCTGCAGGGACTCGCGGTCGCCGAGCGCGCGTACCAGAACGCGCTTTCCTACGCGCGCGAGCGCCTGCAGATGCGCGCGCTTTCGGGCGCGAAGTTCCCGGCCCAGCCCGCCGATCCGCTGATCGTGCACGGCGACATCCGCCGGATGCTGCTGACCCAGAAATCGCTGATCGAAGGCGGCCGTGCACTGGGCCTGTACGCCGCCACGCTGGTCGACATCCAGCACCGCTCGGAAGACCCAGCCGAAGCCACGCGCGCGGAGGCACTGGTGTCGTTCCTGACCCCGATCATCAAGGCGATGCTGACCGAGAATGCCAACGAGTGCGCGAGCCTCGCGCTGCAGATCTACGGCGGCCACGGCTACATCGCCGACAACGGCATGGAACAGTACGCGCGCGACGCGCGCATCACCTCGATCTACGAAGGCACCACGCAGATCCAGGCGCTCGACCTGCTGGGTCGGAAGATCATGCAGCAACGCGGCGAAGGCTTGCAGTTGTTTCTGGAGCAGCTCGGCGCCTTCTGCGCGCAGCACGCCAACGACGAATCGTTGTCCGAATTCATTCCGGAACTCGGGACGCTGGCAAAGGAATGGATGGAAGTGACGCAAACGCTCGGCAAGCGCGCAGTCGCCAACCCCGACGAGATCGGCGCGGCCGCGGTCGATTACCTCATGTATTCCGGCTACATTGCGCTCGCCGACGCGTGGGCCCGCAGCGTCGCCGCAGCGGATGCCTCGGGGCAGTCCGAGGACTTCAAGCAGGCCAAGCGGCTGACGGCACGCTTCTACTTCGCGCGGCTCCTGCCTCGCACCCGCGCGCACCTCGCGGCCATGCAGGCCGGCGCGGACAGCCTGTTCGCGATGCCGGATGCGCTGTTCGGTTGATGCATCGTGCACCACTCCCCGACGCTTTCCCTGTCACCGAAGGGGGAGACGGACGCGCAGCACCGGGTGGCTGAGGTGATCCGCGGCCGGCCACTTCACCACCACGAGCCACGAGCGGATTCGAATGGTCGCCGCCCGTAAAACAGGCACCCGGGGCTTGCAGATCCGCCCCGCCACCGGCGAAGACGCGCGCTTCATCCTGTCGCTGGTCCCTCGTTTCGTCGCCTTCGAATTGCCCAAGGCGCGGCACAAGCGGGAAGTCGTGGCCACACTTCTCGCAGACCTCCGGCGGGCGATGCGCGAAACCCCGGCCAGCGATCACTTTTTCATCGCCTGCGATGCGAACCGCAAGAGCGTCGGCTTCCTGCGTCTCCAGCTGCAGCGCGACTATTTTTCCAACGGGCGCGCCTGCCATGTCTCCGACATCGCCGTCGCGTCCGGCCAGGATGGCCGGGGCATAGGCCGGGCATTGCTGGCACATGCGGAAACGTGGGCGCGCGCAAACCACTGCAAACTCCTGACATTGAGCGTCTTTCCGGCCAACGCCCGGGCACGCGGGCTCTACGAGCAGGCGGGCTTCACCACCGACCTCGTCCGGATGGCCAAGCCACTGAAGGAACGCTAGACCCTTCGGGGAACCGGACGCGCGCCGGGGTTTTGTGCTAGCTTTCCGCCCCGCATCCGGTGCAACCGGATCGCGGCGACCCTGCCAGCGCCTCGCGCGCCCGACGATCGCGTCCTGCCGAGAAGGTTTGACGTCAAACGTGGGTGCCGCGCCATGTCGGATTCGTCCGCTTCGCCTTTCACCTATCGCGCGTTCATCAGCTACAGCCACCGGGACAGGCCTGCGGCAGACTGGCTGCACAAGGCGCTGGAAACGTACCGCGTGCCTTGGCGCCTCGCAGGAACCGAAACCGCCCGCGGGAAGATTCCGCGCCGGCTGATACCGATCTTCCGGGACCGCGACGAACTCGCCAGCTCCGACAGCCTGGCAAGCAAGGTCAACGAGGCACTCGCACGGTCGGGAAACCTGATCGTGATCTGCTCGCCCGCGGCAGCCACGTCCCGCTGGGTCAACGAGGAGGTATTGACGTACAAGCGCCTGGGCCGGGGTGATCGCATCTTTTGCCTCATCGTCTCCGGTGAGCCGAATGCCTCCGACATCCAGGGACAGGAGGCGGAAGAGTGCTTTTGTCCTGCGCTGCGTTTCAAGCTGGGTCCGAATGGGCTGCCTGCCAACGAACGGACCGAGCCGATCGCAGCCGACGCACGACCCGGCAAGGACGGCAAGCCAGACGCCAAACTGAGGCTGATCGCCGGTTTGCTGGGTCTCGGCTTCGACGCGCTGAAGCAGCGCGAGCAGCACCGGCAGCTCCGACGCATGACCTTGATAGCCGGTATCGCGCTGGTGGTGATGACAGTGACGATCGTACTGGCGGTGTTCGCGCTGGTGTCGCGCCACCGCGCAGTCGTCGCGCGCCACGAAGCCGTGATCGCGAGGCAAGCCGCCGTGCGCAGGCAAAAGCAGGCCGAAGGCCTGGTCGACTTCATGCTTGGCGATCTCAACGACAGGTTGGCGCAGGTGGATCGCCTCGACATCATGCAGGACGTCGATGACAAGGCAATGAAGTACTTCCAATCGCTGCCGAATACCGACGTCACGCTCGAAGCGCTGGCGCAACGCGCCAAGGCGCTGGAAAAAATCGGTTCCGTACGCATGGACCGGGGGCAGCTTGCCGCTGCGCTCGAGTCGTTTCGCGCTTCCGCCCACATCTCTTCGCGACTGGCAGCTTCCGCGCCGGGAAATACCGCTCGGCAGTTGGCTTACGCAAATACCTTGAATTACATCGGCTACGCCCACTGGAAGGAAGGCGATCTCGAGGCAGCCGAGCAGACTTTCCGATCATCCGAAACGACTTTGGTGAATTCGGAAAAGTTCGCGAAAACCGACCTGCCGCTGAAATTTCAGCTTGCGATGACCATCAACAACCTCGGACATGTGCATGAAGCACGCGGCGAGCTCGATGCCGCTTCTTCCTCATACCGCAAGATGAGGTCGCTGTCGCAAGAGCTCGTTGCCGCCCGCCCGAAGAATCTGGAATGGCGGAAC
>JAICJG010000097.1 GCA_025928585.1 Rhodanobacteraceae bacterium
CCAGGCACTCGGAGGAATTCGCCATGCAAATCGCCAGCTACCTGTTCTTCAAGGACCACGCCGCGGAAGCGTTCGATTTTTACGCCAGGTGTCTCGGCGGCAAGGTCACCATGAAGGTGACCATGGGCGAGATGCCCGGCGTCGACAACCTGCCGGCGGAAGCCCGCGGCCAGGTCGCCCACGTGCGGCTGGAAGTCGGCAGCGCCGTGCTGATGGGTTCCGACTGGTGCGGCCCGACGCCGGAACCGTATCCAGGCATCCATGGCAACGCGGTGTCCGTCGGCGTCGACCGCCCGGACGAGGCGGAGCGCCTGTTCACGGCGCTCGGCGAAGGGGGCAAAGTGACGATGCCGATCGGGGAAACCTCATGGGCGCTGCGTTTCGGGATGCTGACCGATCGCTACGGCGCGCACTGGATGGTCAACTGCAGCCGGCCGGCATGAAGATCATTCGCATCCACCCAGCACCGCGTCGTCGCACCGCCCCCTCGCTCTGGCTCGCGCTGCCCCTCGTGGTGCTGGTTGCCGCTGCGGCCGCCCAGCCGGTCACCTACACCATCGATCCCGACCACACCTACCCGAGCTTTGCCGCGGACCACATGGGCCTGTCGACGTGGCGCGGCAAGTTCGACCACACCACCGGCACGATCACGCTGGATCGGACGAAGCATACGGGCAAGGTCCACATCGTCACGCAAATCGACAGCATCGACTTCGGCAACCCGCCACTGGCGCAAATGGTGCTCCGCGATGCAATTCCTGGGTCGTTGTGCAAGACGCAATGCACGTTCTTCGATGCCGCGAAATATCCGACTGCGGTCTATGACGGCAAGCTCGCGGATTTCGTCGCCGGGGCGCCCACCCGTGCGGTCGGTGCGCTCACGCTGCACGGCGTGACGCGGCCCCTGGAATTGAAGATCGGGCACTTCCGCTGCATCCCCGATCCCGTGCTGCGTCCGCGCGAGCGTTGCGGGGCGTAGGCCTCCGCCAGCTTCGACCGCACCGATTTCGGCATCGACGCCGGCCGCTCCTTCGGGTTCGACATGAAGGTGACCCTGCAGATCCAGGTCGAGGCCGTGCAGGACGAATGACCCTGCCGCCTGCGGCCGCCGGGTCGTCGCACCGGCGCGACTGGGAAGCCCTGCGTTCCGCGCAGCACCTATACTGCGGAGGACCCCAGAAGCTGCCGGAGTTGTCCCGCATGTTCATGCCCCGTGTTTGCCTGACTGCTGCCGTTGCCCTCGCCTTCGCCACACCACAAGTCCTCGCGGAAACCACCGCGCAGGCGATGCCGGAAACGATGGCCATGCTGCGGCACGCGGTCGCCGCGCAGACGGTCGAAGGCAAGAACCAGGTGCCGGCGTTTGCCCGCTGGCTGGCCGGGAAACTCGAATCGGCCGGCTTCGCCAAGTCCGACGTCGAGATCATTCCGGTCGAGCACACCGCGGCGCTGGTGGTGCATTACCGCGGCAGCGACAAGAGCCTGAAACCGATCCTGCTGTCCGCGCACATGGACGTGGTGTCCGCCAACCCCAAGGACTGGCAGCGCGACCCCTTCAAGCTGGTCGAGGAGCACGGTTACCTGTACGGCCGCGGCGTGGCCGACATGAAGACCAACCTGATCACCCTGGTCGAAACCTTCGTGCGGCTGAAACGCGAGGGCTTTGTGCCGAAGCGCCAGATGATCCTCGTGCTCTCGGGCGACGAGGAGACCGACATGGCCTCCACCCGCGAGCTGGCGAAGCGCTACCACGACGCCGAATTCCTGCTCAATGCCGATGCCGGAGGCGGCACCTTGGACGAGCAGGGCAAGCCCGTCCTCTATGAAATCCAGGCGGCCGAGAAAAGCTATGCCGATTTCCTGCTGACGGTCACCTCGCCCGGCGGCCATTCGAGCGAGCCCGACCCAAGCCACAACGCCATCTACAAGCTGGCGAAGGCGCTCGATGCCGTCGGCGCCTATGCCTTCCCGGTCCGCCACAACGACATCACCCTCGCCTCGCTGAAAGCGCTCGGCCGGCACAACTCGGGCCCGCTTGCCGAAGCCATGCGGCAATTCGCGGCGCACCCCGGCGACGCCAAGGCGGCGGCGATCATTTCGGCCGATCCCGCCTACGTCGGCCAGGTGCGCACCACCTGCGTCGCGACCATGCTGGACGCCGGCCACGCGCTCAATGCGTTGCCGCAGCGCGCCGATGCCAATGTCAATTGCCGGATCTTCCCGGGCGTCAGCGTGGCGTCGGTCAAGGCGAAACTGGCCCAGGTCATCGACAACCCGGCGGTCGAAATCAGCGTGCGCCCGCCGCCGCCGGTCGAAAGCCCGGCCTCGCCACTACGCCCCCACGTCATGGCGGCGGTTGCCGCGACGATCCACCAACGGTTCCCGGGCGTCGAGGTCGTGCCGGGCATGTCATCCGGCGCCAGCGACAGCATGTATTTCCGGAACGCCGGCGTACCCTGCTACGGCGTCAGCCCGAATTTCGCCAAGCCCAACGACACCTTCGCGCACGGCCTCAACGAAAGGTTGCCGGCCGCGGAAGTGCCGGCGGCGCTGGATTTCTGGCACAGCCTGCTGCCGCGGCTCACGGAATAGCCCGAAGCGGCGCGCGCAGGCCAACGGTCAATCGACGCTACAATTGCGGGTTTGCACCTTGCGGCAGCCCCATGCCCGACCATGCCACCGAGCAGCACCATCGAGAAGCCGTGCGTCGCCGCACCTTCGCGATCATCTCGCACCCGGACGCGGGCAAGACCACGCTGACCGAAAAGCTGCTGCTGTTCGGCGGCGCGATCCAGATGGCGGGTGCCGTGAAATCGCGCAAGACCGCGCGCCATGCCACGTCCGACTGGATGGCACTGGAGAAGGAGCGCGGGATTTCGGTGACCAGTTCGGTGATGCAGTTCCCGTACGAAGGCCGCATCGTCAACCTGCTGGACACGCCCGGCCACGCGGACTTTTCCGAAGACACCTACCGTGTGCTGACCGCGGTCGATTCGGCGCTGATGGTGATCGACTGCGCCAAGGGCGTCGAGGAACGCACGATCAAGCTGATGGACGTGTGCCGCCTGCGCACCACGCCGATCATGACCTTCGTCAACAAGCTCGACCGCGAGGGCCGTCCGCCGATCGAACTGCTGGACGAAGTCGAGAGCGTATTGAAAATCCAGTGCGCACCGGTGAGCTGGCCGATCGGTATGGGCAAGCGCCTGAAGGGCGTCTATCACCTCATCGACGACGAGGTGCACCTGTATGAGGCCGGGCGCAACTTCACGCGCCAGGACTCGACCATCCTGAAGGGCTTGGATGATCCGGAGCTGGCGCAACGCATCGGCACGGATGCGCTGGCCGAGCTGCGCGAGGAACTGGAACTGGTGCAGGGCGCCTCGCACCCGTTCGCCATCGAAAAGTATCTCGCCGGTGAGCAGACCCCGGTGTTCTTCGGCTCGGGCATCAACAATTTCGGTGTGCAGCCGCTGCTGGACTTCTTCGTCGAGCACGCGCCATCACCGCAGCCGCGCGCGACCGCGACGCGCGAGGTGTCGCCGGACGAGGAAAAGCTCACCGGCTTCGTGTTCAAGATCCAGGCCAACATGGACCCTGCCCATCGCGACCGTGTCGCGTTCCTGCGCGTGTGTTCGGGCAGCTACCGATCCGGCATGAAGGCGCTGCAGGTGCGCACCGGCAAGGAAGTGAAACTCGCCAATGCGCTGACCTTCATGGCGTCGGAACGCGAGATCGCCGAAACCGCCTATCCCGGCGACGTGATCGGCCTGCACAACCACGGCACCATCTCGATCGGCGACAGCTTCAGCGAGGGCGAGAAGCTGGTCTTCACCGGCATCCCCAACTTCGCACCGGAACTGTTCCGCCGCGCGCACCTGCGCGATCCCTTGAAGATGAAGGCGCTGCGCGCCGGCCTCGCGCAACTGTCCGAGGAAGGCGCCACGCAATTCTTCCGCCCGCTGATGTCGAATGACCTGATCCTGGGTGCGGTCGGCGTGCTTCAGTTCGACGTCGCCGCCTATCGCCTGAAGGATGAATACAACGTCGATTGCGCCTTCGAGAACGTGGGCGTCGTAACCGCACGCTGGGTGCATTGCGGGGATGCGAAGAAATTCGCCGAGTTCCGGGAACGGAACGCCACGCACCTCGCGCTCGATGCCGCCGATCGGCTCGTGTACCTCGCACCGACGCGCGTGAACCTGCAGCTCGCGCAGGAACGCTGGCCCGAGGTCACCTTCACGGACACCCACGAGCATGCCGGCGCGGCGACGTAGGTAAAACCGGGGTCAGAGTGCAATTTCCCGCGGAGGTCTACGCAGTCGAGTCGAGCAAAGCTCGAAATTGCACTCTGACCCCGGTTTTCTACGCGACGTGCAATGAACGCTTCGAATCGGCGCCGCCGTGGATCACCTTGGCGCGCATTTCATCGGGATCGAAATCGTCCACATTGATGAATTCGGAGGTGGCGCGGCGGAGGCGTTCCAGTTGCGCGCGCTCGCTTCCGCTGATCGCACCGGCCCGCTGCGCCTCGGCGAGTTGCTCGAAGTAGTCGTGCGCGCGGATGGCGCCGGCCTTGACCGCCTTCAGGAACTTGCGTTCGACCGGCTCGGCGGCGACTACCTCGGGCAGCAGGGCGTGCATCCGGCCGACCGGATTGTTCGGTTCGGGCGCGAGATACATGCCATGCACCATCGCGTGGCGCGCCGCGTTGGGTGCCGTCAGCAGGGCGGCGACGCGCCGGCCCAGGCGATCCGACGGCGGCACTTCGCGGCGGCCGAACGGGAACACCAGCGTGTGCGCCAGCCACGCGACCGGCCGCACCGGGAAGTTGCGGATCACCCCGTCGAGCGCCATCTGCATCCGCCACACCGAATCGTGGAAGGCCCACGCCAGCAGTGGCCGCTCGACTTCGGGACGGCCCTCGTCCTCGTAGCGCTTCAGCATGGCCGAACAAATGTAGAGCTGCGCCAGCACGTCGCCGAGCCGCGCCGAAATCTTCTCCTTGAACTTCAGCTTGCCGCCGAGCACGCCCATCGCGGTGTCGGCGAGCAGCGCCAGCGCCGCGGAATAGCGGTTCAACTTGCGGTAGTAGCGGCGGGTGTAAGCGTCGCCGGGCGCCTTGCCGATCCTGGCGAAGGTGATCCCGAGCACGAACGCGCGCGCCGCGTTGGAAATCCCGAAGCCGATGTGGCCGAACAACGCGCGGTCGAGGTCACGCAGGGCCTTGGCACGGTCGGGCTCACGCACCGCCTGCATTTCCTTGAGGATCCACGGATGGCAGCGGATCGCGCCCTGCCCGAAGATCATCAAACTGCGGGTCATGATGTTCGCGCCTTCCACGGTGATCGGGATCGGCGCGCCCTGCCAGCAACGTCCGAGATAATTGGACGGGCCGAGCTGGATGCCCTTGCCGCCGTGGACGTCCATTGCATCCTTGATGACCTCGCGGCCGAGCTCGGTCGCATGGCACTTGGCGATCGCCGAGGCGACCGCCGGCCGCTCGCCGCGATCGACCGCCGCGGCCGAGGCTCGCGACAACGCGATGGTCGCGTACGAATGTCCGCCGATCCGCGCCAGGGCTTCCTCGACGCCTTCGAACCGCGCGATCGCGAGGCCGAACTGCTTGCGGATGCGCGCGTAGGCACCGGTCGCCGCCACCGCGAGCCGCACGAACCCGGTGGCGTTCGAGGGCAGCGAAATCCCGCGTCCGACCGACAGGCATTCGACCAGCATGCGCCAGCCGTGGCCAGCCATGTGCGGCCCGCCGATCAGGGTGTCGATCGGAACGAACACGTTCTTGCCGCGCAGCGGACCGTTCTGGAAGGGAATGTTGAGCGGGAAATGGCGGCGACCGATTTCGAGGCCTTGCGTGTCGCGCGGAATCAGCGCCAGGGTGATGCCGAGATCCTCGGTCTCGCCGAGCAGGTGTTCCGGGTCGTACATCCGGAATGCGAGGCCCACCAGCGTCGCGACCGGCGCGAGCGTGATGTAGCGCTTGTCGAAGGTCAGCCGGATGCCGAGGGTTTCCCTGCCATCGACGACTTGCCTGCAGACGATGCCGTAATCCGGAATCGACGTCGCGTCGGAGCCCGCGTACGGACCGGTCAGCGCGAAGCACGGCACCTCGCGGCCGTCGGCGAGGCGCGGCAGGTAGTGGTTCTTCTGTTCCTCGCTGCCGTAGCGCAGCAGGAGTTCCGCCGGACCCAGCGAATTCGGCACCGCGACCAGTGAGGACAGCGTCGCCGAGATGCTGGAAAGCTTCTGCAGCACCGCGGAGTGCGCGAACGCCGAGAACTCGAGCCCGCCGAACTTCTTCGGGATGATCATCGCGAAGAAGCCCTTGCGCTTGATGAAGTCCCACACCTCGGGCGGCAGGTCGGCGAGCTCGTGGGTGATCTGCCAGTCATCGATCATCCGGCAGAGTTCCTCGCAGGGGCCGTCGAGGAAGGCTTGTTCCTCGACGCTCAACTGCGGCTTCGGTTCGGAAAGCAGCTTCGACCAATCCGGCTTGCCGGAAAACAGTTCGCCCTCGAACCCGACGGTGCCGGCATCCAGCGCGACCTGCTCGGTTTCCGAAATCTTCGGCAGCACCCGCCTCAGCAACTGCAACAGCGGCGCGGCGAACAGCGCGCAGCGGAGCGGCGCCACGTTCAGCGGCAGCGCGACCAACACCACGAAGATTCCGAGCAGGACCCACATCGGTGTCCATGCGCCCAGCCCGGAGCCGACCACCAGGATCGTGACGATGGTCGCCAGCGTCCACTGCCATAGCCGGCTGCGCCCATACGCGCAGGCGGTACCGACGATCGCAGCGCAGACAAGGATGATGACGGTGTTCATGGCGATCCTCGCAGGTCGGCGGCGCCAGGGCGCCGCGGCAAGCCAGCCTCAGGGTCGAGTGTATGCAAGAACGGTACGATCGCGGCCGCGAACGCGGCGTTGTCATCGCCCGCCACGGCGTGTGAGGCATGGGGCACCTCGACGTGTTCGGCCGACGGCACGTTGCGGAGGAATTCCGCGACCGTACGCTCCGACACCACGTCGCTGCGGCCGCCCGACACCAGCAGTACCGGCATATCGATGTGCCGCGCGGCTTCGAGCAGGCGCTGCTGGTGGCGTTCGCTTTCCGCGGTGATGGGGTCCAGCAACATCGGGTCCCAGCGCCAGCGCCAGCGTCCATCCACGCCGCGGCGCAACAGGTGCGCGAGTTCGGCGGCCGACCGCCGCTGCGAGCGCGCCGGTGCGGACGCCGCGATGCTCCGCGCGGCGTCCTCCAGCGAGGCGAAGCCATCGAGGTGCGCCCGCATGAAGCCCAGGATGCGCGCGACCCCTGCCGCTTCCCAGCGCGGCGTGATGTCGACCAGCACCAGCGCCCGGAACGGATTGGGCCGGACCTCGCCGGCCGCCACCATCGCGAGCAGCCCGCCCATCGAATGCCCGATCATCACCGGCGGACCACCGAGCGTTGCCGCGACGGCGAGCAGGTCCGTGACGAACTGCTCCAGGCGGTAGGCGCCGTCCGGAACCCGTCCGCTGTCGCCGTGCCCGCGCGCATCGAAAGTGACGGTGCGCCAGCCATCGTCCGCCAGCGCCGATGCCGTGCGTGCCCAGCTCCGGCGGCTCTGCCCGAAACCGTGAGCGAAGAGCACCGGCGGCGCCCCGGCCGCGCCCCGGGTTTCCATCGTCAGCGCCAGACCGTCCGCCGCGTGGATGCGGCCCAGGAGCCCGGAGGGGGGTAGACTGACCTTTTCCATACGCAACAGTATGGATTTGCGCCGCAAGCCTTGTCAATACGCTACAGTACGGACATGAACCCGCCTTCCACCCATCCGTCCGGCCGCAGCGACGCAGCAGGTCATACCCGCCCCCACGCGCGGCTGTCGGCCGTCGATTGGGAACACGGCGCTCTCGCGATGATTTCCGAGCAGGGCGTGGCCGCGCTGGCGGTCGAGGCGCTCGCGCGCCGGCTCGGCGTCACCAAGGGCAGCTTCTATTGGCATTTCCGGAATCGCGAGGCGCTGCTCGCCGCGGCGCTCGCGCGCTGGGAGGCCGACGACGAACGCGAACTGCAGCGCCATGTCGAGGCCGCCGCCGACGAGCCCCGCGAGCGGCTGCGGGCGCTGTTTCGGTGGGTTTCCGGGGAGACCCAGTCCCACCGCATTTACGCAGCCCTGCTCCAGGCGCTGGACCACCCGCTCGTGAAGCCCATGATGACGCGCGTCTCGCAGCGCCGCATGGAACTCCTCGTGCTGGCCTTCCGCCAAGCGGGGCTCGGGCGCGAACAGGCGCAACATCGCGCCCGGCTGACGTACGCGGCGTACGTCGGATTCCTGCAACTGAACCTGACGCTCGAGCTGCCGCACCTGTCGCACGAGCAATACGAAGCCTATGTCGAGCACGTGATCGAGGCGCTGGTGCCGTTGTCGTGCGGTCATCCCTGATCGCTGCATCCGCCAGCCCGCGACCGCCCCCGGATCTTCGCTCCGCCGAGCACCCGAACGGCCCTCCGTGGCCCGGCTTTTCCGCGGGCATCGCGAGACGTCTCGGCGCGGCTTCACAACCTCCGCCTCGCAAGCAGCAGGGCCCGGCATGCTGCACCCGCACACGGCCGCGCCTTGCAAACGTCATGGGCGGAGTTTACCGTCAGAAACCCGCTTTCAGAGGGCGCGCCGGCGCCGAATCCCCCGATGCCAAGCAAACTCGAATCGCTGAACCAATGGGTCGATGAGGTCGCCAAACGAACCCGGCCCGACCATGTCCATTGGTGCGACGGCTCCGACGCCGAGTACGACCGACTGGTCGCCGGCATGCTCGAGACCGGCGAACTGATCGAGCTCAACCAGCAGACCCATCCGCGCTGCTACCTGCACCGCTCGGACCCGAAGGACGTCGCGCGGGTCGAAAAGCTCACCGTGATCTGTACGCAGGACCAGGCGGACGCCGGGCCCAACAACAATTGGATGGAACCGGCCGAGGCTCACGCGAAGATCGATGCGCTGTTCGAAGGCTGCATGGCCGGCCGCACGCTGTACGTGGTGCCTTACTGCATGGGCCCGCTCGGCTCGCCGTTGTCGCGCTGCGGCGTCGAGATCACCGACTCGCCGTACGTCGTCGCCAACATGCGCATCATGACCCGCATGGGCACCGCCGCGCTCGAACGCATCGAGCAGGAGGGCCGCTTCATCAAGGCGCTGCATTCGGTCGGCGAACTCGATCCCGAACGCCGCTGGATCATGCACTTCCCGGAGGAACTCACGATCAAGTCCTACGGCTCGGGCTATGGCGGCAACGCGCTGCTCGGCAAGAAATGCCACGCGCTCAGGATCGGCTCCTGGCAGGCGCGCACGGAGGGCTGGCTCGCCGAACACATGCTGATCGTCGGCATCGAGAACCCGCAGCACGAAATCCGCTACATCGCCGCGGCGTTCCCCTCGGCGTGCGGCAAGACCAATCTCGCGATGCTGATCCCACCCGCTGCATTGAAGGGCTGGAAGGTGACGACCATCGGCGAGGACATCGCGTGGATCAAGCCCGGC
>JAICJG010000025.1 GCA_025928585.1 Rhodanobacteraceae bacterium
GGACGCCTCCCGTTGAACAGCCGCGCGGTCATCGCGACCTCGCGGCGCAGGTAATCGAGGTACTGGTCGGCTTTGCGCGCATCGCGCGTGATCACGCGCGTACAGCCACAGTAGAAGCACGGGCTCCAGCAGAACGGCACGTGCACGTACAGCGACAACGGCTTGTGCGGGGACGCCTTGTTCGAGGCAAGGATCGCCCCGCGCAATTCCGGCTCGCCGAAGCCGGCATGGAACTGCGGCGCCGTCGGGTAACTCGTGTAACGCGGCGCAGGCACGTCGTAGCGCGCCATCAATGCGGCGTCGAATTCGATTGCATGCGGAGCGGCATTCATCGTGCGATTCTGGGCGACGGCGTGCCGCGTCCAGTTGACCGATATCAAGCCCCGTACCGGATTCGCGGGGCATCCGTCGTCCATCAATCGTCGTGGATCACGGCAGCCCAGTCGCGCTCATCATCGGCGTGCAGCTCGAACCAGATTGCGTTCAGGACACCGAAGCTGCATGCCAGGCCGAGACCCAGCAGCCAAACGAAATACCACATGGTCCCTTCTCCGATTTGATCGGCCGGTTCAATAGGCGCCGACCCGGCCCGGGTCCACCGGCCACAGCTTCAATCCCTCCGGTCCGAGACGCACAAGCCGCGCGGCAAGCGCCACGCCGGCGACGACGACCACCATGATGGCGGTGCACGCGATCCCGCCGATGATCGCCTCCGGGCGGCCGGCGAATACCCGGGTGACGGGCAGGAGCCCATCCACCAGCCACGCGCCGCGCCCGCCTTCGCTGACGACCCAGCCGAGCGCGCCGGCCATCCACGGCACGGGCAGGCTCCATACCGCGGCGTGCAGGAACCAGCGCCTGTCCAGCCGGCGCCCCGATGCCAGCCAGAACGCGCATCCGAACAGGACGATGGCATACACGTCCAGCAGTACCATCGCGCGAAAGGACCAGAACAGCAGCGGGACATTCGGCAACGTATCGCGGGCTGCTGCGGCGATCAGATCGCCGGCCGCCTGCGAAGGAACCCCGGTGTGGCGCAGCAGCAGCAAGCCATATCCCAGGTCCGAATCGGCGCCTGTCGCGCCATCGGCTCCGTCCGCGCCTTGCGGATTTGCCCAGGGCGTGTCGAGCGTGGTGAAGGCCCGGACGCCATGACGGATCCGGTTCGCGTTGGCCGCTTCGAGTTCGGCCAGTCCGGCAACGGGCTTGTTCCAGGAATGCGTGGCGCCGATTCCGAGCAGCCAGGGAACCTCCACCGCCTTATGGGTCACGCGCTCGCCGGCGTCCGGGAAACCGGAAATCGTGAATGGCGCCGGCGCAGCGCGGGTATGCCACTCGGCCGCGATCGCCGCGAGCCGCATCTGCTGGCCGGCCGAATCCGCATACCCTGCGCGGTCACCGAGCACGGCCAGGGATAACGCGGCGGCCAGTCCGAAACCCGCGGCTACCGTGAGCGAACGGCGTGCAATGCGAACGTTCCGGTGGTGCAGCAGATACCTCGCCGAAATCGCGAGGACCACGGCGGCCCCCGCGAGATAGCACGCACCCATGAGGTGGACGAACCTCGACTGCGCGGCCGGATTCAGCAGGACCGCGGGAATGTCGTGGATCCACACCTGCAGGCTGCCGGGATCCAGGTCCGCGCCCGCGGGATTGTCCAGCAAGCCGTACCCCATGGCCACCGCGAGCACTTCCAGTGACGACAGCAGCACCCACAGCCATGTCACGAGAAGGTGCCTCATCCGGCCGAGACCCCACCAGTCCCGAAACCAGTTCCACAGCAGCAAGCCTGTCGCGAGCAGGAACGGGATGAAGAACGCGACCAGCACCGGGCCCGGGAAACCGTGGACGTGGTTGGTCAATCGCGCGTTGTCCGTGACATACAGGATCGTCAGCAGTGCCGTGCCGGTCGCCCACGCCAGCAAGGCGATGCCGAACAGCCTGCCCCAGAAGCGCGCCATCTGCTTCCAGATCTCCCTCCCCGTCATCACGTACACGCTTTCCATGATCGCCACGACCGGCGGCAGCCCAGTGACCAGCGGGAGCAACGTCACGCAGTAGAGTGCGCCGAGGTACAGCCACAATGCCGAAACCTCGAATCCGGGTGTACTCGCCATGGCGGCTGCTCCGGCCGTGACCGATCGTGGTGGTGGGAACCAGGTCAGCGCACCACCAGCACGGAAACGCCGGCATGGTTCAGGACCTGCTGCGTCTGGCTGCCGAGAAGGAGCCTCGCGATGCCGCGCCGGCCGTGGGAGGCCATGACGATCAGGTCGCAGCCGCCGTCCCTTGCGGCGTCGACGATCACCTCGTAGGGCCGTTCGCCCCGTACCGCCAGCGTTTCGCACGCGACGCCCGCGCCCTCGGCCTTGCGCCGCAACGGCGCAAACAGCTTGTCCGCGTGCGCCTTGGCCAGTCGCTGCAGTTCCTCGGGCGGGGGCTCCAGCAGCTCCTCGACGACGCCGGCACGATTGAATTCCGTCATCGCATGGAAGCCCGTGACGCGCGCGCCAATAGACTCCGCCAGGGCCACCCCGATGGCGATGGCGTGTCGCGAACCCGGGTCGTCGTCGATCGGAATGAGGATGTGCGTGAACACCTGGGGGATTCCCTGGACCGCGCCCCTTCCGTGGTGCGCGGTCCGTACGCTTTGACCGCGGCGCGGGCCACGGGTTGTCGGTCCGCCCCGCCGGAGACCTCGCTGCAGCACTATGACGCGCGCAGGATTTCGCGAACCGCCTTGCTCTGCTCGTACAGGCGCTGGCAGTGGATGCAACGCTTGGCCGTCGGATAGGCCAGCAGGCGTTCGTAGGCGATCGAGTCGCCGCAATCCGTGCAGATGCCGTACGTGCCCGCCGCGCGACGCTCGCGGGCGGAGATGATGTCGCGCACGTCCGCCAAGTCCTGGTTGATCACCGCGTCATCCGTCGCCAGCGTCGTTTCCGCAAGCGCCACGTCGAGCCAGTCGGCCGGAACCGCTTCCTCGCGTTCGTCGCGGACGCGCTCCCTGACAGCCCGGATTTCCTCGATTTCGCGGTCGAAGCGGGCGTCCATCAATTTGGATAGATATCCGATTTGTTCCGGCGTCAAGATGGGCATACCGCCTCCAGGGGAATGACAGTGGCCAAGGCCGCGCGATCGAACCTGCGATCGTCCGGCCCGTCAGACGAACAACGGAAACGGCGCGCTGGCGCGAAACACCTCGCGAAGACCGGCCGGCAGTTGCCCGCGAACGTCTTCCGCCTGCCCTTCGCTGATGCTTCCGGCGACGATGCCCGCGACCGCCGCGAGCATCTGCCCCGCGGCGACCGGCTCCAAATCCAGTTGCGCACGCAGTTCCGCAACGATGGTGTCTTCGCTGATCGTCTTGTCCGGCCCCGCAGGCAAGGCGCGCAACCCCGCCTGCAGCAACGACGGAAGCTGTGCGATGAAGTCGTTGGCTTCCTGGGGTATCAGCCTCCGCACCAGGGCGTCGAGCACCACGTCGAGCGCGATGCGCGCCTGTTCCGTATCATCGAGACCGGTTTCGTTGCGGATGGCGTTCAGCCATCGTGCGAGCGTCGCCTCGGCCCGCGCGAGACCGCGGCGTTGCGCTGCCGAGGCGGTCCGGCCGGCCGGACCGCCGGCATCAATCTGCGCGGCCACGATCGCGGCCAGCGCTTCGATCGGCGCGGCTTCATCGAGAAGCAGGTCGTCGAGCGTGACCATGCCGACCACACGTTCGCCTTCCACCAGCGGGATGCGCCGGATGTTGCGCTCCTGCATCAGCCAGACGGCATCGGCGATGCTGTCGTCCGGCGCCAGCGTGGCCGGGAATGGTGTCATCACATCGACGATCTTCGTGGCTGCGTCGCGCGCGCGGCCGAGCACCCGCACCGCAAGGTCGCGATCGGTCACGACCCCGACCACGTGCCCCTTGTCCTGCACGACCACGGCGCCAATCTTGTTCTGCTCGATCGCGCGCGCCGCATCCTGCACGGCAGCGTTCGAGTTGAGGACCACCAGTCGCGGCCGGCGATACCATTGCAGATTCATGTCGATTCTCCTGCCGCGCGAGCGATCCGTGACGGGTGTGCGTCCACGCTAGCGACCGGCGTCGTGACGATGTTGACGTGCATCAACGCCCAGGCGAATCACGGGCGCAGGGCACCCACAACATGCGCGGCGCTTCGATGGATGCGAAGACCGCAACGTTGCAGCAGGGCGGGACCCTCACCATCCGAAAAGCGCCATTGCCATGCCGGCCATGCCCGAGGCGATCAGCGCCAACGCGTGCAGCAGCACCAGCACCCATGGCACGCCAATCGACAGCGTGCTGCGCGGACGCGTCGCACCGCGCGCTCGCGCCCCCGAATCCTCGACCACGCTGCCGTAGCTCCCCGGTCCCCGGATGGTTCGGCGCATCGGTACCGGCATCATGTGCTTTCCGTTTCGAGCGGCCGCGCGCCGGCTGCGCTGCGGTCGCCGCGCTCGAGTTCGGTTCGCAGGCGCTCGGCGAAGCCCTGGGGCTTGAGCACCAGGACGTCGCAGTCGACATGCTGCAGAAGGAACTCGGCCACGCTGCCGATCGAAAGCCGCTGCAGGAAATTGCGCTGGATCGAACCCATTACCACGACGTCGACCCGATTTGCGGCAGCGTGCTCGGCGATGGCCCAGCCCGGAATGCCATCGAGCATGTGCAGGCGACCCGGCGGGATTCCGAACTCCTTCCCGAGCTCCTGCAACGCGCCCAGGTGTTCGGCGCGGAACTGCTCGATCAGCCCCAGGTCCGGCATCCAGCCGAACTCCGGACCCGCGAACGGCGGGATGTATTCGAATGCGTGCACCACGTCCAGTTCGGCATCGCACTGCATCGCGAGGCGATTGGCGGCATTCAGCACGCGTGCGTTGAGTTCGTGGGGACGGCCCTGCTCATCCAGCGGGTCCACCGCCGCGAGGATCCGTCGCGGCAACCCGTGCGTGCCGCTGCGCACCAGCATCAGCGGCGCCGGGCATTGCCGCAGCAGGTCGAGGTCTTCGGGCGCGAACAGTATCCGTTTCAGCGACGCTTCCCTGTGCACGTCCTTGATCACCATTTGCGGCTGCTCGGCCAGCACGGCGAGCAGCATCCGGGCCATGGTCGGATGGTCCCAGAACAGTTGGGTATCGACGGTCAGGCCATCGCGCCGCAGGCGCTCCGCCAGCGACTCGAGCTTCTGGTGCCGGCCCCGCTTGTAGGCATCGAGGTCGAGGCCCCGCGACGCCGCGCGCGCCACCGCGCGGTCGTATTCGAACAGCGCCAGCAACAGCCTGTCACCGCTCTTTCGCGCCATCGCCGCGGCGCGCACCAGCGCCGGTGTCATCGTCAGCGCCTTGTCCACGATCACCATGCAGGTCGAGCTTCGTTGCGACATCACCGTTCACCAGGTGCGGCACTCGCGCGCCGATGACGGCAGCATGGATGCCTCGCGTACGGCCAAGGTGACGTGGATCAACCCGGACGCAGTTCAACGGAACGCGTCGTCCGCCCGTCGTGCTTGAGCCATGTCAATACCGGGATCCCCGAACGGGTGGAAAGTCGGTTGTAGCCCAAGGGAGGTGAGCGGATGATCGTCTCGCACAAACGGATTGCCCTCTTGCCGATCGAGTTGCCTGCGACGTCGGATGATTACGCGCTCCCGTTCAACGTGGCGGTCGCACGGCGACGCACGATCCGCGCAATCGCAGCGACCCCGCTGGGCCTGCTCGAGCTTTCCAACCTGCTGTGGACGGCCTTTGGCATGAACCGCATCGCGGGCCCGTTCGGCGGCCCGGGACGCACCGCGGCATCGGCCAGCAACTCGCAGGAAATCGACCTGTACGTCGCGCTGGAAAGTGCCGCATACCGCTACGACGCCGTCGACCACCGGCTCGATCCGGTCGCGACCGGCGATTGGCGCAGCCTCGCGATGACCCGGGACCAGCCGAGCGGCACGATCGCGCCCGTGCAACTGATCTACGTGGTCGACCTGCACCGGCTCACCCACACCATCGGATTCGAAGAGCCCGGGCTGCAAGATCCGGAAGTGCAGAAGTCCTACTATTTCGTTGATACCGGCCTCATCGCGGGCAACGTCTATCTGTTCGCGGCGGCGCACGGGATGGCCTGCTGGTTCCACAACTGCGACAGGCAGGTGTTGACGCATTGCCTGCGATTGCGCGACGACCAGAAGGTCCTGTTCGCGCAATCGGTCGGCTGGCCTGCGTCCCCAGCGACGGAACCGCCATGAGGTTGTCCGGCACACGGTCTGATCACCGGCGGGTCCTGCGGCCTCGGATGCGTGCCGATGGCCCGCATGCCGGTCCATTCGGCAAGCAAGGCCGGGTGCATGCTTTCACGATGGCGATGCGCGTGCAGCTCGCCCCTGCTCGGCATCGAGGTTCACGAGGTCGTCGCGCCGATGGCCGACCCGGTGCCCAACCCCGCCGGGCGCAACCGGCGCGGTGGTCGACCGGCCGGGTTGGGCCCCGGCGAATTCGTCGCAGCCGTGATGCGCGGATTGGCGAACGACACCCCTGAAATCGGCTACGGCATGAGCGCCGGATTCACCACGGCTTCGCGCCCGGATCCGGACCAATGGCTCGTCCCGATGAACGGCGATTTCCGATGCGCGGGTGCATCGCCGCGATGGTGACCTGGATCAACGGACACCGGCGATGCCTGCCGCATATTTTTCGTGCGACCGCGCGCAATTCCGCGGGCATGAAATCGCACGCATGTGGCTTCGCCTGCCGAAGATGCACCCAGGCTATTGGCTCGCCGGCATCGCGCTGGTGGTGCTGGCCGTGCTGATCTGGATGTACGTGACGAGGGGCCGTGAGACCGCTCCGAATTACACGACCGCGCCCTTGAGTTTCGGCGATATCGTCCAGACCGTATCCGCCAACGGCACCCTCAACCCGGTGACGGTCGTGCAGGTGGGTTCGCAGGTTTCCGGCACGGTACAGATGCTCTACGTGGACTACAACAGCCGCGTGCACCAGGGCGAGGTGCTGGCGCAACTGGACCAGACGCTGCTCAAGGCGCAACTCGCACAAGACCAGGCGACCCTGCACGGCGCCGAGGCCACCTTCGCACTCGGCCGGGCCAGCGCCCGGCGTGCGCAGAAGCTGCGCGCGGCCGGATACCTGAGCCAGGCCGATTTCGACCAGACGCAGGCCAATGTCCGCACTGCCCGGGCCCAGGTCGAGGTTGCCACCGCCCAGGTGCAGCACGACCGGGCGACGCTCGCCTATACCGTGATCCGTTCGCCGGTGGACGGCGTGGTCATCAATCGCAGCGTCGACGTCGGCCAGACGGTGGCCGCGAGTTTCCAGACGCCGACGCTTTTCAGCATCGGCCAGAACCTGCGCAACATGCAGATCGACGTCACGGTCGACGAGGCCGACGTGGGCCAGATCGTGCCGGGCCAGACCGTGGGATTCACCGTGGATGCGTACCCGGACCGGCGCTTCGCCGGCAAGGTAAGGCAGGTTCGCCTGAACGCCACCGTCCAGCAGAACGTGGTGACCTACGACGTGGTGGTCGGCGTGGACAACCAGGACGGTACCCTGCTGCCGGGGATGACTGCCTACGCCAACATCGTCGTTCTCACCCGCCGCCACGTGCTGCTGGCGCCGAACACGGCGCTGCGCGTGCGGGTGGCGGGCGCAGAGGCGCCATTCGCGACCAGCGGCAGCGTGATCTACGTGCTCGACGGCGGCAAGCCTCGCAAGGTGCCGGTGAAGACCGGCGCATCGGACGGCCAGCACACCGAAATCGTTTCCGGCAACGCCAGGGACGGCGAACGCGTGATCACCGGATTCGCAATCGTGCCCGCCACGCGGCGCTCGCCGTTCCAGCTGTTCTGATGGCCGCGCCCCTGATCCGCACCCTGCACATGGGCAAACGCTACGCGTTGCCGGCGGGCGACCTGCAGGCGCTCGTGGACGTGAACATCGAGGTGCGCGAGGGTGAATTCATCGCGATCATGGGCCCGTCCGGCTCGGGCAAGTCGACCTTCATGAACGTGCTGGGATGCCTCGACGTGCCGAGCGAAGGCGAATATTTCCTGCAGGGCCAGGCGGTCGCCGCCATGAGCGTCAACCAGCGCGCGCACCTGCGCAATACGCTCATCGGATTCGTGTTCCAGAGCTACAACCTGCTGCCGCGCCTGGACGCGGTGGAGAACGTCGGGCTGCCGCTGGTGTACGCGGGCGTCGGCGTACGCGAACGCAATCGTCGCTGCCGCGAACTGCTCGCTCAGGTGGGCCTCGAACGCTACACCACGTTCCTGCCGCCGCAGCTCTCGGGCGGCCAGCAGCAGCGGGTCGCGATCGCGCGATCGCTGGTGAACGATGCCATGCTGCTGCTCGCGGACGAGCCCACCGGCAACCTGGACAGCCGCACCAGCGAGGAGATCCTGGCGATCTTCGAACGCCTGAACCGCGAGCGCCGCCTCACCATCGTGATGGTCACGCATGAGGCGGACGTGGCGCAGCATGCGCAACGCCTGGTGCGCTTCCACGACGGGCGGATCGTGTCCGACACGCCGGTTGCCAGGGCCGCGGCGCAACGCCAGGCGGTGGCGTCATGATCTATTCCGAGCTGCTGCGCGAATCCGGGCGGTCCATGCGCACCAACCGCATGCGCACCGCGCTCACCATGCTCGGCATGATGATCGGCGTGGCTGCGGTGGTCGCCATGCTGGCGGTCGGCAACGGCGCGCGCGCGTCGGTGAATGCGGTCATCGCCTCGCTCGGCAGCAACATGCTGATGGTGATTTCGGGTGCGCAGACGAGCGGTGGCCTGCGCGTGGCCAGCGGCGCCACGCCGACCCTGCACCTCACCGACGCGGACGCGATCCGCAGCCTGCCGGGCGTGGCCGCGGTGGCGCCCGCCAGTCCGCAGGCCGCCCAGATCGTGGCCGGCGCCAACAACTGGAGCACCTCCGTGCTCGGCACCACGCCGGACTACCTGCAGATCCGCGACTGGCCGCTGGCGCGCGGCAGCAACTTCTCGCTGAGCGACATGCGCAGCGCGGCACGCGTGGCCGTGATCGGGCAGACTGTCGCGCAGAACCTGTTCGGGGGCGCCGAGCCGGTCGGCCAGACCATCCGCATCGCGCGCAGCCCGTACCAGGTGATCGGCTTGCTGGCCCCCAAGGGCCAGAGCTTCGGCGGCCAGGACCAGGACGACACCGTGCTGGTTCCGATCAGCACCGCGCAACGCAAATTGTTCGGCGCCCAGTTCGGCGACACCGTGCGGGTGATCATGGTGCAGGCGCAGGGCAGCGAACTGCTGGCGCCGGTCCAGGACGAGGTCGCAGCGCTGCTGCGCCAGCGCCATCACATCGCCGCGGGGCAGGACCCGGATTTCAGCGTCCGCAACCTGACCGAATTCGCCAACGCCGCGGCATCGACCACGCGCACGATGTCGCTGCTGCTCGGCCTGATCGCATCGATCTCGCTGGTGGTCGGCGGCATCGGCATCATGAACATCATGCTGGTGTCGGTGACCGAACGCACCCGCGAGGTGGGTCTGCGGATGGCGGTCGGCGCGCGGCCCGCCGACATCCTGGAACAGTTCCTGATGGAAGCGGTGCTGGTGTCGCTGGCGGGTTGTCTCGCGGGCATCCTGATCGGCATCGCCTGCGTGCAGGTCGTGAACCGCCTGTTCGCGCTGCACAGCCTGGTGACCGCGGGCTCGATGCTGTTGGCCGTGCTGGTGTCGCTGGCGGTGGGTACGTTCTTCGGCTTTTACCCGGCGCGCAAGGCGGCGCGGCTCGAACCCATCGAAGCCTTGCGCTACCAGTGACGGTCGGTTCCCGCGGGCCCGATACGCTGCCGGCATGCCAACGGCTAGCCGAATGCATCCAGCGCCGATCGGTTGCGGCGCATGCGGTTGATCGCCAGTGGTTCGACCGCTTCGGTTTCGTCCAGATGGAACACGGCGTCGAACTGCGCCGCCAGCGACGCCTCGAAGTAATGGCTGGCGCGCTCGGTGTGCGGCAGGTACAACACGCCGATCGCGCGTTCCAGCATGCTCTCGTGCAGCGGTTCGGCCATCGGTTCGCGCAGCGGCAGGAAGAATCGGTCGAGCCGGGTGCTGTGGAACAGGTGCTCGTAGCTGTCCCTCAGCGCCGGCCGTACCCGCTTGGAGACGACCTCGCCGCCCCACTCCGAGGCCGCCGATACCGTCCCGGTATAGGTGGTGAAACCGACCAGCAAGGCATCCTCGCCGACCTGCTCGCGAACCAGTTGTCCGAGGTTCCACTCGCGACGTCCATGCATTTCGGTGGCCCGCGAATCGCCCACGTGGGAATTGTGCGCCCACACGATGACCCGCCCGGAGCCGCCGCGGCGATGCCGGTAGCCTGCCAGCGCGAACAAGGTGTCGCGCATGTGCGCGTCGCGCAGGTTCCACGTGTTCGCGCGGCCATCGAACATCGCCCGGTAATAAGCCTCCGCGCTGACCACCAGCACCGCGTTGCGCTCTGCGAAGAATTGCTCGTCGAAGGCCGCGAGACCGTTCTTCGACAGGTATTCGATCTCCGCGACGCGCAGCAGATGCAATTGTTCGAGCGCCCCCTCGCGGCCGCCGGCCCGCGCACCCGCGGCGGCCTGCAATCCGTAGATTTGCGGCTCGCGCACATGATCGAGCGCGGCGTAGCGCAGGCGTGCCTGTTCCGCCTCGTCCGGGTCCACCCTCGCGAGGTATCCGATCACGGCATCGGCGGAGCGGTACAGGCTGTACATGTCGAGGCCATAGAAACCGACGCGCGAGGCTTCCGGAAGGCCGCGGTTGTGCTCGCGCAGCCAGCCGATGAATTCGGGCACCTCGCGATTGCGCCACATCCATTCCGGGAAGCGCTCGAAATCGGAGAGCGAGGATTCGGCATCGTCGCCGCCGCCGCCCTGCACGAATCGGTTCACCCGCCAGGCATCGGGCCAGTCGCCCTCGATCGCAACCGCATCGAATCCCTGCTCCTCGATCAGCCGGCGGCTGATGTCCGCGCGCAGGCGATAGAACTCGCGGGTGCCGTGGGTGGCCTCTCCGAGCAGCACGAAGGTCCTGCCTTCCGCGAGCGCGAGTACGCCGTCGTAATCCCCGGCGCCGCCGTCCAGGCGCCGGGCGAGCTCACGGACCGCCAGAAACGGCGTAGCAGGACGCGTGCTCATGCGTGCACGTTCCGCGCGTGCTCGCGCAGCAATCGGCGCACCTGCTGATCCGTGGTCTGCTCGAAATCCCGGTAGAACTGGCCGACCGCGTGGAAGTCGCTCGCCGTCAGCACGCACACGAATTCATCCGGCGCCTCGCCGAGCCTGTGGATCGCGTCGGAAGGCGCGACCGGCACCGCGACCACGATTCGCGCCGGCTGCAGCGATCGCAACGCCATCACGGCGACCTGCATCGAGGCGCCGGTGGCCATGCCGTCATCGACCACGATCACCGTCTTGCCGCGCACCTGCGGCGCGCTCCGTCTGCCGCGATACGACTTCTCGCGGCGCCCGAGTTCGGCGCGTTCGCTGGCCTCGACTGCGTGCAATGCCGCCTCGCCCACCCCCGCCGCACGCAGGACATCCTCATTGAGATACCGTGCGCCACCGGACGCGATGGCCCCCATCGCCAGCTCCGGCTGCTGCGGGAGTCCGAGTTTGCGGACTACCAGCACGTCGAGCGCCACGCCAAGCGCAACCGCCACTTCGTACGCCACCGGCACGCCGCCACGCGGCAAGCCGAGCACCAGCACGTCGTCGCGGCCGGCGTACGCCTCCAACTTGGCTGCGAGCTGCCGCCCCGCGTCGCCGCGATCATGAAAAAGCCAGAACATCCGACCCTCCGCACGCCGGGGCGCATTGCGCGTGGTGGCGGCCGCTGCCGGCCGATGCGAGCCGCGCTCTCTGTTGGCTTGCTGCCAAAACCCCGAGCGGGGTCCTGATCCCGGCTGGCATTCGAATGCAGGCAACGACCACCATGATTCGGTCCTGTCACCGCAGGCACGCGTCTCACTCGAGCACGAAGGTCAGCTTGAGTTGCACGCGATACGCAACGATCTTGCCGTCCTTGACGATCACTTTCTGTCCTTCCACCCACGCGCCACGCACGTTCTTCAGCGTCTTCTGCGCCTGCTGGATCCCGGCTTCGATGGCATCCTCGAAACTCCTGGGTGAGTCGCTGCCGATCTCGATGATCTTGGTTACGGACATTTCCTGCTCCTTGCGGCTTTTCGACGGGTTGTGAAGCTCCACTGCGACACTGTTCCATGCCCGCTGCGTCCGCTGTTGACCAGGATCAAGCAACCCCCACGACGCGACCCGGTATCCACCACCATCGTCGCCCTTTGGCCGTCTCGCCACGGGATCGCCGCTGGCACCCGCCCTCGCAGGGATCACAGCTTGTCGAGGTACTCCCGCCATGGGGTCGCCAGCATCGTTTCGGTGGAAGCGTGCGCGTCGGTATTGATGAGGACCGCGGCACGATGCACGCTCGCGGGGTCGTCGGCTTCCACGATGTCCACGACGTCGTAGCGCCCGAGCGTCGCGAAGCTCGACTTCCAGTGCACGCCCGGGCACTCGCGCCGCAGTTTCGCGCTCAAATCGGCCGAGGTCTTCTTGAAGGCTGCCGCGGCCTCGAACGCGCCAGGCGCAAACTTGGTCAGGATGATGTAAGTCTGCATCGCACCTCTCCTTGCTCATGCGGCCGGTGTGGCCACCGGCATGCGTTCGGACAGGTGGCTGTGGAACCAGTCCGCCGCCAACTCCGTCACGCGCTCCAGCGCGCCCCATTCCTCGAACAGGTGGGTCGCGCCGGCCACGATCGCCAGTTCGTGTGCGCAGCGCAGGCGGCGCGCCGCCTGGCGGTTCAGCGCAATCACCGGTATGTCGTCGCCACCCACGATCAACAGCGTCGGCGCGCACACCCGTTCGAGAGCAGCGCCCGCGAGGTCGGGGCGCCCGCCACGCGATACCACCGCACGCACGAGCTCGGGGCACTCGGCGGCCGCGATCAGCGCGGCGGCAGCGCCGGTGCTCGCGCCAAACAATCCCACCGGCAGCGCCCGCGTCGAGGACCGCTTGGCCAGCCAGTTCATTGCGAAGGTGAGACGCCGCGCCAACAGCGGAATGTCGAAACGGAATTCCGCCGACCGGGTGTCGCGTTCGTTCTCGGAGGCGGTCAGGAGATCGAGCAGCAGGGTCGCGAATCCCGTGCCGTTGAATGCGCGTGCGACCCGCCGGTTGCGTGGACTGAAGCGACTGCTGCCGCTGCCGTGCGCGAAGACCACGACTCCGCATGCCTGTTCCGGAATCGCAAGCAAGCCGTCAAGGGAAACGCTTCCCGCGCGGATGGTCACCTCGCGGCTGTCGATGATCGCCATGGAATCACTCCTTCGATTTCCGTCCCGCCCCGCGGTTGCAGGCACCGGCACCGGCGGCCAAGACAGGATCGGCGCGCCCGCGCGAGTCATGGTGATCTGGGTCAATGCCGCAGCGGTTTGTCCGGACCGGAGCCGGCGCGGGCGCCTGTCGGCGCAACGGTGCCGATCATCCGCCATCCGGCGAACCCACCGGAGCCTGCCCCCGGGCCGCGATGGGTATAGAATCCGGCCACCGGTTGCTTGTCGGATGCGGACCCATGTCAGCTGGCATGCACTTGCTGGTCGTGGACGATGACACCAGCGTGCTGGATTTGCTCCGCCGCTATTTCACCGGCCATGGTTTCGAGGTCAGCGTCGCGGCCGATGGCGCCGAGATGCGAGGTGCGCTCGCGCGGACGAACGTCGACCTGGTGCTGCTCGACCTCGGCCTGCCGGGCGAGGACGGCTTCGAGCTCACGCGTCAATTACGCAAGAGCTGGAATGGTGCGCTCATCATCGTCACCGGTCGCGGCGAATCGATCGACCGGGTCGTCGGCCTGGAACTCGGCGCCGACGACTACGTCACCAAACCGTTCGAACTTCGCGAACTGCTGGCCCGCGTGCGCAGCGTACTGAGGCGCGCCGCCCCGCCCGCTGCCGGCGGCGGCGAAGCCCGCGGGTGGACGTTCCATTTCGCTGGCCTCTGCCTCGATCCCATGGCGCGCACGCTTCGGACCAGCGGCGGCGACTCGATTGCGCTCACCACCGGCGAGTACGAATTGTTGCGGGTGTTCGTCGAGTGCCCGAACCGGGTGCTGTCGCGCGATGACCTGATGGACCGGATCCACGGCCGCAGCTCCGGGCCCTTTGATCGCGCGATCGATGTGCAGATCGCCCGACTGCGCCGCAAGATCGAATCCGATCCAGCCAATCCCGGGTTGATCAAGTCGGTGCGCGGCGCCGGCTACCTGTTCTCGGCACGCGTCTCCAGGCAGGCGGCCAGCACGTGAATCCGCAGTCCCTTCCTGCCGCCAGCCTGGTGATGCTGAGCATGTGGTTCGACATCGCGCCCGATGCCATGATCGCCGTCGACCGGGAAGGTCTCATCGTGCTCGCCAACGCCGAGGCCGAACGCATGTTCGGGTACGGTCCCGCGGCCTTGGGCGGGGTGGCGCTCGAAACGCTGCTGCCGGAGTCGCTGCGCCACGCGCACCGCATGCACCGGCACGACTACATGGCCGCGCCGCGCCAGCGGCCGATGGGAATGGGTTACGAACTGCTGGGCCTGAAGCGCGACGGCCAGTCGTTTCCCGTCGAGATCGGCCTGAGTCCGGTAGACACCGAGCAGGGCACCGTCACGATCGCCTCGGTGCGCGACATCTCGGAAACGCGGCGCGTCCGCCAGGCGCTCGAACGCACCCAGCGCGACGGCTATATCGCATCGATCAGCCGGTTGGCGCTGGAATCCCCCGACTACGAGCTTGCGATCCGGCGGATACTCGAGTTGACAGCGGCCGCCATGGCGCTCGCCGGCGCGGCGATCCTGTCGGCCGGCTGGCGGGGCAGCGGCTTCCACATTTCCGCCTTCACGGGGCTTTCCGGCGGCGGCGTGCAGACGCTCTCCTCCGTGCTTGCCAACGCCGACTTCATCGGCAACGCGGTCGATGCCGGGGAAACCGGGGTGATCACTTCGGCGATGCTGCACGAGGGACCCCTGGAAGGAATGCGGGCGGAACTTGCCAGGGCCGGTTTCCACGATGTCGCGATCGCTCCGCTTTCGTCGCGCCACGAGTTGCTCGGCTTCCTGTTCGCACTGGCCGCCGAGCCGACGAGTTTCAACCAGGAAAAGGTGCATTTCCTGCAATCGATCGCCCATCTCCTGGCCGCGGCGATTCTGCGCAGCCGCACCGAGGAGCAACTGGCGCATGCCCAGCGGCTGGAGGCGATCGGCCAGCTCACCGGTGGCGTCGCGCACGACTTCAACAACCTGCTGACCGTGATTTCAGGGAACCTGCAACTCCTCGAAGCGGAGCTGCCCGACCAATCGGGGTTGCAGGAGGTCATCGCCAGCGCGCTGCGCGCCGTGGACCGGGGCTCGAACCTTACCCGCAGGCTGTTGACCTTCGCGCGCAGGCAACCGCTGCAGCCGCGCGCGGTGGTGCCGCGACCGCTGATCGAGGAACTGGGAAACATGCTGAGGCGAACGCTCGGCGAAACCATCCTGGTCGAAATCGATTGCGCCGCCGACGTGCCCGACGTGTACGCCGACCCCAACGAGCTGGATACGGCGCTGGTCAACCTCGCACTGAATGCGCGTGACGCCATGCCGCGGGGCGGGCGCCGCGGCATCGGCGCCCGCGAAATCGCCCTGGAAGATGCCACAAACCGATGGAAGCTGCCGTCCGGCCGCTACGTGGCCTTTGCCGTCAGCGACACCGGCACGGGCATGCCGCCCGAGGTGCAGGCACATTTGTTCGAACCTTTTTTCACCACCAAGGAGTCCGGCAAGGGCAGCGGACTCGGCCTCAGCATGGTCTACGGATTTGCCACCCAGTCCGGTGGCAGCGTCGCGATCGACAGCCGACTCGGCTATGGAACGCATGTGGAACTCGTGCTGCCCCAAGCGAGACCCGAAACAGAAGCAGCCAGCGAGTTGCCGACGAGCTCCGGCGGGCAGGCGAAACGGCGGCATACAATCCTGGTGGCCGAGGATGAAGCCGACGTTCGCATCGTCGCGGCGAGGTTCCTGACCGCCGTCGGCTATCACGTGGTTGCCGCGGCCAGCGCCCGCGAGGCGCTGGACCTGCTGAACGCAAATCCGGACGTGGACATGTTGTTTTCCGACGTGGTGCTGGGCAGTGGCATGGACGGCGTGGAGCTTGCCCACGAAGCGCGCCGCGTCTGTCCGGAACTCGCGATACTGCTCACGTCCGGCTATCGCGGCCCGGGCGGCGCCCGCCGCAGCGACGATCCGGCCGCGACCTTCGAATTGCTGCGCAAGCCATACCGGCGCGAGCAGCTCGTCGCCACGATCCGGCGGATCCTCGAAGGCGCCTGACCGGTCACTGGATCATGCGGGGCATCCCGGCGCAGGCACTCAACTTCGCGATGTCCAGCAGCTTCACTTCGCGCCGCAGCACCGAAATGTACTCGAGCTGCTCGAGATGCGAGAGCGCACGGCTCACGGTCTCGTGCTTCAACGCCAGGAAACTGGCAATGTCGGCGCGGCCCATGCGCAGGATGAAATGGCGGGCGCTGAATCCGAGGCGGGCGAGGCGCGCGGCCAAGTCCAGCAGGAACGCGGCGACACGCTGTTCGGCGGGTAGCGTTCCGATCGTCAGCATCCATGAACGGTCGCGGCGGATTTCCTCGGCCAATGCCGCGGACAGCCGCACCTGCAGCTCGGGGATGTGCAGGCAGGCGGTCAGCACCGGCGGATAAGGCAGCTCCCAGATCTGCGAATCCTCGAGGGCGACGGCATCGCAGGTATGGACCGCCAGCCCGATGGACTCGACACCCAGCAGGTCACCACGCATCCGGAAACCCGTCACCTGCTCGCGACCGTCCTGCGACAGCTCGCACGTCTTGAGGAAGCCAGCGTGCACGAGATAGAGGGCATGGAACGGCTGCCCATTCCGGTACAGATACTGGCCTGCCCTGACCTTCCTGCGCGTCACCACCATGTGCCGTTGCAGCTCCTCGATGTCGAGTTCGAGCGGCGGTTCGCCTGCCGTGGGTGGAGCCGGCATTTCGATCGTGGACGGTACGAATGCGGTATCCATTGCAGCGCTCCGGTCGTGAAGGTTCGATGCAACGATGCGGCACCAGCGTCACCACACGATGTCCGCCCGGCAACGCCGTGTAACGGTGTGTAACAGGAGCGCCCCGTGCGGGCCGGATGTTGACCAAGGTCAAATTAGCGGGAGGTTCGGCGTGGATAGTGTGCGCTGCCCACGTGGTTTGGTTCCAAATGCTCGATTCGCGCCGGCCATCCCCCTTCACTGAACTTGCGGCTGTCGAGGCATGGGATGCATGGTTTCGATGGCGCGAGCATACGGCGCTGCGCGATGTTTCCATCGAGGACACCTGGCGGCGGGTGTCCGCCGCGCTGGTTTCGGTGGAACCCCGCGGCGAGATGGCGATGTGGCAGACACGTTTCATGGATGCGTTCGCGTCCTGGCGAATGCTGCCCGACGAGCGGCTGCTCGCCGACGCCGGAACCGGCCGACCCCTGTACCACGACGGGGGGCTGCACGCGGTTTTGAATGCGGCTTGTTTCGTGCCCGCGGACGGCGGCGCTTCCCCGGCACCCGATCTCGAAGCCCTGTCGGATTGCGCGGCGCTGGCCGTGCGTGTGCTGGACAACGCCGCGCTTCTCTCCGGGATGGCGGTGCCGCGACTGCGCATCGGCATCGTCGGCATCGCCGATGCGCTTGCGCTGCTGGGCCGCGATTACGACAGCGACATCGGCCGCGCGCAAGCGGCTGCGCTGGTCCGTGCCCTCGCGGACGGATGCCTGCGCGGCAGCATCCTGCTCGCGATCGCCCGCGGCGCCCGTGGGGTGCGCGACTCCGCCACGCGCGCGGCCATCACGCGCGCCGAATTGCGAGGCGTAGGGCCCGACCTGCTGGACGATGCCGCCCGCCATGGCCTGCGCTACACGCAGCTCACCGCCGTCACCTCGCAACCACGGCTCGCTTTGCTGGCCAACGACGTGGCCGATGCGGCGGACCCGCTGCGCGGGGAGCACCACGCGAATGTCATCACCAGTTTCGACGGGCAACGCACGATACGTTCGTCCGGTTACGCGCTTACCCTTCTGCAAGCCCGCGAAGGTCGCTGCACAGGCAAGCCGGACACGCTGGCCAACCTGCCATGGTCGGCACAGATCGCGATGCGCGCCGCCCTGCAGCCGTGGATCGACCAGCCGATCGTCTATCCGTTGCTGGCAACTACCGACCTGGATGATTCGCAGCGCCGCGAAGCGCGCAAGCTCGCGGCGACGCACCGGCTGGGCGAGCCGGTCTGGCGCGAGGCGGTCTGAGCGGGGCCAACACCACCCGAGGATGGCCCGCCAGCCTCACTGCCGCCAGCGCCAGTCGTGCACCATCGGCATGTCGGCGCCGTGTTCGGCGATGTAGCGCCGGTGCTCGACCAGCCAGTCGCGCACCCGCTGCTTCGCGTAACCCGCGTGTGCGGCCAGTTTGGGGACCCGCTCGAACACGTCGCCGAACAGGTGGAAGCGGTCGAGGTCGTTGCGTACCGCCATATCGAACGGCGTCGTCGTGGAGCCTTCTTCCTGGTAGCCGCGTACGTGGAAGTTGTCGTGATTGGCGCGGCGGTAGGCGAGCCGGTGGATCAGCGCCGGATAGCCGTGATAGGCAAAGATCACCGGCTTGTCCCTGGTGAACAGGGCGTCGAAGTCGGGGTCGGACAGCCCGTGCGGATGCTCGGTCTTCGGCTGCAGGGTCATCAGATCGACCACATTGATCACGCGCACCTTCAAGTCCGGGGCGTGCTCCCGCAGCAGGTCGACCGCCGCGAGGGTTTCCAGGGTCGGCACGTCGCCGGCGCAGGCCATCACCACGTCGGGCTCCCCGGCCTCGTCGCTGCTCGCCCACTCCCAGATGCCGATGCCCTCCCCGCAGTGCTTGGCCGCCGCGTCCACGTCGAGCCACTGTGCCTCCGGCTGCTTGCCCGCCACGATCACGTTGATGCGGTCCCAACTGCGCAGGCAGTGATCAATCACGTACAGCAGCGTGTTGGCATCCGGTGGGAAATACACCCGCACGATGTCCGCCTTCTTGTTGACGACGTGATCGATGAAGCCCGGGTCCTGGTGGCTGAAGCCATTGTGGTCCTGGCGCCAGACGTGCGAGGTGAGCAGATAGTTGAGCGAGGCGATCGGGCGCCGCCATTCGACTTCGCGCGCGGTCTTCAGCCATTTGGCGTGCTGGTTGACCATCGAATCGACGATGTGGATGAAGGCCTCGTAGCACGAGAAGAAACCGTGCCGCCCGGTCAGCAGATAGCCCTCCAGCCAACCTTCGCAGGTGTGCTCGCTCAGGATTTCCATCACTCGGCCCTCCGGTGACAGGTGATCGTCGGCGGGATCCGTTTCGGCGTCCCACGTGCGGTCGGTCGCTTCCAGGAGTGCCTGCAGGCGATTGGATGCGGTTTCGTCCGGGCCGAATACGCGAAAGTTGCGGGTGTCCGCGTTCATCCGCATGACGTCGCGCAGGAACGCGCCGGCCACGCGGGTCGCTTCGGCATCGCCGGCTCCGGGCGCCTCGACGGAAACCGCATAATCCCGGAAATCGGGCAAGCGCAGCGGGCGCATCAGCGCGCCGCCGTTGGCATGCGGATTCGCGCTCATCCGGCGCTCGCCTTTCGGGGCGAAAGCGGTGATTGCGGGCGTCGGGGCGCCGTTCTCGTCGAACAGCTCCTCCGGGCCGTAGCTGCGCATCCACGTTTCCAGCAGTTGCAGGTGCGCGGGCTTGTCCATCGTGAAGGGCACCTGGTGCGATCGCCAGCTGCCTTCGGTCTTGAGGCCGTCCACCGTCTTCGGACCGGTCCAGCCCTTGGGCGTGCGCAGCACGATCATCGGCCACCTGGGGCGGCGTGAAGCTCCCCCCGATCGCGCCTGCTGCTGGATGGCGTGGATTTCGTCGAACGCACGGTCCAGCGCCGCCGCCATCTGCTGATGCATCGCCATCGCCTGGTCGCCTTCGACGAAGATCGGCGCATAGCCGCAGCCGCGCATCAGGTCGGCGAGTTCGCCGCCGATGCGCGCGAGCACCGTCGGGTTGGCGATCTTCCAGCCGTTGAGATGCAGGATCGGCAGCACCGCGCCGTCGGCCCCGGGATTGAGGAACTTGTTGCCGTGCCAGGAGGTGGCGAGGGGCCCGGTTTCCGCCTCGCCGTCGCCGACCACACACGCCACGATCAAATCGGGATTGTCGAATGCCGCACCGAATGCGTGCAGCAACGAATAGCCGAGTTCGCCGCCTTCGTGGATCGAACCCGGCGTCGTGGCCGCGGCATGGCTCGGGATGCCTTCGGGAAACGAGAACTGGCGAAATAGCCGCCGCATCCCCGCTTCGTCGCGCGAGACCTCGGGATACAGCTCGCTCCACGTGCCCTCCAGCCACGCGTTCGCCACCACGCCCGGCGCACCGTGACCCGGCCCGGCGATGAACAGCACGTTCAGATCGCGCGCCTCAATGATGCGGTTCAGGTGCACGTAGACGAAATTGAGGCCGGGCACCGTACCCCAGTGTCCGAGCAGGCGCGGTTTGACGTGCTCGATCTTCAGCGGCTCGCGAAGCAACGGATTGTCGAGCAGGTACACCTGCCCCACCGAAAGGTAATTCGCCGCACGCCACCACGCGTCCAGGTTCCGCAAGGTCCCGGTGTCGAGCGCGTCGGGGGCGACATCGGTCTTCATGCTGCCGTATCTCCACGCATTGCACACGAATGTCAGCATGGGGGCGTCTTCCCCTGTTGATCCCGGTCAACATCGCTGCAGCCGCGGATGGCACGATGGCGGAAATGGAAAGGGTCGAAACCGTGCGCGACGACGGACGCATGCAAACCCGCCGTTCGCCTTTCGACGCACTGCTCGCGGCTGCCGCCGCGCTCGCGCCGATTCCGGCTGCCGTGGTGCATCCCTGTGATGCACCGTCGCTGCAGGGCGCGCTGGAGGCGGCCCGTGCAGGCCTGATCGAGCCGATCCTGGTTGGGCCGCAGGCGAAAATCCGCCGCGCGGCGGAGTCGGCGGGCCTGGACCTCGCCGCGCATCGCATCGAGGACGTACCGCACAGTCATGCCGCGGCCGCCCACGCGATCACGCTGGTGCGGTCGGGCATCGCCTCGGCGTTGGTGAAAGGCGCGCTGCACACCGACGAGCTGATGGCCGCGGTGGTCGATCGCGAACACGGGTTGCGCACCGAGCGCCGCGTCAGCCACGTGTTCGCGCTGGACGTCCCGCGCTATCCGAAGCTGCTCCTGTTGACCGACGGCGCGCTCAACATCGCGCCCGGCCTCGAGGACAAGCGCGACATTGTCCAGAACGCCATCGACCTGGCGCACGCGCTCGGCATTCCGCTGCCGCAGGTCGCGGTGCTGTCCGCCGTCGAAACGGTGAACCCGCGCATCGCCTCGACCATCGATGCCGCGGCGCTGTGCAAGATGGCCGACCGCGGGCAGATCACGGGCGCCTTGCTCGAGGGACCGCTGGCCTTCGACAACGCGGTGTCGGTCGCCGCGGCCGCCATCAAGGAAATCCGCTCGCCGGTGGCAGGGCACGCCGACATCCTGGTGGTGCCAGACCTCATGACCGGCAACATGCTCGCCAAGCAGATGATCTACCTCGCGGGCACGATCGCCGCCGGCATCGCGCTCGGCGCCCGCGTGCCGATTGCGCTGACCAGCCGTTCCGACACGGTGCGCGCGCGGGTGGTGTCCTGCGCGCTCGTGCGACTGCTCACGAACCGCACGGCTCCCGCACTACCATGAACGGCGCCATCCTTGCGCTCAACATCGGCTCTTCGAGCATCAAGCTGGCATCGTTCGATGCGGCTTCGCTCGCACCGATCGTGCGCGGCGCGATCACTGGCATCGGACGCGACCCGGAGGCGTGCTTCCGGACGCCTGCGGACGCCACGCCCCGGGTCGAGTCAGCCAAGCCGTCCGCCGCGAACGTCCAGGACGCGGTCCGCTGGCTGCTGGATACCCTGCGCCAACGCCACCCGGACCGGAGCCTCGTCGCGATCGCCCATCGCGTGGTGCACGGTGGCACGCGCTTCGATCGCGCGATTCGGATCGATGACGCAGTACTGGCCGGACTGGAGCAACTCGCGCCGCTGGCGCCGGGCCACCAGCCCGCCGAAATCGAGGTGATCCGCAGCCTGCAGGAGCTGCTTCCCGGCATCCCGCAAATCGCCTGCTTCGACACCGCCTTCCACCGCACCCAGCCACGCCTGCAGCAATGGTTCGCGCTGCCGCGCGCGCTCGGCGAATCCGGCATCGTGCGCATCGGCTTCCACGGACTCTCCTACGAATACGTCGCCGGCGCGCTGCCGAAGGTCGCCGGCGCGCATCCGCATGCCAAGGTGGTAGCGGCACACCTGGGGCACGGTGCCAGCGTGTGCGCGCTGCGCGACCTGCGCAGCGTCGCGACGTCCATGGGCCTCACGCCGCTCGATGGCCTCATGATGGGCACGCGCTGCGGCTCGATCGATCCCGGCGTGCTGCTGCACCTGCAACGTGAACGCGGCATGGGCGCCCAAGAGCTCGCGGACCTGCTCGGCAGCCGTTCGGGACTTCTCGGCGTTTCGGGGATCAGCGACGACGTGCGGGTGCTCGAAGCCAGTGACGACCCGCACGCCCGCGAGGCGCTGGACATGTTCGCCGAGCGCGCGGCCGCCGCGATCGCCGCGCAGTGCGTCGCGCTGGACGGCCTCGACGCGCTCGTGTTTACCGGCGGCATCGGCGAACACGACGCGGCGATGCGGGCACGGATAGGCCGGCGCTTGCGTTGGCTCGGCGTGGCCATGGACGAGCGCGCCAACACCGCACACGCACAGTCGGTCGGTGCGCCCGACGCACGCATCGCCGTCTACGTGATCCCGACCGACGAGGAAATCGTCATGGGGCGCGCGACCGCCGCACTGCTGGGCTCGTCTTCGGTGCCCTGAATCGGCCGGCCGCCTGGCGCTGCATGCGAGTTGATCCTGGTCACAACGCGGCCGGGCGCGCCCGCAATGCTTCGGTCGTGGCAACCACAGGCCGATTACCATGAACACGCCGTCCAAAGCCGAGACACGCCCCGTCGCCAGCCTCGCGGACGCGCACCCCCAGGCCGGCGTCACCGTTCTCGCCCCGCCGCTGGACGTACCCGAATCCGTGGTGACGTTGATGGATGGCAGCGAAGTGACCATCCGGCCGTTGCGCAAGGACGACGCCGAACTCGACCGCGACTTCCTGTGCAACCTGAGCCCGGAGTCGCGCTGGATGCGTTTCCTCGGCCAGTTCCGGGAACCCGGCGACTCACTGATCCGCAGGTTGACGGAACTCGATTACTTGCACGACATGGCGTTCATCGCGCTGGCGCGGGAACACGGCAAGCCTCGCGCCGTCGGCGTCAGCCGCTACAGCCTCACGCCCGACGGCCAATCCTGCGAATGCGCCGTCACCGTCGCCGACGCGTGGCAAGGCAAGGGGCTCGGCACGATGTTGATGCGCGACCTGATTGAGCTCGCGCGCCGGCGGGGCGTCCATACCATGTTTTCGATCGATGCCGGCAGCAACGAGCGGATGCGGGAACTCGCCCGCGACCTCGGTTTCCGGCGCGAGCCCGACCCGGACGATCCGACCCAGGTGGTTCACCGGCTGGCGCTGTGAGGCGGACCAGCATCGCCGCAGGCCGCGGCCGGGTTACCCGTTTCCGCCGTCCCGGCACCCGCCCGGCAACCGCTGCATGGTCGCTGGCTGTGCCGGACTGATCGTGATAATCCGACTCGGCGTGGCGACGCGCGGCGTTGCCGATGCCGTGGTCTTCCTGTCCATATCTTTCGTGATACCGCGCCATGGCGTTCTCCTCCTTCGTTCGAAAATGGGGTGGCATGCGCCCAGCCGCCAGCGGATTTTTCGCGTTTGCTTCAGGAGACGATCCGGCGGCGGAGACTGAAGATCGCCAGCTCAGCGCCTGGCGCGAAAGAAGCCCTTCAGCAGTTCCGCCGACTCCTCGCGCAACAGTCCCGCCTCGACCGTCACCCGATGGTTGTGCCGATCGGACACCAGCGTGTCGAACACGCTGCCCGCCGCCCCGGTTTTCGGATCCGTGGCGCCGTAGACGACCCGCGCCACGCGGGCGTGCACGAGCGCCATCGCGCACATCGCGCAGGGCTCCAGGGTCACGTACAGCGTCGATCCGGGGATGCGGTGGTTGCACAGGCGCCTGCCGGCGTCGCGCAGGGCACCGATCTCGGCGTGCGCGCTGGGATCGTTCAGGGTGATGTTGCGATTCCAGCCTTCGCCGACGAGTTCGCCAGCCAGTACCAGCACCGCCCCTACCGGCACTTCGCCCTCGGCATCGCGCGCGTGGACGGCCAGGTCCAGCGCGCGGCGCATCCATGCAAGATCGCTTGCGGACCAGGCGGGAGTTTCTTCGTCAGTCATTCGCGTGCGGCCAGGACGGCGGTTCCAGTCTACAAGCGGGCTGCGTGCGATCGCCCGTCTGTGCAACCAGCGGAACGGAATCCGGAGTGATCCGCAATATTGCGGTCGGCGAGACCTTTCCCGATTACGAACTCCCCGACCACACCAGGACGCCGCGCAAGTTGTCCGCGCCCTCCAGAGCGAGGCGGACCCGATGCTGGTGGTGCTGATCCGCGGCTTCTTTCGCCCCAAGGACCGCGAACAACTCAAGGAACTGACGCGTTTCCACCCGCAGGCGGTCGTGGGCAGTTGCCACCTCGTCGTGATCACCACCGACGACTGGCATACCACCAACAACCTGCGCCAGCAGCTAGGTGCCAGCTACCCGTTCTTGTACGACGAAAAGAAGCAGGTGCGCGACGATCTCGGCATTCTGGAATACACCGACTCGCAGCACGAGCCGATGATCCCCCAACGTTCCTGCTCGGCCCCGGATTGAAGATCCACAAGCTCTGGAACGGCTACTACTACTGCCGGGGGCGTCCTTCTACGGCTGAACTGCACGATGAGCTGCGCGAGCGCACCGCCAGTATCCGCGCCGACTGGGACCTCTCGAAGCCGGAGCTGAAGCACAAGTGAAACGCCGGGGACAAGTCGGCATTCTACCCGTACGGCATCAAGTCCATGGAGCAGACGCTGACCGGGATGGCCGGCGTCGTGGACCCGTGCACCGAGGCGGCCTGAACAGGCTTTGGGTACGCGCGCCCATTATCCGGGGCTGGGCGGTCTCGCTTCCGCGTCGATCACATTTCAACCTTCGATCAACACTCCGGTTCCGCTTCGGCCCGCCTGGACGAAGATGCGTCCGTAGCGTCCAGGGCCGCGGCCAGGGCCCGCTCCACCTCGCGCCTGGAGAACGGCTTGCCCATGATGGGGACGGTCCGGAGGTGTTCCGGGATGCCGTCGGCGCCGTAGCCCGTCGAAAACACGAACGGCGTACCGCTTCGCGCCAGCATCTCCGCGATACCGAAGGTGCGCGTGCCATTCAAATTGACGTCCAGGATCACCGCGTCATACGTCGCCGATGACAACTTGGCCGTGGCCTCGCCGAGTTCCGAAGCAGCCGCCACGACGGTGCAGCCCAGATCATCGAGCATGTCCTCGAGAAGCATGGACACGAGCGATTCGTCTTCGACGACGACGATTCGCGCGCCTGTCAACTTGCCGTTGTCCATCAGTAGTTCCCGTGACTGTCGTGCTCATGGAAGGCGCCTGACGCGCCGCCGAGCGGCGCGAGGATGGTGCAGGTCACACCGGTGGGCGCGAATTCCACCCGCACCTCGCCGCCGAGGTCCCGACCCAATCCGCGCTCGATCAGCCGCGAACCAAAACCGCGCCGTTCGGGAGGCGAGACGGGCGGTCCGCCCGCTTCGATCCAGTGCATCCGCAACTGCCGCGCCGCGCCCTCGGCGTCCGCAATCGTCCATTCGATGCTGACGCGCCCCTGCTCGTTCGACAACGCGCCGTACTTGACGGCGTTGGTGCAAAGCTCGTGCAATGCCATGGCAAGTGCGAGCGCGCTCTTGGCCGTGACCCAAACATCCGGGCCCTCGATATCGAAGCGCGACCCGGTTTGCGAATCGTGTGCCGCGGTGGCCTCCATGACGATCTGCCGAAGCTGTGCGCCCTCCCAGCTCGTCCGCGTCAGGATGTCGTGCGCCTTGGAGAGCGCGATCAGCCGCGCGGTGATCTGCTCCCGCGCCTCCTCCGCGTCGGCCGAGTTGCGCAAGGTTTGCAGTGCGATGGATTGCACCGTGGCAAGCGTGTTCTTGACGCGATGATTCAGCTCATTGATGAGCAGCTTCTGGTGCTCCTCATGGCGCCTGCGTTCGGTCACGTCGCTGGACGTGCCGAACCATTCGACGATCTCGCCGTCCGCATCGCAAAGCGGAATCGCCCGCGAGTGCGTCCAGCCGAGCGTGCCGTCCACCCGCAACACCCGATGTTCCAGCTCGAAGGGTGTTTTCGTGCGGATGGCCTCGTTGATTGCCTCCATGACCGTGGGCTGGTCGTCGGGATGGATGTACTTGGCCAGCCAGTCGCGACTCGGTTCGAGGGTGTCGGCGATGAAGCCCTTGCCGGTCAGGTGCCGCATCTCGCTCCAGTCCGGGCTCATGCGGTACGCGACGTCGAAACTGTTCTCCAGATACGCGCGGCATTGCTCTTCGCTTTTCCGCAGGGCCTCCTCCGCCTCCCGGCGCGCGGTCACGTCACTGGCGGCGCCGAACCATTCGACGATCTCGCCCGCGTCATCGAACAAGGGGATCGAGCGCGAAAGCGTCCAACCCAGCGTCCCGTCCGCGCGGATCACCCGATGCTCGAGCTCGAATAGCGATTTGGTGCGGATGGCTTCGTCTATCGCCGCCCGAACCTGGGGCTGGTTGTCCCGGTGGATGTAGCGATCGAACCAGTTCGGATCCGCGCTCTCTGTGTCGGCAAGAAAGCCACCGCCCGAGAGCTGGCGCATTTCCGACCAGTCGCGGTTGTGGCGATACAGCACCTGGTTGGAGACCCTCACCAGTGCCTTGTATCGTGCTTCGCTGTCGCGCAATGCAGCTTCCGCTTCGATCCGCTCGATCAGGTCGGCGGCTTGCCGCGCCAGCACGTCGAACCGCTGCAACTCCTGTTCGGTCGGCCGGAAGGGTTTGCGCCAATGCGTGGAAATCATCCCGACCAGGCGCCCGGATCGCGAAAGCAGCGGCGTGGTCTGCGCCGCGCGTATGCCGGCATGCAGGTAGGCGGCGCGATCCGGGGTTCCAGCCATGAACGGGCACGTCTCGACATCATCCGCGATGGCGCGTTGCCCGGTGCGCAATGCCTCGCCGCAGGTGCAGCCTGAATCGGCGCGCACCCACTCCCAGAACCTGGCCGCTTCCGGATCGAATCCCCGGAACCCCAGCAGGCGCAGTTCACCGGCTTCGCCGCGCTCGGGGTAGAGCCTCTGCATGCTGGCGAAATCCGAATGCATGATTTCGACGGCAGCATCGAGGATTTCTTCGTACAGGGCGTGCACGCCCTGCCCCGAAGCCAGGGTGCTGATGCGCCGCAACCGCTCCGTTACCGCCAGTTCCGCCGAGAGTTTCTGCTGGGACTGGATCAGCATCTGGCTCTGTTGATGGAGTGTATCCAGCAACTCGCGCGTCTGCTCTTCCGCCCGCCGCACTCCTGCTTCCGAGCGGCTGCGCTCCAGCGCGATCGCAGCCAGGTGCGCGGCGATGTCGATCAACTCGGGGTCGGCCGGCGATGGATCGCGCGGTTGGTCGTAGTACAGCGCGAGCGAGGCCAGAACGGTGCCATCCGATCCACGGACGGGTGACGAGCGCACCGCCGCGAAGCCACTCGCGAGCGCAAGGTCCCGCCATTGCTGCGACCAGCGCTGGTCGTTCGCGACGTCCGGAACCGCAACCACGCAATTCCGGTGAACGGCTTTGCCACACGGGCCTAGATAAGGCGGCGTAATGGGCACGCCCTCGAGCGCGCGCTGGTAGGTTTCCGGAAGGCTGGGGCCGCTGCCGCACCGGAAGTGCCCGCCATCGTCGGCGGCGACGAGCAGGCCGCAACGAACGCCGCCTTCCTGCGCCTCGACGTAGCGGATCAGTTCGGCGAGGATTTCATCGAGCGGCGCGCCTTTCGCGATGAGCTCCAGAACCGCCGCCTGCCCGCGCAACAGGGCGTTGTCGTGCTTCGCCGCAGCCAGATCGGTGGAGACGCTGGAAATATTGGCCGTGGACACTTCAGCCTCCATGTCGCGAACGACGGGTGCGGTATTCCCCAAATGGCATCATTGCATGAGGGGAAGGCCTGGCGCCAGACGCGAAATTCATCGCTGCCCACCGGTTCCGTCACGAACCAGCGGTTCGATCCGCCGTTTCCTGTGAACCATTCCGCCGGTCCAGACCAGTGCGCGCTTCGCCGCCGCGAGACCAGCCGATCCCGGATCACTCCCGCTTGATGATGCAGGAGGCGAGGCCGCTCGTGTGGGAATTGCCAGTGGCAGCTCGTGAGCGGTCGAACGCCCGGCAACGACGCCGGGCCGGATTACCTCGCCATGGATGGCTGACGCGAGATCACTCCCACTCGATGGTCGCCGGGGGCTTGCCCGAAATATCGTA
>JAICJG010000164.1 GCA_025928585.1 Rhodanobacteraceae bacterium
CTCATACCCAAACTGCCTCAAGGCCGCTTCATCGTCCGACCAGCCGGCGCGCACGCGCACCCAGAGTTTCAGGAACACCCGCCGGCCGAGCAGCTCCTCGATTGCCTTCCGGGCCGCGCTGCCGATTGCCTTGGCGCGGCGACCGCCCGCGCCGATCACGATCGCCTTCTGGCCTTCGCGCTCCACCCAGATCACCGCGGCGATTTCGGCGACGCCGTCCTTGCGGTCCTCGAAGCGTTCGACCTCCACGGTGGTCGCATACGGCAGTTCCTCGCCGAGCTGGCGCATCAACTGTTCACGCACGAGCTCCGCGGCCAGGAATCGTTCGTTGCGATCGGTGAAGGTGTCGGAGTCGAAGCGCGCATCGCCCGCGGGAAGCTGCGCGAGGATCCCGCGCTCCAGTTCGGCCAGGCCCGATCGCCGCACGGCACTGACCAGATAGACCGCTTGCCACTCGCGCCCGTGCGCCACGCCTTCGACGAACGGCAGCAGGCCGGCCTTGTCGCGCACCTTGTCGACCTTGTTGACTGCCAGCAGGCGCGGAATGCCGCGCTGCGCGATCGCCGCGTACACGGCGGCGTCTTCGTCGCTCCAGTGCCCCGCGGCGACAACCTGCACGGCGAGGTCGGCGTCCATGATCGCCGCGTGCACCGCCCGGTTCAGGCTGCGGTTGATCGCATGCCGCGTTTCGCGATGCAGGCCCGGGGTGTCGAGATACAGGATCTGGCCACCCGCGGGATTGGCGATGCCGAGGATGCGGTGCCGGGTCGTGTGGGCGCGTGGCGTCACGATCGACAGGTGCGCATCGATCAGCGCGTTCAACAATGTGGATTTGCCGACATTGGGGCGCCCGACGATCGCGACGCTGCCGCAACGGGGCGCGGTCGTCGCTGGTTGTGGCTCCGTCACAGGCCCTCCGGGAATTGCCGCGCGCAGGGATGCAATCCGATCGGCCGCTTCACGTTGCGCGATCAGGGATGATCGCACAGAAACCCGAGGGCCGCCTCGGCCGCTTCCTGCTCCGCCGCGCGCCGGCTGCCGCCATGGCCCGCGAAGCGCCGCGCTTGCGGCTCGGCGATCACGCAGGCGACTTCGAACCGCCGTGCGTGCTCCTCGCCGTGTTCCGCCAGGAGCTCGTACTGCGGCAACGGCAATCCGCGTGCCTGCAACCACTCCTGGAGGCGGGTCTTCGGGTCCTTGCGCGGCGACCCCGCGTCGGCTACGGGCTGCTCGAACATTCCCTGCAGCCACTGGCGGCAGGCGTCGTAGCCGCCGTCACGATAGATCGCAGCCACCAGCGCCTCGAACGCATCGGCGAGGATCGAATCGCGCCGGAACCCGCCGCTCTTCAGTTCGCCGGTGCCGAGCTTCAGTTCGTCGCCGAGCCGCAATTCGCGCGCACGTTCCGCGAGCGCCGGCTCACTGACCAGTTGCGCGCGCAGCCGCGACAGTTCCCCTTCGTCGGCGCGCGGGCGCGCGTCGAACAGCATTTCGGCGACCGCCAGGTTGACCAGCGCATCGCCGAGGAATTCCAGCCGCTCGTTGTTGGGCCGCCCGGCACTGCGATGGGTGAGTGCCAGCCGGAACAGCGACTCGTCCGCGAAGCGATAGCCGAGCTTCACGTTATCCGGGTGCGGCTGCACGCAACGGCACCGACTTCTCGAAGTGCAACAGGAAGTCGATGTTATAGATCCACGGAATTTTCTTGTCGTAGCTCAACTGCAACGACGCACCGCCGTCCGGCGTGCTCACCACGTGTACATTGCCGGCCGCGATGTCTTCGTCGGCGAAATACTGGGAGAGCTGCTGGGTGTCGAGTTGCCGGCGAATTTCTTCGGGACTCGTCGCGCTCGACGCCGTCTGCGAGGCGACCGTGTTCATGGCCTTGGCCACGTTGAAATAGTCGATGTACGCCGGGACCAGCTTCATCGCCGTATAGGCGACGAACGCGGCAATGACCAGCATGATCACGAATCCGATCAGGGTAATGCCCGATTGACGTTTCATGGAGTCGCCCCCTTGCACTGCTGTTGACATTCCG
Organism: Rhodanobacteraceae bacterium; assembly: GCA_025928585.1. Lineage (GTDB taxonomy): Bacteria > Pseudomonadota > Gammaproteobacteria > Xanthomonadales > Rhodanobacteraceae > 66-474. The sequence continues at coordinate 2,042 of JAICJG010000164.1, forward strand.
CCCGCTCCCGCCCGCGCCGCGCACCGGCCGCGGCATGCCGCCGGGGCAAGGCCAAGCTTAATGCAATACGGTACCCGCGCGGCGCACGCCGGCAAGGCCGGCGTGTCCGATCCGTGACCCGCGTCCCCGCCGCATCGCCGCCCCGGATCGCCGAATGCTCAATCCAGGACCGTGCCGATGCGGTGCCAATCGGCGAGGCTGAACCAGATGAGGAAGGCCTTGCCTGCGAGGTTGTGCTCCGGGACGAAACCCCAGTAGCGGCTGTCCTCGCTGTCGTCGCGGTTGTCGCCCATCGCGAAATAGTGTCCCTGGGGCACCACCCAGCGGCAGCCCCCGCCGGGCAGCGGGGTACCGCCCGAGCCGCTGCAGTTGCCGGGTTCGATGTAGCGGAACTGCAGGATCTGGTGCTTGACGCTGCCCAGATCCTCCGCATGCAGGGTCACCGGCGACATCATCGGGTTCTCCTCCATCCGGACGCTGACCTTGTCGGTTCCCTGATACGGGCCGATCAACTGCTGCGGCATGGGCTTGCCGTCGATGTAGACCTGTTCGCCCCTCACCACGACCGTGTCGCCGGGCAGCCCGATGATCCGCTTGATGTAATCCTCCTTCGGATTCAGCGGGTACCGGAATACCGCGATGTCGCCGCGCCGGGGTTCGCCGGTATCGAGGATCTTGGTGTCGGTCACGGGCAGTCGCAGTCCGTAGGCGAATTTGTTGACCAGGACGAAATCACCCACCAGCAGGGTAGGCATCATCGAACCGGAAGGAATCCGGAACGGCTCCAGCAGGAAGGTGCGAAACAGCAGGACCGCGAGGATCACCGGAAAGAACGAACGCGCGTAATCGACCAGCACCGGCTCGTGCGGCTTCACCCCCTGCGCGGCGGCGCGGGCCTTGCGGCGCTTCGCGAACAGCAGCCGGTCGCCCAGCCAGATCACGAAAAACGCGCCGGTGATCAACACCAGGGCCAGCGCGAAATCCGAGGTCCTGTACCAGATGTACAGGCAGATGGCGACGATCGCCACCAGCACCAGCGTACCCCAGGCGTCTTTCTTCACTGCGTGTTCCTTGCATGCGCGCGCGGCGCGGTTTCGGCGTGTGTCATCGTCATGCCGGGCGGGGGCGGCATCCAGTGTCTTTGGTCATCGTGGGCCGCTTCGACTCCGGGTGGCATCCCCCGACGCTGCCCTTGCGGGTGGCATCGACCCCGCTCCCCTGGCAGGGTGTTCGGTTCCGTGCCCTGAGTCCCTGCTCCCCGGCTTCATTTATCGGTCCTGAGCACCGCGAGAAACGCTTCCTGCGGAATCTCCACGCGGCCGACCTGCTTCATGCGCTTCTTGCCTTCCTTCTGTTTCTCCAGCAGCTTTTTCTTGCGCGAGACATCGCCGCCGTAGCACTTGGCCAGCACGTTCTTGCGCAGCGCCTTCACGGTGGAGCGCGCGATGATCTGCGCGCCCACCGCGGCCTGGATCGCGACGTCGAACATCTGCCGCGGAATCAGCTCGCGCATCCGCTCGACCAGGTCGCGGCCACGCCGGTCGGCGTGCGCACGATGCACGATCAGGGAAAGCGCGTCCACCCGGTCGCCGTTGATCAGCACGTCCAC
>JAICJG010000148.1 GCA_025928585.1 Rhodanobacteraceae bacterium
CCGATCCCGAGCACGACATCGCGTACCTGTGCGGCAACCCCGACATGATCGACGCCACCTTCACCCAGTTGAAGGAACTCGGCATGCCGATCAAGCACATCCGGCGCGAGAAGTACGTTTCCTCGCGCTAGCTCGGCAGCGGCCCGGCGATCCTGGGCTATTCCGGGCCACGTATTCCGGTCGGCGATCTGAACGGCCTTGCCGCGGCAAAAAAGATCGCAGAGCGTGCGCGGTTGATACCGATATCCTCGCGCGCCACTACCTCCAGGTCGACGCCGCGCAGGCGAACCTCGCGCGCGACCTGTTGGAAGGCGGTGACTTGTTCGTCCCGAAGACCGTTCTCCTGGAACTCGAATGGGTGCTGCAGGGCGTGGCTGGGCAGCCCCGCGCCAAGGTGCTCGCTTGCCTCGAACACCTCGTCGCGCTGCCGGGCATCTCCGCGGCGATATCGCCGCGGCCTCATCGAAGCATGTACGTTCGAGGTGTCATGCAGCGGAAACGCGTGTTTCTGCTGTATGGACCTCACGCGCTCGCCGGCAATCTTCCGAGCACGTTCTCGGCGTCGAACGGCCCGGGCGACGCGATCAGGTTGCGCGCGGCATCGACTTGGCCCCAGGTATTCCATAGGAGCACGCCGCGTACGCGGCCAGCGTCGAGGTAATAGACCACGCCTTCGCGGAAGGGCGTGACCCATTGTTCGACGGTTTCCAGGCGCGAATCGAGCATGCCGACGGCCTCATAGCCCAGGTCGAAGAGATCCGAATAGAAGAATGGCAGCTCGTCGTAGGGCGCGTCCTCGCCGGCCATGCACCGGCCCGCATGGGTGCCCATGCTGATCGCCGCGTTTTCGTGCTCGACCCGGATGCGGCGGCCCAGCGCGGGCGCGGGAAAGGACGCCACGTCGCCCGCCGCGTAGATATCGGGGTCGGAGCTGCGCAGGTGGTCGTCGACCACGATGCCGTTGTCGACTTCGAGGCCGGCCTGCTCGGCGAGTTCCACGTTGGGCGAGATGCCGAGCCCCGCCACCACCACGTCGGCGTCGAGCGTACTGCCGTCGGACAGCCGCAGTCCGCTCCCATGGTCCGCGCGCCCCTCGACCTTGATGCCGGCGCGTACGTCCACGCCCTTTTCGCGGTAGTAACCGGTGACCGCATCCGCCAGCGACTCGGGATAGACCCGCGCGCCGATCGCGTCGTCCGGGAACAACATCGTGACGTTGCAGTCGTTCATCGCCATGGCCGCGGCGATCTCGCTGCCGATGAAGCCGCCGCCGATCACGGCGATGCGGGCGCCGGGTTGCACCGCCTGGCGCAGCCGCTGGTAGTCGTCGAAGGTGCGGTAGTAGATGAAATCGTCGCCGCCGGATGGCAAGGTGCGCGGCGTGCCGCCGGTGGCGATCAGGAGCTTGCGGTACTTCCAGGCATCGCCGGCGTCGTCGTGCACGACGTGTGCGGTGCGATCGATCCGGGTCGCATGCCGCTGCAGCGTGACGGCTGCACGTGCCTTGTCGATGGGGCGCCAGATGTCCGCTTCCTTGCCATCCTTCCAGAGTTTCTTGGTGAGCGGCGGACGATCGTAGGGCGGATGCGATTCGGCCCCGATCATTCCGATGGTCGCGCCGGCGTCGGCCTCGCGCAGCGCCTGCGCGGCGGCCTCGCCCGCCATACCGGCGCCCACGATGAGGTAATCGAATGCGTGTTCCATGGCGGCCTCCCGTTCGATCACGGCGTGCAACCGCCGAGGATACTCGTCGGTGCCGGAGAATCACAGCGGACGTGTGGAAACGCCGGGCCGAAGCGGGAAGGGGTTGCTGGGCGGGCGGGCACTGCCTGCCGCTCGATCGTGGCGGGGCCCGTGCGAAACCGCGCGGCGGACGGCCCTACTGGCGCAGGGTGCGCACGTTCGCAAGCGTGGCCGCGAAGTCCGGGGTCGCGCGCCACGGGTTGATGTCGATCCCGCCGCGGCGGAGGAAACGTGCATGCACCAGCAACCCGAGCGGGCGGCAGCGTTGCTGGACGTCGACGAACATGCGCTCGACGCACGCCTCGTGGAAGGCGGCGTGCTCGCGATAGGAAACGAGGTAGCGCAGCAACCCGGCACGATCGATCGGGATGCCGCGATAGCGGACCTGCACGCTGGCCCAGTCGGGCTGGCCGGTGACCGGACAGCGCGAGCGGAACAGGTGGGTCACCAGCGCTTCCTCGACCGGGCGCGCACCGGCGCGCGTGCCGAGATGGACGGGAGCGGGCTGCGCGTACTCGGTGATCTCGATCTGCTGGTCATCCAGCGATTCCCCGGCAAGATCGCGCACGCGCAGCCGCTCGAACTCCGGTGGCTCGCGCAGCGATACCTCGACCAGCGCGCCGGTACACGCGGATACGTCCACGGCGATGCGGTCGCGCACGGCCTGCGGCTCGTCGAAGCGGGTCATCGCGAAGCCACCGAGGTACAGCTTCAGGGACTTGGACTCGACGAGGGTCGGCGAATCGCAGGAAATGCGCAGTTCGACCACGGCGATGCACGGCTTTCCGCGCTCGTCCAGCCAGGAAAACTCCCACGCGTTCCAGAGGTCGGCGCCCGTGAAAGGCAGCGCGCCGGCATCGATGCCAAGCGGATGGCGGGCTTCGGCGCGGGCGATCGGGAACAGTACCGACGGATCGACGGTTTCGGGATACTCCACCGGGCGACCGAGCGGCGCTGCGGGGGATGTCGGGTCCTTGCGGTTCATGGCGGTTCCATCCGATGGTTCGTTCGAAGCGGCTGTTGTGGAAAGTCAGGCCACGAACGGCCGTTCCGGAGTCCACGACCGATTATGGGCGAACATTCGCGAATGGCAGCTCAATGCCGCGATCAGGGACGATCGCATTAGCTTTCTGGAGCGACGATGTACTGCTCGATCTTGCCGTCCGGCGTGAGGTAGGTGGTGACGCTGAGCTTCCGGTTGCTGAAGGTAACCGTGTAAGCGCGCATCTGCATGCCGCCGCGCTTGCGCGCGCCGCGGATCACGAACGACTCCGGCTGGCCTAGCGGCGCCAGGCTGGTCTGGTAGTCGTGCAGACCGGTCGCATCGAAGTAGCTGTTGGCGTCGGCGGTGAACAGCGAGCGGTCGATCCTGCCCTTTTGCAGATCCGCGAAGATCGCCTTCGCCTGTTCGAGCGCCCGGGTGGCCGCCGGGTCCTGCACGTCGAACAGCGCCTTGGCGATCCCCGTCCCGATGGTGCGGAAGGTGCCTACCGCATCCTGGTTGGTCAGCACCACGACCGCCGTGCGGTCGTCGGGAAACACGTAGTTGCCGGCGGTGAAGCCCATCACCTCGCCATCGTGCGAGATCATCCGGTGGCTATCCATGCGGCCGACGAACACGCCCAGCCCGTAGCCGGACGCGAGGCCGTCATTCAGCAGCACGTCGGTCTGCATCGCCTTCCAGGATGCCGGCCGCAGCAGCGTCTGGCCGATCATCGCGATATCCCATTTCGCGAGGTCGCTGGCGGTCAGCGCCAGTTCGCCCGCGCCGAACATCCAGTCTACGCCTTCCTTTTCGGACGGCCGCAGCGGGCCCAGCGCATTGCGCGAATAGCCGCGCGCATCCGTCGCTGGCAGCGGGTGCACGTTGGTGTCGTAGGCGTCGGTGATGCCAAGCCCCGGGAACACGTGGGCACTCAGGAATTCAAACGGGGTCTGGCCGGTGATCTTCTTGACGATCGATCCGGCGATCACGTAACCGGTATTGCTGTATTGCCATTGCGAACCCGGGGCGAAGTCGAGCGGCTTCTCCGCCCACTGGTCCATGATCGCGGCCGGTGTCGTCGGCTGCTTCATCGGCGGCATCAGGTAGTCCTGCGGCCAGTAGTCCTGGTAGCCGGAGGTGTGCGACAGGATTTGTCGGATCGTGATCCGGTTGGCGTCGGTGAGCTCCGGGAAGAACTTCGCGATCTTGTCGTCCAGGCTCAACTTGCCCTGCTGCTGGAGCAGCAGGATCGCGGCGGCCGTGAATTCCTTGCTGATCGAACCGATGCTGTAGCGCATCGCGGGCGTCGCGGGTATCTTCGGATCCAGCCGCGCGTTGCCATAGGCATGCGCGTAGGCGAGCTTGCCGTCGCGAACGATCGCGACCGATGCGCTGGGCACGCCGCTCTGCTGCAGGGCGTCGCTGGCGATCTTGTCGACTTTCGCCTGCAGCGTCGCGGGCAGGGTCGCGGCGGCCCATGCGGCCGGCGCGGCGAGGAGCAACGCGACATGCAAAACCAGCGCGGGACATAGACGGCGACGGACCATCGAGGGCTCTCCTGCACGGGGCAACGAGCCGCAACGATAGCAGCGGCGGTGCGTGGCCGGGACGGCCGGTGAGGCCGGTTTGCCGTAGGCGGGTCCCAGAGCCCGAACGGCGGAGGTGGCGGCTCCGCGGGCCCGATCGAGCATGCCGCAGGACCCGCCGCCGCGAATCCGGTCAAGATGCGCCCTGCCGGATCCGCCGCTCGTGCGGCTTGATCCGGCCTGCCCCGGCACCTGGCAGTACCTCACTCCGCCGGTTGCGGCGGCGGCAATGGCGCCGCGTCGCGTTCGCGCGCGCGCCTGGCCGCGTGATCCTGTCCCAGCAACAGATACCTCGCCGGCACCACGAACAGCGTGAACAGCGTGCCGATCGAGATCCCGGTGAAGATC
>JAICJG010000020.1 GCA_025928585.1 Rhodanobacteraceae bacterium
CAAGTCGACGACGCTCGCGGCGATGGTCGACCATGTCAACAAGCACCACTACGGGCATATCCTCTCGATCGAGGACCCGATCGAATTCGTGCACACCGCGCAGAAGTGCGTGATCAACCAGCGCGAGGTGCACCGCGACACCCACGGCTTCAACGAGGCCCTGCGCTCGGCGTTGCGCGAAGACCCGGATTTCATCCTGGTCGGCGAGATGCGCGACATCGAAACGATCCGCCTGGCGCTCACCGCGGCCGAGACCGGACACCTGGTGTTCGCGACCCTGCACACCAATTCGGCGGCCAAGACCATCGACCGCATCATCGATGTGTTCCCGGCGGGCGAGAAGTCGATGGTGCGCTCGATGCTTTCCGAATCCCTGCGCGCGGTCATCACCCAGACGCTCCTGAAGAAGGTCGGCGGCGGACGGGTGCCCGCGTGGGAGATCATGGTCGGCATCCCGGCGATCCGGAACCTGATCCGCGAGGACAAGGTCGCGCAGATGTATTCGTCGATCCAGACCGGCCAGCAGTTCGGCATGCAGACGATGGACCAGTGCCTGCAGGACCTGGTGCGCCGCGGCCTGGTGACGCGGCAGGATGCGATGGCGCGCGCCAAGGTGAAGGAGATATTCAAGTGACGGGACTCGGGATTGGGGACTTGGGACTCGAAAAAAGCCGGGACCGGCTTTTGCGTGGCGACACCGCACCAGGTGCGGTGTCCCGGTGCATTGACGGGAAAGGGGAGACAGGCGACGGATGCGGCAGGGCGGTGGTTACGCTCTTCCGAATCCCGAATCCCGAGCCCCAAGTCCCGGGAGCAGAATCATGAGCGCAGTCGATTTCAGTTCCTTCCTCAAGTTGATGGTGCACAAGAAGGCCTCGGACCTGTTCATCACGGCCGGAGTCGCGCCTTCGATCAAGGTCAACGGACGCATCGTCCCCATCACCCAGACGCCGCTGACCGCGCAGGATGCGCGCGACATGGTGCTGAACGTGATGAACCCGCAACAGCGCGAGGAGTTCGAGAAGACCCACGAATGCCAGTTCGCGATCGGCGTCGCCGGCGTGGGTCGGTTCCGCGTTTCCTGCTTCTACCAGCGCAACTGCGTCGGCATGGTGTTGCGGCGGATCGAGGGCAAGATCCCGACCGTCGAAGAGCTCAACCTGCTGCCGATCGTGAAGCAGCTGGCGATGACCAAGCGCGGGATCGTGATCTTCGTCGGCGCGACCGGCGCGGGCAAGTCGACCTCGCTCGCGGCGATGGTGGGCTACCGCAACCAGAACTCGACCGGCCACATCATCAGCATCGAGGATCCGATCGAATACGTGCACAAGCACGAAGGCTGCATCATCACCCAGCGGGAACTCGGAATCGACACCGACAGCTGGGAAAACGCGCTCAAGAACACGCTTCGCCAGGCCCCGGACGTGATCATGATCGGCGAAGTGCGCACCCGCGAAACCATGGAGTACGCGATCCACTTCTCCGAAACGGGACACCTGGTCCTGTGCACCCTGCACGCCAACAACGCCAACCAGGCGCTCGAGCGCATCATCCACTTCTTCCCCGAGGACATACGCGAACAGCTGTACATGGACCTGTCCCTGAACTTGAAGGGCGTGGTCGCGCAGCAGTTGATCCCGACCCCCGACGGTCGCGGCCGGCGGGTCGCGATGGAGGTGATGCTGGGTACGCCGCTGGTCCAGGACTACATTCGCAAGGGCGAGATCCACAAGATCAAGGACGTGATGAAGCAGTCCACCAACCTCGGCATGTGCACCTTCGACCAGAACCTGGTCGAGCTCTACCACGCCGGCCACGTCAGTTACGAGGATGCGCTGCGGCACGCCGATTCGGCCAACGAGGTGCGCCTCGCGATCAAGCTGGCGCAGGGCGGCGACGCGCATTCGCTGTCACAGGGCCTCGGCGACGTGGAGTTGACCGACACCCTCGAGCGGGGGCACCGGTTGTAACCGCTGTCGCGCACCCATCGGCGTGCGCGGGAGGTGGTATGAAAGGATCATTGCGCGTAGCGGTCGGCGCATTCGCGCTTGCCGCCACGTTGTTCGCGCCACGCGCTGGTGCACGCCCTGCAACCGCTGCCGCTGCGGTTCGCGCGGTGGTGCTGCAGCAGGCCGATGCCTGGAATCGGCACGATGCCACGGCCTATTCGGCGCTGTTCACCCCGGACTGCGATGCGGTGAATGTCGTCGGCTGGTGGTGGAAAAGCCGTGCCGAGATGCAGGCCAAGCTCACGCGTGCATTCGCGTCGGTATTCCGCGACAGCACGCTGTCCTTCACCGACGTCCAGGTGAAGTTTCTTGCACGCCATATCGCGGTTGCGCATGCACGCTGGAGCATGCAAGGCGAGAAGATGCAGCCCGGCATTCCGTCGCCGGATCGGGGGATCCAGACGCTCTTGTTGGTGCAACGCGGCGGCCGCTGGCAAATCGCCGTTTTCCAGAACACCTTGAGCAAACCCGAACGGCCGTTCCCGGCCGGACCACGGGCGGGCGCCGCTGCCGAATCCCGACCGCGGTAGTCCGTGCAGGCGCCGGTCCCGTTCGGCCGGCGTCCGCGCTTCCCGCCTCAACGGTGCTTGACGTCGAGGTCCAGGTGCAGGCCCTTGTCGTCGAGCTTCACGTCCATGTCGCCCGAGGCAACCACCTTGCCCATCTGCTGGAAGAGGGCCGCTTGTTGCTGGAATTGCGCCTGCGTGGCCGCGGGTGCCAGCGCGGCGAAGCGCCCCATCCAACTCGCGAACACGCCGTACATCTTGCCGTCCATGTGCCCGCGGAACAGCCGGTCGCCGTTCCCGGCCGGAGCATTCAGGGCCTCGCCGAGCTTCGTTTCCTCGCCGTCGCCGATGCCGATCACCAGCGCCTGGTCGTTGGCCGCGATCCAGCCCTGGTTGCCGCCGCCCAGCATGGCCTGGAGCTTGGGCGGCAGGTCGAAGGCCACCGGTTTCGCGTCGGTCGACAGCGTCTTCAGGGCGAACTGCGGCAGGGTTTGCTGGATCCGCTGCGCCAGCGCGCCCGGGTTGGCGCTCGCGACCAGCGCGCGCCCCGCGATCTGCGGACCGGCTTCCCAGCGATCCAGGACCAACCGGAATCCCAACAGCGACGCGGTTTCGGGCGGCATCTGCACCGGCGGATGGGCCGCCATCCCGGCGAACTTGTTCAGCGACTGCAATGCGGGGCACCGGTAGGTCTTTTCCGCCGCCGCCCTGGCACGGCCCTGCAGGAACGCTTGCCATTTTTGCAGCGGCAGCGCCAGGACCAGGTCGAACATGGATTCGTCCGACGTCGAATCCATGCCGGGTACCGGCTGCTTCAGCGCGGCCAGCGCGCCCAGCAGTGACGGCGCCAACTCGACATCGACGCTGCCGCGGATCTCCTGCGCGGTGTACGTCCTGAAACCGACGCTCGTGAGTGGCGCCTGCCGGGCCAGCGAGGCGAATTCCCCGGCGCAGGCCGGGTTCGCGATCGAGGGGCCGCCGAGTTCCTTCGCGAACTCCTGGGTGACCTGATCCTTGCCGTCGAACAGGTTGGCGAACAGCTTCGGCAGGTCGACGTAGCCCGAGCCATAGTCGCCGTAGCCGTGGTCGTTGTCGATTCGCGCGAGCCGGCCGGAGGCGTCTTGCGCCGGCTTGCTGAGGCCGAGCAACTGTTTCAGCAGCGCCGGAGTTGCCTCGGCAGGCGCGAACGTGGCGACCAGTTGCCGGTCCTCGATCGCGACGAGGAGGTGCAGCTTCGCGTCGGCTCCGCCGATCACCCAGTACGCCTGGCGGCCAAGCGTTGCGGTGGGCGCCGTGATGCCGGCGCGCTTCTCCACCCGCGCCCAGAACGCCTTGAAGGCGTCCGGGGAGGCGAGTTCGGTGCGCAGCACCGGCACGTCGCCGATGCCGTAGATCGCGAACAGCCGGGATTGCGAAAAACCCACCGTTTGCGCGAGCTCCTTGCCGGAATGCACGTTCGCAAGTTCCGCTTGCATCGCTTCGAGGATCTTCGCCGCCGCGGGATTGCTGTCGCCGATCCGCGCGGCGAGGGCGCCGAACTGGCGGGCCTGGATCGCGGGATCATCCGTTTGGCCCCAGGCTCGGGCGACATCGACTGGTGCGCCCTTGAAATTGGCGAACAGATAGGGAGTGTCGGCGGGCGCGAACGTGATCGGCGCATTCGATGCGACGTGTTTGCCGCAGCCCGCGAGAACCAGGGCAGCAAGGCAGGCGGTCGCGGAGACCGTCCGGCGCAGGACTGGACGCATGGGTATTCTCCCCCCTGGATGGTGCGCCGATTATGCCGGCTTCGCGAGCAGTTCCGCCAGCACCGCCATGCGCACCACGACGCCGTTGGCCACCTGATCCAGGATCCGCGATTGCGGGCCGTCGGCGACCTCGGCGGCGATCTCGATGCCGCGGTTGATCGGGCCCGGATGCAGCACCTGGCAATCGCCCGCGGCGAGCGCGAGGCGGCCTGCGGTGAGCCCGTAATGTGCGTGGTAATCGGCGGGGTCCGGGAACTGCGCGTCCAGCATGCGTTCCTTCTGGATGCGCAGCATGATCACGACGTCGGCGCCGGCGAGCGCAGCATCGAAATCCTCGGTGCGCTCGCAACCGGGGAAATCCGCGAGCGATTCCGGCAGCATCGCGCGCGGGGCGCACAACCGGAGGTCGCGCACGCCGAGTGTCGCCAGTGCGCGGACGTCCGACCGCGCCACCCGCGAATGGCGGATGTCGCCGCAGATCACCACCCGCAGGTTCGCGAAATCCGGACGCCGCTGGCGGATCGTCAGCGCGTCCAGCAGGCCCTGGGTGGGGTGCGCGTGGGTGCCGTCGCCCGCATTGATCACCGCGACGCCGGTGTTGGCGTGTTCGGCCAGGTACGCGGGCATGCCGTTCTCGTTGTGGCGCACCACCAGCGCATCGAGGTGCATCGCCTCCAGCGTGTGCAGGGTGTCGAGCAGGCTTTCGCCCTTGCTGGCAGACGACCGCGACAGGTCGAAGTTGACGTTGTCCGCCCCCAGCCGCTTGGCCGCCAGCACGAACGAGGTGCGGGTGCGCGTGGAAGGCTCGAAGAACAACGTGAGGACCGTGCGTCCGGCCAGCAGGTGGCGCGGTGCGCCTTCGCTGCGGAACCGCTCCGCGCGGTCGAGCAGCCGGTTGATCGCAGCGCGGTCGAGGTTTTCGAGGGTCAGGAGATGGCGCATGGGGAGCAGGGAGCAGGGAGCAGGGAGCAGGGAGCAGGGAGCGAGCTGCGCTACGCCTGCAGCCAACTCTCAAGGATAACGGCGGCGGCGAGCGAATCGACGTGTTCTGCGTCGCGTCGGCGCGACGCCCCGGCTGCACGCTGCGAAGCGAACCGGCGCGCGGCTTCCTGCGAGGTATGGCGCTCGTCGACCAGATGCACCGGCAGGCCGCTGCGTTGGCGAAGTGCGTTTGCGAACCCGCGTGCCGCCCGCGTGATCGTTTGCTCGCCGCCGTCCAGCGTCAGCGGCAGGCCCACGACCAGGGCCTCGGGTTTCCATTCCGCGAGCAGCGCATCGATGCGTGGCCAGTCCGGCTCGCCCTTGTGCGAAAGGAGCGTCGGGAGCGGCCGCGCGGATTGGCTGATGCGGTTGCCGCTCGCCACCCCGATTCGACGGGCGCCGTAATCAAACCCCAGCACGCATCCGCTCATGATCTGGATAGTCTCCGATCGGAGCGGCTGTTGTGGAAAGTCAGGCCATGGAAGGCCGTTCTGGTGTTCAAGATCCGAGAATGCTCCCGGAGATCGAGCGGATCGGTGATGCAGCGATCAGGGACGATCGCACAAATCACGCACGGCCGGAGTAGGAAGTCAGGTTCGCCGGGTTGACGCCGACCAGCGCCACGGCGGCGCCCCAGCGTTCATCGAGGGCGGTGTCGAACAGGATGTGGTCGTCGGCCTGGACGGTCAGCCAGGCGTTTTCGCGCAATTCCTGCTCGAGCTGGCCCGCGCCCCAGCCGGCATAACCCAGCGCCACCAGCGCACGCGGCGGACCGTCGCCGTCGGCCATCGCGGCGAGGATGTCGCGCGACGTTGTCACCGTCAGCGAGTCGTTGACGTGGTAGCTGGACTCCCATTCGCGCCGGCTGCCCGCGTGCAGGACGAAGCCACGTTCCGGCTGCACCGGTCCCCCGGCGAGCACCGGCGCCGCGGCAACCCTCCGGCGGTCGCACGGCATGCGCATCTGCTTCAGGACATCGCCGAGGCGGTAATCGGACAGGCGATTGACGACGAGCCCCATCGCACCGTCCTGGCTGTGCTGGCAGATGAAGGTGATGCCGCGCGCGAAGTTGGGGTCGCCGAGGCCCGGCATGGCAATCAGGAAGTGGCCGGTCAGCGACGCTGCCGCGCCGGCCTGCAGATCCGGTATGTCCGCGGCCTTGCTGCCCGAACGGCCGTTCCGCGATCGGCTGCTGCGTGATGAATTGGAAGCCATGATGCAATTGTACCGCGCGTACCGGTGGCGTCAGCGGGTTTCGACGCCGCGTGTTTCGAGATGATTACCAGGAAGGAATTGCCATGTGCGCGTGATCACAAGTTCGTTGTAGCGGTTGCCGTTGGCGTCGCGCCCCTGCGGGATCCTCGGGAACGGCGCCGCGAGATGCACGATCCGGATGGCGGCTTCGTCGAGCACCCGATAGCCCGAGCTGCGGTTGACCGTGACGTCCTGCACGTGGCCGTCCTTCCCGAGCACCACCGTCAGCATCACGTCCCCGTGGAGGTGGCGCCTGCGTGCGGCGTCCGGGTAGTTCAGGTTGCCGATCCGTTCGATCCTGTGTACCCACGCCACCTGGTAGGCGGCAAACGCCGTGTCGCGGGTATTGGCCGAGATGTATTTCCGGCGCGGGCGGCGTGCGTAACTCTCCTGTTCGCGCTTGACTTCCTGCGCAAGCCTGGCCATTGCGAGGCGTTGCGGAATCGGGATGGCCGCGCGTCGCTGTTCAGTCTGCGGCTGGTCGTGGGTGTCGCGCGCGCTGGGTGCGCGACGATCCGTCCTGCCGGTGGTCGTCAGCACATGGGGTCCGCTGGCATTCTGGCGCGCGGGCGCGCCCGGCAGCACCTCGGCTGGCGCGATGCCGGCGTTGGCGACGGGCAGCGGTCCCGAGAACCGCGCACCCGGGCGGCGCGCCTTGTCGCTGGTGCCGCCACCGGCGTTGTTGGCCTGGGCCAGGAAGTCGGCTTTTTTCGGCGCCTCGGCGTTCGAGGTATTGATGAGGGTGACGTCGAGCGTCGGCAGGCTTGGCGCGGGCTTGGCGAAGTGGAAGCCGAGCGCGAGGACCAGGACCGCGTGCAGCGCCAGCGAAACCAGCAGGGCCACACCCATGCGGTCATGACTCGGTGATCCCTGCGGCATGGGTGTCGCGATTGCATTCATGACCAGGGGAAGCGGGGTGCAGGGAGCGAGCAGGGTCGCGGGGTGGGTATTCGCCGCGGGCGCGCAGACGACCCGGAATGTCTGCCGGGGATGTGAGCGAAATTCGGCATTTCAGGTAACACCCGGCGGGGCGGTGTCGGGCTTCATTCCGTGCTCCCTGCTCCCTGCTTCTCAATCGCATCGAACACCATCCCCGCGATATTGAGGTCGAACCGTGCGTCCAGCTCGCGCACGCAGGTCGGCGAGGTGACGTTGACCTCCGTCAGGTAATCGCCGATCACGTCCAGCCCGGCCAGCACGATGCCGCGCCGCGCCAGCTCCGGCCCCACCTCCGCCGCGATCCAGCGATCGCGCTCGGACAACGGCTGGCCCACGCCCCGCCCGCCCGCCGCGAGATTGCCGCGGAAGTCGGTGCCCTGCGGGATGCGGGCGAGCGCGTAGGGCACGGGTTCGCCATCGATGATCAGGATTCGCTTGTCGCCCGCGGTGATCTCGGGGATGAATTTCTGTGCCATCACGAAACGGGCGTCGTCGCCGGCGAGCGTCTCCAGGATCGAATTGAGGTTCGGATCGTCACCGCGCGAGCGGAAGATGCCGCGCCCGCCCATGCCGTCCAGCGGCTTCAATACCACCTCGCCATGCTCGCGCGCGAAACGGCGAAGTTCCGCCCGGTCGCGTGCGACCAGGGCCGGTGCGCAGCATTGCGGAAACCATTGTGCCGCGAGCTTCTCGTTGAAATCGCGCAGCGCCTGCGGACGATTGATTACGCGGGCACCGCTCCGCTCGGCGAGGTCGAGCACCAGGGTGTCGTACAGGAACTGCAGCTCGAACGGCGGATCCTTGCGTGCCAGCACGATATCCGCGGCGTCCGCGAGCGGCTGCCAACGCGGCTCGCCCAAGGTGAACCAGCCGCTGGTGCTGTCACGGACTTCCAGCGGCGTCAGCCGTGCCCACGCCTCGCCGTCGCGCACCGCCAGGTCGCCCTGTTGCAGGTAGCGCAGCGGGTGGCCGCGCCGTTGCGCCTCGAGCAGCAGCGCGAGCGTCGTGTCCTTTTCCGGATGGATGGCGCCGATCGGGTCCATCAGCACCGCAATGGCGGGATTCATTGGTTCGTATTGTCGATCAGGGACTCGTGAAAGAGGCCCGTCGGGCCAAGGGCAAGCCGATCGTCGCCGGGCAACGACTGGCCGTGAGTTGCGAGCAAACAGCTTCGAAGGATGCAGCGCAAAGCGTCACATTCGCACAGTTCCCTCTTCGTGTATCTTGGCACACGTGGCCGCTCTTGCCCGGAAGCATTTCGGCGCGTGTGTGCAGAGGCAGGTGCGGGAGGATAATCCCCGGGCCATCGGCGTGACAGCCGTCACAGACAGCGAGCGGCGTGGCATCCATGTTGCATGGAAATTTCACGCCTCCTCGAGGTGGAACCCTGACCGTGAATGACAATGCCAACCCCGATGGCCTGACCGGACTCAAGGTCATGGTCATCGACGACTCCAAGACCATCCGCCGAACCGCCGAAACCCTGCTGAAGAAGGAGGGCGCCGAGGTATTGACCGCGACCGATGGTTTCGAGGCGCTGGCCAAGATCTCGGACCTCAAGCCCGACATCATCTTCGTCGACATCATGATGCCGCGGCTCGACGGTTATCAGACCTGCGCGCTGATCAAGAACAACCACCAGTTCCGCTCGACGCCCGTGATCATGCTGTCTTCCAAGGATGGCCTGTTCGACAAGGCACGCGGGCGGATCGTGGGTTCCGAGCAGTACCTGACCAAACCTTTCACCCGCAATGAATTGCTGGACGCGATCCGGCAGCACGTGGCGGCCGTCAAATAGGGCGTGCGCCGCCAGCGGCGTGCGCGCATGGGGAATCCAATGGCACACATTCTGATCATCGATGATTCGCCTACCGACGTGAAGATCTTCTCCGGCGCGCTCGAACGGGCCGGCCACAAGGTCACTGCGGCCGAGACCGCCGAGGCGGGGATCGCGGCCGTGCAGAAGAGCAAACCCGACCTCGTGCTGATGGATGTGATCATGCCCGGCATGAACGGATTCCAGGCCACCCGCAGCCTCACCAAGGACCCGCAGACCAGCGCGATCCCCATCGTCATCGTCACCACCAAGAACATGGAGACCGACCGCATGTGGGGCATGCGCCAGGGCGCCAGGGATGTGCTGGTGAAGCCGGTGAGCGAGCGGGACCTGGTGGACAACGTGAACAAGCATCTCGCCGCACGCTGACGAATGGCCAGGAAGCGCTCGCACGAAAGCCCCGATCGCCGCCATGGCGAGGCGAGGCGCGAGGGCGCCGCGGCAGCGGAGAGCGTTGCAAGGCCCGTGCAGCCGGACGGCGCCTACGCGCTGCTGGCCGACTACGAGCGCCGCAGCCTGGCGCACGATCCGGGCGTTCCCGAGCAGATCGAGGCGCCCGGCCTGTGGCGCGCGATCGGCTTCCGGGTGGGCGAGCGCCAATTCGTCAGCGGTATCGACGAGGTCAGCGAAATCCTGATGTCGCCGCCGCCGGTCACCAGCATTCCGTCCACCCGTCCGTGGCTGTTGGGTGTCGCCAACGTGCGCGGCAACCTGATCGCGCTGGTGGACCTGAAACAGTTCCTGTTCGAGCAACGTACCCACGTCACCGGTCGTGCGCGCGTGCTGGTGGTGAAGCAGAGTGGCGGCAACGTCGGCTTGCTGGTCGATGAATTGCTCGGCCAGCGCAACCTGACCGATGCCGACCGCGCCGGTGCCGAGGGCGAGGCGGATCCCAGGCTCGCGCGCTACGTCACCGAAAACGTGATGCTGGGCGCGGCGCGACTTGGCCGCTTCAGCATGGTGGAGTTGACGCATGCCCCGGAGTTCCAGCATGCGGGAGTTTGATTGCGCGATCGTCCCTGATCGCGGTTTCATTGGGTTCTTTCGGGTATTGGAGCGGTTGCAGACGATGAACACCAGAACGGCCGTCCCTGGCCTGACTTTCAACAACCGCCGCTCCGGATCAACCATGCAGGCGTCGAATACGGCAATGAGGTGGCAATCATGAGCGCGAAATCGGGTGCGGCACGCCAAGGCACGTCCCTGCAGACCGGACTGATCATTTTCCTGCTGCTGGCGATCATCCTGGCCGGCGCGGATTTCTTCTTGCTGAACCGGCACGACAGCCAGGACCGCCAGGCGTCCCAGCTCACCACCCAGATCCAGGTGAATTCGCAGCAGGTGGCGAACTTCGCCCTGCAGGCGGCCAACGGCAACATCGACGCCTTCAAGGAACTCGCCAGCACGCGCGCGGCGGTGGCCGCCGCCGTCCAGCACCTCGACCAGGGCGACCCGGCGACCGGGCTGCCCGCTTATGGCGATGCGGTCGGCGTCAGCGCGCCGATGTCCGCGCTGACCAAGTCCTGGAACCAGTTGAACGCCGACCTCGGCAAGATCGAGGCGAACAAGGATGCGGTGCTCGATTCCGCCTCGCAGGCCGCCACCTTCGACCAGCAGATGCCGGAGCTGAACTCGAAGATCAACCAGGTCATCAACATCCTGCAGTCGCGCGGATCCTCCGGCCAGATATACACCGCGTCGCAACTGATGGTTTCGGGCGATCGCCTGATCCGCCGCGTCGGCGACGTGTTGCAGGGCGGCGCGGATTCGGCGAGCGCCGCGAACGGCCTTGCGCTGGATTCGACCAACTACGGCGCAACCGTGAAGCAACTGGCCGACGGCACCTCGGGCGAAGCGGCCCGGATCCTCGGCGAAGTCCAGAAATCGTGGGCGGGGCTCGAAGCGCCCGTGCAGAAGGTGATCGCGGCTGCGCCCACCCTCGTCACCGTCAAGAACGCCGCGACCCAGGCCTCGGTCGATTCGCAGGACGTGCTGCTGCGCGCCAACACCGTGGCGAACAGCCTCGGCCGGCTCCCGCAGACGCGGCCGTTCCCGAACGTGTGGTGGGGCCTGCTGGGCGCGGTCGCCGCGGTGGTACTCGCGGTGATGCTGGTGTTCACCATCGTCCGCGGCGAGAAGCGCCGCTCGATCGAGAGCCGCAACCTCAACGAACGCAACCAGCAGGCGATCATGCGCTTGCTGGATGAAATGGGCACGCTCGCGGAAGGCGACCTGACGGTGAAGGCGACCGTGACCGAAGACATCACCGGCGCGATCGCGGACTCGGTGAACTTCGCGGTCGAGGCGCTGCGATCCCTCGTCACCACGATCAACGAGACCGCGGTGCGGGTGTCGTCGGCCGCGCAGGAAACCCAGGCCACCGCGAAGCACTTGGCGGACGCCGCCAACCAGCAGGCCGAACAGATCACCTCGGCCTCGGCCAAGATCAACGAGATGGCGGTGTCCATCGACCAGGTTTCGCGCAATTCCGCCGACAGCGCGGAAGTGGCGCAGCGCTCGGTGCAGATCGCGTCCAACGGCGCGCAGATCGTCCGCCAGACGATCAGCGGCATGGACTCGATCCGCGAGCAGATCCAGGAAACGTCCAAGCGCATCAAGCGTCTCGGCGAGTCGTCGCAGGAAATCGGCTCGATCGTCGAACTCATCAACGACATCGCCGAACAGACCAACATTCTGGCCTTGAACGCCGCCATTCAGGCGGCCTCGGCGGGCGAGGCGGGCCGCGGTTTCGCGGTGGTCGCGGACGAAGTGCAGCGACTGGCGGAACGCGCGACCGGCGCCACCAAGCGCATCGAGACGCTGGTGCAGACCATTCAGTCGGACACTGTCGAAGCGGTCAGCTCGATGGAGCAAACGACAACGCAGGTGGTGAACGGCGCGCGCCTCGCCGAGGACGCCGGCACCGCACTGGGCGAGATCGAAAAGGTGTCGACCAACCTCGCCGGACTGATCCAGGGCATCTCCAATGCGGCGCGGCAGCAGTCCGCGGCGGCCACCAACATCAGTTCCACGATGAGCTCGATTCAGCAGATCACCGCGCAGACCTCGGTCGGCGCCAACCAGACCGCGGAATCGATCGGAAACCTCGCGCAATTGGCGCAGGAGCTGCGCCGCTCGGTCGCCGACTTCAAGCTTCCGGCGTAAGCGACGGTCCGGCGCAATGGCTGCAGGTGACGACATGATGTCCACCGTGGCGGGCGAAGCCGGCGTGGCTGCCGCCACGCCCGCCATGGCGGCACGGGATACCGGCGGTGTCGTGCGGAAACCGACGATGCGACTCGAAGAGCAAAGCGATTTTTCGACCCTCGCCTGGATCAAGCCGCAGATCGACCAGCTGCTGTCGGAAGCGCGCCAGGCGCTGGAAGCCCACGCGGAGAATCCCGGCGACCGGGGTTCGATGCAGACCTGCGTCGAGCTGCTGCACCAGGTGCTCGGCACCTTGCGGATGGTCGAGCTGTACGGCGCAGCCGCGCTCGACGACGAAATGGAAAAGCTGGGCAGGGCGGTGCTGGACGGCCAGGTCGCGGACCGCGACGAAGCGTTCGGCGCGTTGATGCGCAGCCTCGTGCAACTTCCCGACTACCTCGACCTCATCGAGAGCGGCCACAAGGACATCCCGATCGTCCTGCTGCCGCTGCTCAACGAGTTGCGACAGGCGCGCGGCTGCGAGGCGGTCGACGCGCAGGTCCTGTTCCACCCGGACCTCGAGCGGCCGTTGCCGGCGGACGCCGCGGGTGCGCGCGCGCCGTTCCCGTTCGCGGACCTGCGCCAGCGGACCACGCGGATTCGCGCGCGTTTCCAGACCCAGTTGCTGGCCTGGACGCAAGGCAAGCAGCCCGATTTCATGCTCATGCGCGAATGCATGGACGAATTGCGCTCGGCCTGTCACGCCGAAGCCGCGCGTCGCCTGTGGTGGATCGCGGGTGGCGTGCTCGAAGCCCTCCAGCAGGGTCGGCTCGATCATCACCTTGCCAGCCTGCGCAGGCAGTACGGGCACCTCGACCGCACCATCCATCGCATGCAAGACGACGGCGAGGAAGTCTGCGGCGACGAGGAGGCCCACGAACTCGCCCGCGGCCTGTTGTACTCGGTCACGCAGGCGGCGCCGGGACCGGGTCGTACCTCCTCGATCGCCGAATGTTTCGCGCTGGACCGGATGGTCCCGTCTGAGTCCGAGCTCGAGCGCGCGAGGGCCGCGATGTCCGGGCGCAACCGCGCGTTGCTGGATACCGTGGCCAAGGCGGTGCGCGAGGACCTGCTGCGGGTCAAGGAAAGCCTCGACATCTTCCTGCGCCGCGACGACCGCGATCCGCAGCAGCTCGCGCCGGAAGTCGAGAGCCTGCACCGGGTACGCGAGACGTTGGCCGTGCTCGGGCTCGAAGCGCCCGCGAGCATGGTCGGCGAGCAGCGGAGGCTGATCGCGCAGATCATCGATGGCAAGCGGGAGGCGCGGCCGGAGACGATCCTGGATGTCGCCAGCGCGTTGCTGTATGTCGATGCATCGCTCGATGAGCACATCGAGAACCTCGGGGTCGCTTGCGCATCCGACGACACGCTGCCCTTCAGCGAAGGCCGCAAGATCATGCGGGCGCTGATGCACGAGGCGGGCGCCAACCTCGCGAAGGTCAAGGAGGCGATGACGGCGTTCATCGAATCGTCGTGGTCGCACGATGAGCTTGCCGGCGTGCCGAAGCTGCTCGCCGAAGTGAGCGGCGCCTTGCGTATCCTGAATCTGGATGATCCCGCCGACGTGGTCGAGGGCATCGACCGCTACATCGGCAACGAGCTGATCGACGACCGCAAGGTGCCGACGGTCGGCGACATGGACACGCTGGCCGACGCATTGGCCAGCGTGGAGTACTACCTCGAAGTCGGGCGCGATTCGAGCGCGGGCGACAGCCGGATCCTGGACGCCGCGCGCCGCAGCCTGGAAGCGCTCGGCTACTGGCCGTTGCCGGAGCGTCGTGCGCGGGCGGCGGCGGACGACACGACCGCCGGCTCGCCCGGGGCTTCGGCCGAGCCGCCGGCCGCTGCGCCCGCGGAAGCGTTGGGGCGCAGTCTCGCGAGTGCGGTCGACCTCCCGATCGCGGTTCCCGGTGGCGATACCGCGGCCGCGCCGGGGGCCGACGCGATTCCCGGCGTCGGTCCCGGCCAGTGGGTCGAGGTCGATGAGGAGGTGCTGGAGCCCGATGCCGGCGACCAGGCGCCCGTCGACACGGCGTTCCAGGATGCCGCGGGGATCGACGAGGAAATCCGCGAAGTATTCGTCGAGGAAGTCGGCGAGGAAATCGCCAACATCAACGTCAACCTGCCGGTGTGGAAAGCGAATCCGGATGATCTCGAGACGCTCAAGAACGTCCGGCGTTCCTTCCACACCCTGAAGGGCTCGGGACGGCTGGTCGGCGCCACGGCGCTGGGCGAATTCAGCTGGAAGCTCGAGAACATGTTGAATCGCGTGCTCGATCGCAGCATCGCTCCCGCTGCCGAGGTGCAGGCCGTGGTCGATGCGGCGGTCGCGACGCTGCCGAAGTTGCATGCCGGTCTGCACGGCAAGGCGGTGGTGCTCGATCCGCCGCTCGATGCGATCATGCACACGGCCGACAAGCTGGCCGCCGGCGAGTCCGCGACGCTCGCCGATGCGATCGGCGGCTACCGCAGGGTGATGCGCAAGGTGCGCCGCTGGATGCCGCTCGCAGATTCCGGATCGGTCGATGTGCCCGTGTGGTCCGAACAGGCGATCACTTCTCCCGAGTCCGGACTGCCGGTGGTCGATCCGATCCTGCTCGACGTGCTGCGGACCGAGGTCGGGCTGCATCTGGGCCACATGCGGGACTACCTCGCGCGCGATGCGAATTACGACGTCGTGGCGGACGATGAACTGGTGCGCTCCGTGCACACGCTGCACGGGGCGGTGGCGATGGTCGGCATCGAGTCGCTTGCCGCCATGCTGGGTCCGACCGAGGTGTGGATCCGGCGGGTGCGTGGCGCCGGCGCACCGCTCGACCGCGAGGGGTGCGATGCCCTGCGGGACGCGGTGGCAGTGACCGAACACGTGATGGCGCAATTCGATGCGCCGATGCCGGACCTCCCCGACACGACGGTATTGACCGAACGCATGGAGGCGCTGCGTGACCGCTGGCCTGAGGCCGCGCCCCTGGGCGCGCTGCGCCCGGTGCCGACCGAGCCGCTTCCGGAGCCGGAAGCGCTCGAGGGAGAGCCACGGGATTCCGCGGTCGCCGCCGGACCGCCAGCGGCATTTCCGTTGCCGACCGAGGAAGAGGGCGAGTTGCTCGCCGCGCGCGAGGAATCCGAGCAGCTTGTCGAGGAAAGGGTGGGGCAGGAGCGCATCGCAGCCGAGCAGGCGGAAGCCGAACGCATCGCTGCGGAGCAGGCCGAAGTCGAACGCATGGCCGCGGAGCAGGCGGAAGCCGAACGCATGGCCGCGGAGCGGGCGGAAGCCGACCGCATGGCCGCGGAACAGGCCGAAGCCGACCGCATCGCTGCGGAGCGGGCGGAAGCCGAACGCATCGCTGCGGAGCAGGCCGAAGCCGAACGGATTGCTGCGGAGCGGGCGGAAGCCGAGCGCATCGCCGCGGAGCAGGCCGAAGCCGAACGGATTGCCGCGGAGCAGGCCGAAGGCGAACGTATCGCCGCCGCGCGGGAAATTGCGTCACGCGAGATCGCAGCCGCCGCGCTGCCGCCGTTTCCGGAGGACCCGCAGCCCGAGGGCAGCCTCGATGTTCCGGATCTCGATCCGGAATTGATTGCGCTGTTCACCGAAGAAGCCGTCGAATTGCTCGACGCGGCCGATGGCCCGCTCGCGGCCTTGCGCACCGCGCCTGGCGAGGCGGATGCGGTGCGCGGTTTGCAGCGCATCCTGCACACGCTCAAGGGCGGTGCGCGGGTGGTCGGCATCGGTGCCGTGGGCGACCTCGCGCACGCAATGGAGACCCTGCTCGAGAAGGCCGGTGATCGCAAGCAGGAACTGAGTCCGCTCGAGGTCGATTCCCTGGAACGCGGTTTCGACCGGCTGCACGAGCTGGTGCAGCGCATCCAGCAGCGCCGGGCGGTGGGCGATGCGGTCCACGCGATCGAGCGATTCAATGCGCTGGCCGAGGGACGCCCGGTGGACGGTTCGGTCCCCGCGCCCGGCGATTCCGCGCCCCCGCAACCGGCCCCGCCGCCGCGCGCCGCGCCGCTGATGGACGAGAGCGAGCTGCAGGCGCCGACGGAAATGATCCGGGTGCGCTCGGACCTCCTCGATACCCTGGTCAATGCCGCCGGCGAGGCCTCGATCTACCGCGCGCGGCTGGAACAGCAGATCGGCAATTTCCGTTTCAACCTGGTCGAGCTCGAGCAGACGGTCGCACGCCTGCGCGAGCAGTTGCGCAAGCTCGAGATCGAAACCGAAACGCAGATCCTGTCGCGCTACCAGCGCGAGAACGAAGGCGGTGCGGGTACGGCGTTCGATCCGCTGGAGCTCGACCGTTTCTCGAACCTGCAGCAGTACTCGCGCGCGCTGGCCGAGTCGGTTTCCGACTTGGCCTCGATCGAGGACATCCTCGACGACCAGACCCGCCAGTCCGAAACCCTGCTGTTGCAACAATCGCGCGTCAATTCCGACCTCCAGGACGGCCTGATGCGCACGCGCATGGTGCCGTTCGAGTCGCTGGTGCCGAACCTCCGCCGCACCCTGCGCGGCGCCGCCGACGAACTCGGCAAGCGCGCGCAGTTGCAGGTCGTCGGCGCGCAAGGCGAGATGGACCGCAACGTGCTCGAGCGCATGAAGGCACCGTTCGAGCACATGCTGCGTAATGCGCTGACCCACGGCATCGAGGATCCCGCGCTACGCGTCGCGATCGGCAAGCCGATGGAAGGAACCGTCACGATCCAGGTCGGCCGCCAGGGCACCGAGGTGCTGGTGCGGGTATCCGACGACGGCGCCGGCTTTGACCGCGACGCGATCCGCGCCAAGGCGATCGAGCGCGGCCTGCTCAAGCCCGACGTGCCGGTATCCGACGGCGAGCTGTTCGATTTCGTGCTGCAGACGGGATTCTCCACCGCCAGCGAGGTCAGCCAGCTCGCCGGCCGCGGCGTCGGCATGGACGTGGTTGCCAACGAGATCCGTCAGCTCGGCGGCTCGCTGACGATCGAATCCGAGCACGGCCGGGGCACGACGTTCAACATCCGCCTGCCGTTCACCCTCGCGGTGACCCAGGCGATCACGGTGCGCGCGGGCGACACCACGTTCGCGATCCCGATGACCTCCGTGCAAGCGGTGTCGCGAATCCATCCCGACGAACTGGTCGAGCGCAAGGCGAAGGGCGACGCCACCATTTCCCATGTCGGCGAGGAATACGCGCTGCACGATCTTTCCGAACTCCTGGGCTTCGGCGCGTCGCCGATCCCCGACGAAGCCGACGGTCAACTGCCGCTGCTGATGGTCCGCGCCGGCGACCTGCGCGCCGCGGTGCGCATCGATACCGTGATCGGATCGCGCGAAATCGTGGTCAAGCCGGTGGGGCCGCAGGTCAGCAACGTTCCGGGCATCTTCGGCGCGACCATCATGGGCGACGGCTCGGTGATGCTGATCCTCGACCTCGCGCCGCTGGTCCGCCACGTGGTCGCTACCCGCGCGGCGGCACTCGCCGCGGATGTCGAGCCGCCGGCATCCGCCGCGGACGCGCCGCGCCCGCGCGCGGGCGGTCCGCGGCTGGTGATGGTGGTCGATGATTCGATCACGATGCGCAAGGTGACGACCCGGGTGCTCGAACGCGAGCAACTCGAAGTCGTCACCGCGAAGGATGGCCTGGATGCGCTCGAGAAGCTCCAGGAACGCGTCCCCGATGCGATGTTGCTCGACATCGAGATGCCACGGATGGACGGCTACGAACTCGCGACCCACATGAAAAACGACGCGCGCTTCCGGCACGTTCCGATCATCATGATCACCTCGCGCACCGGCGAGAAGCACCGCCAGCGCGCATTCGAAATCGGCGTCGAGCGTTACCTCGGCAAGCCTTACAGCGAAGCCGACCTGCTCCGCCACGTGAACGAGATGCTGGAGGCGAATCGTGCCTGATTGTGTTACCCCCGGATCGTTGCGGATCGCCCTGGTCTACGGCGAGGAAGCGGACGTCGCGCACGTGCGAGAGGCCGTGCAGGGCCAGGTCGAGATCGCCTATGCGGCCCCCGCCGCGGAGTTCGAAATCGCCCGCCTGTGTGGCGCCCAGGTGGCCGCGGCGCTGGTGAACGTGGACGGCGGCGACTGGCTGGACGCCGTCGAAGCGAGCCTGTGCGCGCATGGCGTTGCGGTTGTCTACAACGATCCGGAAATTTCACGCGGACTCGAAGGCTGGGCCCGTGCGCGCTGGCTGCGGCACATGCTTGCCAAGCTCCGCGGCAGCACCGACATGGATCCGCCGCGTCCACAACCATCCGCGCCGCTCGCCATGCGTTCCGTGGTCGCGGCGCTGGAACCACAGGGGTCGACGCGGGGCGAAGCTGCCGTGGTCGAGCGACCGCTGTCGCCACAGGAGATCGAAACCATGACAGCCGATTTCGTTGCCGCAGGGCACAATGCAGTTGCATCCGGGGAACCGGCCACCTCGCGGGCGGTTCCGGCCGAAGCGCCGGCCGGCTTCGCGAGCGCCAATGTCGCTGCGATGCCGCCGGGGCCGGAAATGCCCGCGCGGGACGATGAGACCGGCAGCCCGGGTGAAGGTGACCTGGACGTCGATACCGAAGCGCTTTCCGCGATGATCGACGCGCGCCTCGCGGACGCGGAGGCCCGCGCAGATTCGACGGAGGTATGGCGCCTCGTCGAATCCGGCGATGCGGCGGACTCGGTCACTGCAGCGCCAGCGGAACCCGCCGCCGCGGCCACGCCATCGACAGGCGAACCGGACGCCGCCGCCCGGGCTGGCGATGCCGATGTACTGCCCAGCCTGCCGTCGCTGGACGACTGGCAACTGGTCGATACGGATGCGGCGCCCGCGCCTGTGCCCGCCCCCGCGCGCGACAAGGCGTCCGAATCCAAAGTCGCGGAGTTTGCCCTGTCGGAGGCACTGGCCGGACTGGAACTGGTGCCGATGGATACGGTTTCGGTTGCGCAGGTGCATACCGACCCGATCGAGCGATGGCTGCACGAAAGTGAGCCGCGCACGCCCAAGGCCGAAACCGAGGGTGCCAGGAAGACGGCGGCGCAGGGGGGCAAGGGATGACCACGACCGGCGCCCTGCCGCACGAAATCCGCGGCGTCATGCTGCCGGTGACCGGCGGGCGGGTGCTGGTGCCCAACACGACGATGGCCGAAGTGATCACCTACGCGCATCCGGCGGTGGTGAAGGGTGCGCCGCCGTGGCTGCTTGGCCGCATCGCCTGGCGCGGCTGGGGGCTGCCGGTCGTGGCGTTTTCCGCCCTGGCGGGGATCGCCGATGAGGAATCCGATGACAACGCGCGGGTCGCGATCCTGAAGGCATTGGGCGGGCATGCGCGTTTGCCGTACTTCGGCGTGCTGACCCAGGGCTTCCCCCGCCTCACGCTGGTTTCCGAGGACATGCTGCTCCCGGATCCGCGCGCCGCGGAGCTTCCGCTGGGAGTGCGCGAACAGGTGCTCGTGCATGATCAACCGGCGTGGATTCCGGACCTCGCCACGCTCGAAGACCTGATCGTGCAGGCGTTGACGCAGGTCGCCGCCTGAAGACGGCGGCAGGTTCGTTCCTTCAGCCGTCCCCGTAGAGCGCCTGCAGCGCCGCGAGCGCCGCGATGCCCGCGGTTTCCGTGCGCAGGACGCGGGGCCCGAGTGCCAGGCCACGAAAGCCCTGCGCGTCTAGCACGGTCGTGTCGGCTTCGTCGAATCCGCCTTCCGGCCCGATCGCGAGTGTCGGCCTCCCGGGCGCAAGCCGCAAATCGCGCGGGCGGGTTCCAGCATCGGGCCTCAGCATCCAGCGTGCGCCTCGATCCCCGGCATCCGCTTCGCGGGGCCATGCCGCGAGCTCGACGGGGGCATCGATTACGGGCACCACGTTGCGCCCGCACTGTTCGCAGGCCGCGATCGCCACGGCATGCCAATGTTCGCGGCGCTTGTCCGCGCGCGCCGCATCCAGACGGACCCCGCTGCGCGCGGTCGACACCGGCGTGATCCGCGCGACCCCGAGCTCGGTCGCCTTCTGGACGATCCAGTCCATCTTTTCGCCGCGCGCGATCGCCTGCAAAAGGGTGATCCGCAGCGGCGATTCCCGGGCCGGTGCGCCGACCGAGTCGATGGCGGCGCGCGCCCTGCGGCCCACCTCGACCAAACGGGCCGCGTATTCCCGGCCATCGCCATTGAACAAGGTCACGGGATCGCCCGGCCGCAGGCGCAGCACCCGCACCGCATGCGCGGCGGCGCCGGCCGGCAGCTCCACTTCGGGGCCGGGGCACAGCGGTGCCTCGACGTACAGGCGGGTCATGCGCATGCAGGGAATTGGGTCGGGATTCGGCGGTCCGAAGTATGAACGAATCCCGGCCATGCGTCCCGCCGGTTCGCCACTCGGCGCAGGCAGGTGCACAATGGACACGGGACCTCAACAGGAGTCCTCGCCATGAACAAGCCAATCTTCCAGCACGCGACATCCGGCCAGCGGATTCTCGGTGTCGCCTTGGGATTGTTGTGCGGAGCCACGGTATTCGCCCTTCCAGCCGCCGCCCGGCAGGCGCCGAGCGGCGTGCAGGCCGCCCCGGCCAATCCGGGCAACACCAAGCCCGCGCGCGCGGTGCCGGCGCTCGATTCGCGCCAGTGCATCCGCGATACCGGCAGCCACATCCCGCCGCCCAAAGGTCAATGTCTGCCGGTCGCGGGCCGCAGCTACAGCCAGCAGGACATCCAGCGCACCGGTGCGACCGACATCGGCCATGCATTGCAGATGCTGGATCCGTCGGTGACCGTCCACGGACATTAGCGTGCGTTCATCCCTGAACGCGGTTCCGTTGCGGCCGTCGAACCCTCTTTCGGGCGTTTCCGGTCGCCAAACACCAGAACGACCATCCAGGGCTGACTTTTCACAACAGCCGCTTCGGGCGTAGCAAGCCCGGTAGGTTGGGCTGATCCCGGATCCATCGGGAGAAGCCCAACGAGGTTCGGGTTTGCGTCAGCCTGGACATGCGGCGCGGGGCCCCGGGCGCGCTCCTGAAAACCTCGTGTGGTGCGGCGCGCCAGGCGGGCGGCAGCTTGCTGCGTGCAGCCGACAGCGTCTGTCGCCGCCTATTGCATCACGCCGTCGCCGCATCGACCGCGCCAACCGCCGCATCGACCATCAGGTCGATGTCGCCATCGTCGATGCAATAGGGCGGCAGGAAATACACCGTGTCCCCGAGCGGACGCAGCAGGATCCCGTGCCCGAGCGCGTGGCGGTAGAAGCGCAGTCCGCGGCGGTCGGCAGGCGGATACGGCGTGCGCGATGGCTTGTCGGCAACCAAATCGAACGCAGCGATCAGACCGGTCTGGCGGACGCCCGCCACGTGCGGATGGTCGCGCAGCGGCTCGATCCGTTCGGACAAGCGCGCGGCCAATGCGCGGATGCGTTCCAGTACCGGCTCGTCGCGGAAGATCGCGAGCGAAGCCAGCGCAGCCGCACAGGCAATGGGGTTGCCGCTGAAGGTGTGCGAGTGCAGGAAGGCGTTGTTGGCGGCATAGTCGCCGAGGAACGCCCGGTACACCTCGTCGGTCGTCAGAACCGCCGACAGCGGCAACGCCCCGCCGGTGAGACCCTTCGCGAGACACAGGAAGTCGGGCGCGATCCCGGCTTGTTCGCAGGCGAACAGCGTGCCGGTGCGCCCGAAACCGACTGCGATTTCATCGGCGATCAGGTGCACGCCGAATTCGTCGCACAGCGCGCGCAATCCGCCGACATACGTCGGCGCATGCATCCGCATCCCGCCGGAGCACTGCACCAGGGGTTCGATGATCACGGCGCACGTCTCGCCGGCATGGCGCTCCAGGATCGTGCGCAGTTCCGCGAGGCGCCGCCGGGCGACGGCGTCGGCGTTCTCGCCAGGCTCCGCATCCAGCCAGTCGGGCGAGGGCGCGACGACCGGTTCGAACAGCAGCGGCCCGTACACCGCCCGATACAGCGGCAGATCGCTCACGCTGAGCGCGCCGAGCGTTTCGCCGTGATAGGCATTGGCGAGCGCGATGAAGCGCGTGCGTTGCGGCTGGCCGACGTTGCGCCAGTAGTGGAAACTCATCTTGAGCGCGATTTCCACTGCGCTGGCGCCGTCGCTGGCGAAGGAAACCCGGGTCAGCCCAGCGGGCGCGATGCGCGCCAGCTCTTCGGCCAGTTGCAGTGCCGGTTCGTGCGTGAAGCCCGCCAGCATCACGTGGTTGAGGGTTCCCGCCTGGGTCGCGATCGCGGCGGCGATGCGTGGGTTGGCGTGTCCGAACAAATTGCTCCACCAGGAACTGATCCCGTCGAGGTAGCGCTTGCCCTCGCCGTCGATCAGCCACGCGCCGTCGCCGCGGACAATCGGGATCAACGGCAACTGGGCGTCGTGTTCGCGCATCTGGGTACACGGATGCCACACGTGCGCGAGGTCGCGCGCCGCGAGGCGAAGGTTGCGGGATCGCGAGTCGGCCATCCGGGCATGATCGCTGCGGTGACGGGCGCGCTCAAGCGCGGCTAAGCTGGGGCCTGCTGACACGTTGCCAACAGGCCCTGGCATGAATGTCTCTCCCGACGCCACTTTCCTCGACCATGCACTCGATGTCGCGCTCGCCGCAGCGCGTGCCGCGGGCGAACGGACGATGGAGTATTTCGGTCGTGGCGTGGCGGTCGAGACCAAACCCGATGCGACGCCCGTTACCATCGCTGATCGCGAGGCCGAGGACATCATCCGTTCCGCGCTGCAGCGCGCATTTCCGGACCATGCGATCCTTGGGGAAGAGCGCGGCCGCCAGGGGAGCGGCGAATTCCTGTGGCTGGTCGATCCGCTCGACGGCACCAAGAGTTTCATTCGCGGTACGCCGTTCTTCTCTACCCAAGTCGCCCTGATGCACGCGGGCGAGCTGGTCCTCGGCGTCTCGCACGCGCCAGCCTTCGGCGAAACCATGTGGGCGCGGCGCGGCGGCGGCGCGTTCCTCGACGGTGCCCCGGTGCGGGTTGCAGGGACTACGGCGCCCGGCGACGCGGTGCTGTCGATTGGCAACATCCAGTCGATGGCCCGCGATGCGCGCCGCTGGGAGGCCCTCGGCCAACTCATTCGCGAAGTCGATCGAATCCGCGGCTATGGCGACTTCTGCCACTACCACCTGTTGGCGCGCGGGGCGCTGGACATCGTGATCGAGTCCGACGTCAACATCCTGGATGTCGCTGCGCTCTCGGTGGTCGTGCGCGAGGCGGGCGGGGTGTTCACGACGCTCGAGGGCGCCGAGCTGTCCCTCGATACCCGCAGCGTGTTCGCTGCGGTACCGGCGCTCCATCGCGAGCTGCGGCGGCGGTTCTGACATTCGTCGAGCCTTCGCCTGCTCCGGCTCGACCCCTTGCGGTCGAATCGTGTACGCTACCCTCGATCGGGCAGAATGTGAGCGTCGTCACATTCGGTTCGGTTTCATTCTGCGGAGGTGCCGACCTCGACCGCCGCCGGGAGGGCAAGCATGACAGTCACCAAGGTCATCGAGTTGAGTGCGTCGTCGCCGAAAGGCATCGAGGATGCGGTTCGCGTGGGGCTGGAGAAGGCCGGCAAGACGGTGAAGAACATCAGGGGGGCCTGGATCAACGATATCAAGGTTGTGACCGACAATGGCGGCGCTGTGCGAGAATGGCGTGTCAATATGCGGATCAACTTCGAAGTCGATTGACAGGCAGGCCATGGCCAGCGTGCGGCCAGACGACAGGCCGGTGCATCAGGCATGATCGAGGGGTCATGCGGATGATCAGGGGGAAGAGACGGAAATGAGTGCCGTGACGTGGACGGTCGGATGCGTGGAGGACGATCCCGACCAGGCCAACGTGCTGCGCCTGTGGCTGGAACATGCGGGCTACGGATGCTCGGTGTTCCGCACCGCCACCGAATTTCGCCGCCGGCTCGGCAACGAGGCGGTGGACCTGGTGTTGCTGGATCGCAGCCTTCCCGATGCGACCGGGCTCGAAGTGCTGGCCTGGATACGGCACGCGGCCAACTCCGGACTGCCGGTCATCTTCCTGACCGCAAGCGGCGCGGAATCCGACATCGTCGAGGGCCTTGCGGCGGGCGCCGATGATTACGTGGTCAAGCCGCCCAAGCAGCGCGAATTGCTCGCGCGGGTGGGCGCGGTCCTGCGCCGCCGCGGTGCGGACGCCGACGGCAGCGAGGTGGTGGAGCTGCCGCCATACCGGATTGATCCGCAGCGCCGCCAGGTGACCGTCGGCGGCGAACTGGTGGAACTGACCCAGCGCGAGTTCGACCTCGCCTGCTTCCTGTTCCGGCGCCATGGTCGCATCGTCAGCCGCGACGCGCTGCTCGAAAACGTCTGGAATCTCGCCGGCGACGTCAGCACCCGCACCGTCGATACCCACATCAGCCGGCTGCGCAAGAAGCTCGGGCTTGCGGGTGAACACGGCTGGCGGCTGACCGCGGTCTATCAGCACGGCTATCGGATCGAGCAGACGTAGACGTTCGGCCGCGCGTTCGCGCTGCCTCGTTTGCACCGGCGTCGGCGCGCAGCGCACAATACGCTTCTTCTTGCCTGCGGCGACCGGCCGCATGGCCCTGCACAACGGCTTTCGGGATCGGCGATGCTCCCCAAGGAAGTGCTGGACACGCTCCAACGGCTGTTCGATGAGGCCAGGCAAAGCAGTGACCCGGAACCCACCGCCATGTGCGTATCGACCGTGGGGCCGGACGGTCGCGTGTCGGCGCGCATGGTGCTGCTGAAGCGGATCGACGAACGCGGCCTGTGTTTCTTCTCCAATTACGAAAGCGACAAGGGCGTCCAGATCGATGCGCATCCGCAAATCGCGCTGACCTTGTACTGGCCGCATCTCGAACCGCCGGCGCAGGTGCGTGTCGAGGGTCGCGCGGAGCGAATGGACGCTGCCGAATCCGACGCGTATTTCGCGACGCGGCCGCGGCTTCGCCAACTCGGGGCCTGGGCCTCGCGGCAATCCCGTACGCTGGCCGACCGCCACACCCTGGCCGCTGACGTTGCGCGCTGCGAGCGCGAGTACGAGGGGCGCGCAGTACCGCGGCCGCCGAATTGGGGCGGTTACCGGGTGGTCCCCGACCTGGTCGAATTCTGGCACGCGCACAACGACCGCCTGAACGAGCGGGTGCGTTGGGAGTATCTCGACGGCGAGTGGCGAAAGCGCCTGCTGTATCCGTGAACACCCAGCCTGCGGCCAAGCTCGCCATGGCGGAATTCGAGGTCCGGACGCACGGGCGCGGATTCGTCGACCTCGGCGATTCCCTGCGCCGCGCGTTGCGCGAGAGCGGCCTGCGCGACGGCATGGCGCTGGTGTTCACGCGCCACACCAGTTGCTCGCTGTTGATCTCGGAGAATGCTGATCCGGAAGTGCGCGCCGATCTCGAGCGCTTCTTCGCGCGGCTGGTGCCGGACGGCGATCCCCTGTTCCGGCACGACGCCGAAGGCCCGGACGACATGCCGGCGCACGTGCGCGCGGTTCTCACCGGCGTCAGCGTGAGCCTGCCCGTCCGCGATGGCGCGTACGCATTGGGAACGTGGCAGGGGGTGTACCTGTGGGAGCACCGCGCGGCGCCGCACACCCGCAAGGTGAGCGTCACCCTGACCGGATGCTGATGGGCGGATGCATGGCCAGCCGGAAGATGCGATGAAAGCGGGCCCGCAGCGCATCGTTTGCCTGACCGAAGAGCCGACCGAAGTGCTGTACGCGCTCGGCGAGCAGGACCGGATCGTCGGCATCAGCGGGTTCACCGTGCGGCCGCCGCGCGCGCGCAAGGAAAAACCCAAGGTTTCGGCGTTCACCAGCGCCAGGATCGACGCGATCCTGGCACTGGAACCGGATTTCGCGATCGGATTTTCCGACATCCAGGCCGACATCGCGCGCGAGCTGATCCGCGCCGGCGTCGAGGTATGGATCAGCAACCATCGTTCGGTCGCGGGCATCCTCGCCTACGTCCGGCGGCTCGGCGCGCTGGTCGGCGCGGCGGCCAGCGCCGACGACTACGCGAACCGTCTCGAAGCGCACATCGAGAAGGTGCGCGGGCAGGGTGCGGCGCTGCCGCGCCACCCGCGGGTGTACTTCGAGGAGTGGGACGAGCCACCGATCAGCGGCATCCGCTGGGTCGCCGAGTTGATCCGCATCGCGGGCGGCGAAGACGTGTTCCCCGAACTCGCCGATCAATCGCTGGCGAAAAACCGCATCCTCGCCGACCCGATGGAAGTCGTGCGCCGCCGACCCGATCTGATCCTCGCCTCCTGGTGCGGCAAGAAGTTCCGGCCGGAAAGAGTCGCGGCGCGCCCGGGCTGGGACGCCATTCCCGCCGTGCGTGACGGTGAGCTGCACGAAATCAAGTCGCCGATCATCCTGCAGCCGGGGCCGGCCGCGCTCACCGACGGCCTGGACGCCCTGCACACCGTGATTTCCCGCTGGGCCTCGGGTGCGCGCTGAGCTTCTCTTCCCCCCGATGCAACCGAAGGGGCCAGAGCGTTGCCTTGCGTCCCCCCTTCGGCAAAGGGGAGATCGAGGGGGATGGCTTTGGGGTCGCTCATCTGGACGCGACTGCGGAGGTGGCGCCCGCCCGCTTATTCGTCAGATCGTATGCCCGACGTCCATCAGCCAGGCGACGAACACGGTCTGCACCAGCAGGATCACCAGGATCGCGAGCACCGGCGACAGGTCGAAGCCGCCGATCAGCGGCAGGTGCCAGCGGAATGGCTTGAGGACCGGGCCCGTGATCTTGCCGAGCAGCGGCACCAGCGGGTTGCGCGCATCGACGTTGACGTAGCTGAGCAGCGCCCAGGCGAAGATCATGATGAGGTACATGATCGCGAAGAAATCGAGCAGGTCGGCGATGCCGAGCACCAGCGTGCCGGCATTCGTCGCCCAGAATTCCGGCACCGTGTAGCGCAGCAGGAAATTCTTGACGACCTCGAGGATCCACGCGATCAGCAGCGCCGCCAGGTTGATCCGCCGCCAGGTCGGCACCACCCGCCGGAGCGGGGTCAGCACCGGATTGGTCGTGCGATAGAGGAACTGGCAGATCGGGTTGTAGAAGTCGGCGCGCACCGCTTCGGCCAGCAGCCGGAACACGAACAGCGCGACCGCGCAGCCGAAGGCGAACTGGATCAGCAGGGCGAGCGCGTTGGCGAGGTAGATCATGCGCGCGGGATCCGGTCAGGCGTGTCCACGGTCGAGCTCCGCCGACATCTCGGTACCGCGCTGCCGGGCCGCGCCGAGGGCACGCGCGGCCAGCGCCCGCAAACCGCCGCGCTCGAACACATCCAGCGCCGCTGCCGTGGTGCCGTGCGGCGAAGTCACGCGCTGGCGCAGCGTTGCCGCGGTCTCGCCGCCGTCGGCCAGCATGCGGCCGGCACCGAGGCAGGTTTGCGCCGCCAGCGCCCGCGCGTCCTCGCGCGGCAGGCCGAGTTCGACGGCGGCGTCTTCCATCGCCTCCACCAGCAGGAAGAAATAGGCCGGGCCGGAGCCCGACAGCGCGGTCACGGTATCCATCTGGGCCTCGTCCCCGATCCAGCGCACGATCCCGGCGGCGCCGAGGATCCGCCCGGCGAGCGCGCGTTGCGCAGGATCGACGTTGCGGTTGGCGAACAGCCCGGAAGCGCCGGCGCCGAGCAACGCCGGCGTGTTCGGCATGCAGCGGACGATCGCACGCTCCGCGCCGAGCAGGCCCTCCAGTTGCGCGACGCGGATACCGGCCGCGACCGAGACGACCAGCGGCCGCGCGGCCGCGAGCGGTGCGGCGAGTCCTTCGCAGACCGGCCCGATCACCTGCGGCTTGACCGCCAGCACCACGCAATCGGCACCCGCGACGGCCTCGGCGTTGTCGGCGAAGGTCGCGATCCCGAACTCACGCGCCAGCGCCTCGCGGGTTTCGCTGTGCGGCTCGGCCACCCGGATCGCCGCCGCTGGCACGCCGCGCGCGATCTGCGCGCCAATGATGCTGCGCGCCATGTTGCCGCCGCCGATGAAGGCGATCGTTCGGGACTCGGGACTCGGGGCTCGGGACTCGGAAGGTTCGGGCATCAGTCGCACATCCGGCGGCAGGTCGGGGACGCCCGATTGTAACGGTGGTGATCCACGCGCCAGTCTGGATTGTGGGCGCGCTTGGCCAGCGCACCCCGTGGCCACGAGTCCGCTCTGCGCGCACCGTGGCTCGGCGTCACCACCAGTCACTCCGCAAAACCGGCGCGTGTTTTTCGCTGAGGGATGCGTTTTTCCGGTCCCCCGGTGGCCGCCCGAACCGGCGCCGTATCGCCTCCGCAGCGGGTTCGGTTCTCCGGAAATATCGTCTTCCGGATTACGTAGACGAAAGGTTGACGAAAGGTTCTTGTGTTACCCCTTGGTGCCAGGACGGGGTCCGCGGGGGGCGGATGCAGGGATGGGGGATCTGTTTCGCAAGGAGGTATTGCGCGCGCAGCAAAACCATTGGCTGGGCGCGATCAACCTGGCGACGCCGCTTGCGTTCGTCTGGTGGGTCCTGTTGGCGGCAACCCTCGCCGCAGTGATTGTGCTGTTCCTCGTCTTCGGCCGGTACACCCGCCACGCCGAGGTGGCGGGTCAGCTCGAGCCCAGCGCCGGCCTGCTCACCCTCTCCGCCATGACGACCGGTATCGTCGCGCGTGCGCTCGTACGCGAAGGCCAGCACGTCGCGGTTGGCCAGCCGCTGGTCGAGGTATCGGCCAATCTCGTGAGTGCCAGCATGGGAGATACCCATGCGCTCGTCAGCGAGCAGTTGCGCGCGCAACAGGCGCAACTTCGAACCACGCTCGCCAATCTGAAGCCCGGGGCAGTTGTCGCAGCCGACGATTTGCGTACCCGCATGGGCATGCTGCAGGCACAGGTCCGCCAGATCGATGGGCAACTGGTGTTGCAGCGGCAGCAGGCCGAAACGACCATGCACCTGTTGCAAAAGGCCGAACCATTGCGCCAGCAGGGCATTATCTCGACCGTCGAATTCGACCAGTACCAGGCGACCGCACTGTCGCAGCAGGCGGGGATCAAGACCCTGCGCCGCCAGCGCCTCGATGCCCTGCAACAGCTGAGCGCATTGCGTTCGCAACTGGCCCGGCTTCCGCTCGATACCGCCGCCACGGCGAACAAGCTACGAGGCCAATTGGCGCAGCTCGATGCACAACTCGCCGAGAGCGAGGCGCAGCGTGGCACGATTTTGCGCGCGCCGCGCGCCGGTGTCGTTGCGACCCTGCTGGTAAAGAATGGCCAGAACGTGGCTTCCGGACAACCGCTGCTGTCGATCTTACCGGCCGGCTCGAAGCTCGAGGCGCAATTGCTGGTGCCCAGCAGCGCAATCGGTTTCGTGACGCAGGGCGATCACGTGGTCCTGCGCTATCGCGCCTATCCGTACCAGAAATTCGGGCAGCAGTACGGCAAGGTGGTGCAAGTCTCCCGCAGTGCGCTGAGCCCGGCCGGGGCCGCGAGCCTGCTCGGACAGCACACCGCCACACCGCTGTATCGGGTGCTGGTCGCCCTCGATCGCCAGACGATCGACGCCTACGGCAAGGCCGAGGCTCTGAAACCGGGCATGGCGCTCGACGCCGACATCCTGCTGGACCGCCGCAGCCTGTGGCAGTGGGTGTTCGAGCCGCTATACGGGCTGCGCGAACAACTTGCAGTCCATGCCAAGGGAGCGGATGGCAGATGAGCGCCGACGCGACCATCGGCGATGGGTTCCTCGGTGGCCTGCAATGGGGCTGGCGGCGCAAGTTGCCGGTGATCCTGCAGACCGAAGCGGCCGAGTGCGCCTTGGCATCGCTGGCGATGATCGCGCGCTATCACGGCCACGATGTCGACCTGCCTTCGTTGCGTCGGTGCTATTCAATGTCGTTGAAGGGCGCCAATCTCGCGCGCGTCATGAAGATGGCCGCCAAACTGGGATTCGAGACACGCCCCTTGCGGCTGGAGCTGGAGGAACTCTACGAGCTCAAGACGCCGTGCGTGCTGCACTGGGATCTCAACCACTTCGTCGTGCTGAAGCGTGTCATCTCGCGTGGCGCGGTAATCCACGATCCGGCGCGCGGCGTGTTGAAGCTCTCGACCGCGGAAATCTCGAAGCACTTCACCGGCGTCGCGCTCGAGTGCTCACCCGGCGCCGATTTCAAACCGATGAGGGCGCGGCAGTCGATCTCGCTGCGCGCGCTCACGGGGACAGTCACGGGCCTGCCAAGCGCCCTCATCCAGGTCTTCGCGCTGGCGCTGGCGTTGGAAGTGTTCGCGCTGGTCGGCCCGTTCTACCTGCAATGGGTGATCGATCAGGCGCTGGTGTCGGCCGACCGGGGTCTGCTGATGCTGCTCGGCATCGGATTCCTGCTCGTGGCGTTCTTTTCAGCCGCGATTTCTGCGGTGCGTGCATGGACCATCACCTGGCTCGGCGCAATGCTCAACGTGCAGTGGATCACCAATGTGTTCGCGCACCTCTTGAAGCTGCCGCTGGATTGGTACGAACAGCGCCACGTCGGCGATGTGGTGTCGCGCTTCGGCTCCATGCACACCATCCAGCAAACGCTTACCACCGGCTTTGTCGCCGCGATCCTCGACGGCCTCATGGCGAGCCTCACCCTCGTCGTGCTGGCCCTGTACAGCATCAAGTTGACCCTGATCGTTCTTGCCGCGTTCGCGCTGTACGCCGTCCTGCGGTGGTTCACCTATCAGCCTCTGCGACGTGCCCAGGAAGACCAGATCGTGTACGCGGCGCGTCAGCAAACGGAATTGCTCGAAGCCCTCCGTGGCGCGCAAACGCTGAAGATTCACAACCAGCAGCAGCCACGCACCGCCCGCTATGCCAACGCGGTCGTGGAAACCGTCAATCGCAACATCGCGATGCAGCGGCTCAACATTGCCTTCCAGAGCGGCAACCAGTTGATCTTCGGCATCGAGCGGGTCGCGCTGATCTGGTTGGCCGCGGTGCTGGTGCTGGACGGCACCTTCACCGCCGGCATGCTGGTGGCGTTCGCCGCCTATGCCGACCAGTTCGTGACCCGCGCGGCGGCCCTGATCGACAAAGGCATCGAGTTCCGGATGTTGCGCCTGCACGCGGAACGCGTGGCCGACATCGCCCTAACAGCGCCCGAGCGCCACGTCGAATCCACGTGGAACGCGCCATTGCCGAAAGCGGAAATCCACGTGCGCAACGTCAGTTTCCGTTATGCCGAAGGTGAGCCTTGGATCCTGAAGAACTGTTCGCTCAGGGTTCCGGCGAGCCAATCGGTGGCACTTATCGGTCCCTCCGGATGCGGCAAAACCACCCTTGCCAAGATCATCTTGGGGCTTCTGGAACCACAGGAAGGCGAAGTCCTGTATGGCGACATCGACATCCGACGGGTGGGTCTGGGCCGCTACCGCGACCTGATCGGAGCAGTGATGCAGGACGACCAACTGTTCGCCGGCTCCATCGCGGACAACATCGCCTGTTTCGATCCCGAAGCGACGCAGTCCCGTATCGAGGCGGCGGCGCGGCAGGCAGCGATCCATGACGACATTGTCCGAATGCCCATGGGCTACCAGAGCCTCGTCGGCGATATGGGCTCCGCGCTCTCAGGCGGCCAGAAGCAGCGCGTCCTGCTGGCTCGCGCCCTGTACAGACGGCCTTCGCTGCTGGTGCTGGACGAGGCCACCAGCCATCTCGATATCGAACGCGAGCGGCAGGTCAACGCCGCCGTTCACCGCTTGGCGATCACCCGGATCGTGATCGCGCATCGCCCGGAAACCA
>JAICJG010000173.1 GCA_025928585.1 Rhodanobacteraceae bacterium
CAAGGGCTATCCCACCCCGAGTCACCGCGAGGCCCTGCAGCGGCTCGGGCCCTGTCCCGAACACCGTCGCAGCTTCGCACCGGTGCGGGCGGCGCTCGTGCAGGAACTGCCGCTGACGCTGCCGGCATAGCCCTGCAGGCCCATTCAGGGAGCGCAGCGACAACTGCGCCGTAGGAGTCGCGCGAACGGTGCAGCCGGCCCCAAGGGCAGCCTTGCAAGTAGGCAGGCTGGGCTGAGCGTGCGCACGCCCAGCACCGAAATACCTTCGGTTTCCCCGAGCGTACGCGACGCCCAACATCGCAGTTCGTTGGGCTTCCCCGATGAAGCTGGGTCGACCCAACCTACAAAATCCGCGCCGCAGGAGTGGCGCGAAACGCGCAGCCGCGCCCGAAGGGCCGCCCAGTAGGCCGGTTCAAGGAGCGCAGCGACGGAACCGGCACCACGCTCGGACAGCGCCGGCGCCGCCCTGGAGAATCCGGCGCTGGCGTGAATGCACGGTCTGTCAAGCTTGCCGCTCCCGCCGCGGGACAATACGCTTGCAAGAATACCTCGTCCGCCGCCATGCCGATCGACTTCATCCACCTGCGCGTCCACAGCGAATACTCGCTGCGCGACTCGACCATCCGCATCCCGGACAAGCCCGAATACGGCGATCCGGCCAAGGCGAAGCATGCGAACCTCGTCAGCCGCGCGGTCGAGCTGGGGTTGCCCGCGCTGGCGCTGACCGACGATTCCAACCTGTTCGCGCAGATCAAGTTCTACCGGGCCGCTGAAAAAGCGGGCGTCAAGCCGATCATGGGCTGCGACCTGTGGCTGGCGAATCCCGATGACGCCCTGCGCCCGGGTCGCCTCACCTTGTTGTGCCGCGACCGCAGCGGCTATCTCAACCTGACGCGCCTGATATCGCGCGCGTGGCTGGAGGGCCAGCACGGCGGACGACCGCAACTGCAACCGGACTGGCTCGCGGGCGCGGTCGATGGACTCTTCGCGATCGCGGGCCGTGACAGCCCGTTCGGCCAGCTCGCGGCGAGCGGCCGCGAGCACGATGCGAAGGCCAGCCTCGACGCGCTACGCGGGCATTTCGATGATGGCCTGTACCTGGAGCTGACCCGTACCCGCCGCGACGGCGAGGAAGGATTCAACGGGCGCGCCCTGCAGGCCGCGGCCGACCTTGACCTTCCGGTCATCGCCAGCAACGACGTCCGCTTCCTCGATGCCGACGATTTCGAGGCGCACGAGGCGCGGGTCTGCATCCAGCAAGGATTCCAGCTCACCGATCCGCGCCGGCCGCGCGACTATTCCGCCGAGCAGTGGCTGAAGCCCGCCGACGCGATGGCTACCGCGTTCGCCGATCTTCCCGAAGTGCTCGAGAACACCGTCGAGCTGGCAACCCGCTGCAACCTCGAGCTGTCGTTCGGCAAGTACTACCTGCCGGCGTTTCCCGTGCCCGAAAAGCATACGCTGGAGTCGTGGATCGGCGCGCAAGCGCGCGAAGGGCTGGATCGCCGGCTCGCCGCGTCGGGGCTCGCGCCGGGCCACACCAGGGACGACTACGACACACGCCTCGATCGCGAACTCGACGTGGTCGGCAAGATGGGGTTCGCCGGCTACTTCCTGATCGTCGCCGATTTCATCGGCTGGGCGAAATCCGAGGACATCCCGGTCGGACCCGGCCGCGGTTCGGGCGCGGGTTCGGTGGTCGCATGGAGCCTCGGCATCACCGACCTCGATCCGCTCCGTTTCGGGCTGCTGTTCGAGCGCTTCCTCAATCCCGAACGCGTGTCGATGCCGGATTTCGATGTCGACTTCTGCATGGAGCGGCGCGACGAGGTGATCGCCTACGTCGCACAGAAGTACGGCCGCGACCAGGTCAGCCAGATCATCACCTACGGTTCGATGGCAGCCAAGGCCGTACTGCGCGATTGCGGACGCGTGCTCGGAATGCCCTACGGCCAGGTCGACAGGATCGCCAAACTGATCCCGCGGATGCCACTGGACCTGACGCTTTCGGATGCGCTGGGCCGCAGCGAGAAATCCCGCAAGGAACCCGACCGGGTGGTGCGCGAGTTCTGCGAGCTGTACCAGCAGGACGAGGAGGCGCGCACCCTGATCGACCTCGCACTGAAACTCGAAGGCCTGGCGCGCAACGCCGGCAAGCACGCCGGCGGCGTCGTGATCGCACCGACAGCGCTCACCGACTTTGCGCCGCTTTATTCGGAACCCGGCGGCGCCGGCGTCGTCACGCAATACGACAAGAACGATGTCGAGACCGTCGGTCTCGTGAAGTTCGACTTCCTCGGTCTGCGTACGCTCACGATCATTGACTGGGCGGTCAAGGCGCTCAATGCGCGCCGCGCCGAAACCGGCGAAGCGCCGCTCGACATCGCGCAATTGCCGCTCGATGATGCCGAGGTCTTCAGGCTGTTCCGCGAAGCGCGCACCGTCGCCGTGTTCCAGTTCGAAGGCGGTGGCATGCAGCGCCTGCTGAAGGATGCCAAACCCGACCGTTTCGAGGACCTGATCGCGCTGAACTCGCTGTTCCGCCCGGGTCCGATGGAGCTGATCCCGAACTATGTCGCGCGCAAGCACGGCCGCGAACGGGTGACCTACCCCGATCCGCGCGTCGAACCGATCCTGAAGGAGACCTACGGCATCATGGTCTACCAGGAGCAGGTGATGCAGATGGCGCAGATCGTCGGCGGCTATTCGCTGGGCGGCGCCGACCTGCTGCGCCGCGCGATGGGCAAGAAGGTGCCG
>JAICJG010000087.1 GCA_025928585.1 Rhodanobacteraceae bacterium
TGCTCGCCGCAGGTCTCTTCGCCACGCCGATGTTGGCCGCCTTGCCGCTCGTCGCCACCGCCCAGGTAAGCATCGGCGTATCCATCGGAATCGCGCCTCCGCCGCTGCCCGTGTACGAGCAACCGGTCGTCCCCGCTCCCGGCTACATCTGGACGCCCGGCTACTGGGACTGGGATGGAAGCGACTACTACTGGGTTCCGGGCACGTGGGTGATGCCACCGGAGGTTGGCCTGCTGTGGACGCCGGGATGGTGGGGCTGGTCGGATGGCTACTATCACTGGCATGCCGGCTACTGGGCGCCCCAGGTCGGCTTCTACGGCGGCATCGACTACGGATACGGATACACCGGAGTCGGCTACCAGGGCGGGTACTGGCGCGGGCGCGAGTTCTATTACAACCGCGCGGTCAACAACGTCAACGTCAACATCCGCAACGTGTACGTGAACCGGACCGTGGTCAGGAACGCCCGCGTCAGGCGGGTCAGCTACAACGGCGGCCGCGGCGGCATCACCGCGCGACCCACCTCGAGGCAGCGCGCAGTCGCGAAGCTGCGCCATTGGTCGCCGACCTCGATGCAGGCGCGCCAGCGCGACGTGGCGAAGCAGGACCCCGCCCAGCACTTCAAGGCGAACCGGGGACATCCGGCGGTATTCGCGACACAACGCCCCGGAAAGCTCGAGGGTCCACACGCGGTGCGCGCAACGCCTGCGTCTCGCGCGCGCCCGACCAGCACGTCGGCTCGCCCACGCACGAACGTACAGGCACCCCGCGGCCGCACGCAGGGTGCGCCGCAGCCTCGGGCGAGCAGCACGACAACACGCGAACGCGCCACGGTGAAGGCGCCGCGCAACCGGCCGCAACCTGCGCCGCGGCCCCGTCCGACGAGCGAACCGAATCGCGGACGGCCGATGGTGCAGGCGCCGCACGCACGCACCCAGCCGATGTCCGCGAAACCCGAAATGCGGAACACGCCGGCCCGCGGCAACGCCCGGCCGAACCCGCCCGTGCCGTCACGGAGTACGAGCGGGCAGCGCCCGCCGCGCAAGCAGATACCCCCCACCGCACAATCGACGCACGGAAATCCCCACGCGCAAACGGACAACCGGCGCGGCAAATCGAAGGACGACAAGCACCAGCCCGGCGACGGGCAACACCGCTGACGTCAGGCGCATGGCACGCAGGGCGGCCGCTGGCCGCCCTGCTGGTGCCGGGTCACTCGCAAACGGCGCCCCGATCGCTCCACGGCTCCAGCGTATCCGCGTAGCCACCGAGAAGGTTCCACAGCGGCGCCTGCACGTCCTCGGGGATCCGGGCGAACGCCAGCGCGATGTGATCGGTGGTGACCCGGACCACCTCTGCCATCACGTGGACGTTGACGTCGTCGTTGAACAACATGTCGAGCACCCAGACGTCGCCGGCACGTCCGTGCCATTCGCTCGGGCGCGACAGCCGCACGCCGGTCGCGGAGATGTCGGCGAGGTCGGTCTGCCAGACATCGCCGCGCCGGCTCATCAGCACGGCGGTCTGACGCACCATCCGCGCGTGGCGTACATGGTTCTCGACCGAGCCTTCCAATTTGTATTCCCCCACCACGTCGAACATTCCTCGAACCTCGTATCGACCTCAGCCCCTGCGCGCGCTGATCGCGCCTCCCCTTGGGGCGCCCGCCGCCGCCACAGGCCAAGCAAGTAACGCGCCAAAGCAGCGATGCACGCCTCTGGACTTGCAGCGCGTTCGGCTTTACCCTACACGCGTACCGCCGGTGTGACCTTGACCGGCAACCCTGTGACACCGCACGGCCACCGCGACCGGCTCCAAGGGACACTCGGCGGCGTCGCGCAGACGGGACTTCGGGGATCCGTCGATCACGGGCAAGCGGTAGGCCGATCCCATCATCGGCCCATGCAAGCTTCGATGCCGGGCGCGCCCGAACCAGAGGGCGTCCGGAGGTGGACCGATACCTGTGTCCTGGTTGCCGCGTCGCGGGCCGTAGCGGCGCACCCGGTCGGGTGGCGCGCGGTCCGGCAACAGGTGACGTTGCATACGATGAGTGAACTTCGCAAACCCGAGGATTGCGGCGCCCCGCGTGCCGCCGATCCGCTCCAGACGAGTGCCGGATGAGCACCGAACCCTTGCCCGGCGCGGGCACTGCCGCCGACGCATCCGCTGCCGCGGAAACCCCGCGGCAGCAGGAAATGCCGCTGGCGGTGGTACTCGGCCAGCCGATCCTGCAGATCCCGCAGGACCTGTACATCCCCCCGGACGCGCTGGAGGTCATCCTCGAGGCGTTCGAGGGACCGCTCGACCTGCTGCTGTACCTGATCCGCAGGCAGAACCTGAACATCCTCGATATTCCGGTCGCCGAGATCACCCGGCAGTACATGAACTATATCGACGTGATGCGCGAAATGCGCCTCGAGCTCGCGGCCGAGTACCTGGTGATGGCCGCGATCCTCGCCGAGATCAAGTCGCGCCTGCTGCTGCCCAGGCCGCCGCAGGAGGAAGGCATCGAGGAG
Source organism: Rhodanobacteraceae bacterium (assembly GCA_025928585.1). Classification (GTDB taxonomy): domain Bacteria; phylum Pseudomonadota; class Gammaproteobacteria; order Xanthomonadales; family Rhodanobacteraceae; genus 66-474. The sequence continues at coordinate 2,517 of JAICJG010000087.1, forward strand.
GACCCGCGTGCCGAACTGGTACGCCGCCTGCAGGAGTACGAACGCTACAAGAAGGCCGCCGAGGACATCGATGGCCTGCCGCGCATGGAGCGCGATCTCGACAACGCCAGCGCCTTCGTCCCCGACCACAAGGTAGTCAAGCTGCCACCGCCGGTCGAGCTGCGCGAAATGCTGCTGGCACTGCGCGATGTCATGCACCGCGCCGAACTGTATGGTCACCATGCGGTGGAGCGCGAACCGTTGTCGGTGCGCCAGCGCATGGGCGACGTGCTGCGCAAGCTCGGTGATGGCGCCTTCCACCGCTTCGAGACGCTGTTCGATGCGACGGAAGGCCGGCTCGGCGTGGTGGTGACGTTCCTGTCGCTGCTGGAACTCGCCAAGGACCGGCTGATCGAGATCATGCAGGAAGCCCCGCTAGCCGCGATCTACCTGAAGGCGCGCGCGACAGCGGAAACCGCGGATTAGAGCCAGCGACTCCGTCCGCAAATGAACGCAAGTCAACACGAATAAAACCAGCAGACGTTCCCCCTTACGTTCATTCGCGTTTTCGTTCGCCTTTCTTGGCGGATAGATCGCCTTTCGTGCGCGTTTAGCGAGGCACAAGTGGAACCAGAAAGACTCAACAACATCGTCGAAGCTGCCCTGCTCGCGGCCCAGCAGCCGCTCACGCTGCCAATGCTGGCGGCGCTGTTTCATGAAGAGGACGGCGTCGGCCACGAAGACCTCGCCCGCGCAATCGAGTCGCTGACGCAGGCCTGCGAGGGCCGCGGCGTGGAGCTGGTGGAAGTTGCTTCCGGCTTCCGCTACCAGGTCCGCGAGGCCGTGCATGCTTGGGTCGCGCGGCTGTGGGCCGAGCGCCAGACGAAATATTCGCGCGCCCTGCTCGAGACCCTGGCGCTGATCGCGTACCGCCAGCCGATCACCCGCGGCGAAATCGAACAGGTGCGTGGCGTGGCGGTCGCTACCAGCATCGTGCGCACGCTCGAGGAACGCGAATGGGTCCGTGTGGTCGGCTACCGCGACGTGCCGGGCAAACCCGCGCTGTTCGGCACCACCCGGCAGTTCCTCGATTACTTCAACCTCAAGTCGCTCGACCAGTTGCCGACGCTTGCCGAGATCCGCGAGATTCCAGATCCCGATCCGCAGCTCGCGCTGACGGCCGCGGCGAATCTTCCGGTCGCCGGCCGCGCCGAGGCCTCCGCCGCGGATTCCGCCGACGGCGATTCCATTTCCCCCAACCCGCCGGATCCCGCCGGCGCCGATGCGCCGATTGATGGCCCGCGTACCACCGAGGACGCTGCATGAGTTCCGCCCCACGTTCCCTGCTGACCCTCAAGCGGTCTGCCGCCCCCGACTCCAGCGACGTGCTGGAAGAACGCCTCCACAAGGTGCTCGCCAACGCCGGCCTCGGCTCGCGCCGCACGCTGGAAGAGCGGATCGGCGCCGGCGAAATCCTGGTCAACGGCAGCGCGGCACAGACCGGCTCGAGCGTACGCGCGGGCGATCGCGTGGCGCTCGACAACAAGCAGTTCGTGGTGGCGACCGACAACCACGACCGGGCCGCGGTGCTGATGTACCACAAGCCGGAAGGCGAGCTGACCACCCGCGAAGACCCCGAAGGCCGCCCAACCGTATTCGAGAACCTGCCGCACCTCAACGGCGCGCGCTGGATTTCGGTCGGCCGCCTCGACATCAACACGACCGGGTTGCTGCTACTGACCACCGATGGCGAACTCGCGAACGCGCTGATGCACCCGAGCCACGAACTCGAGCGGGAATACCTGTGCCGTGTGCACGGCGAAGTTCCGGACGAGGCCCTCGAGAAACTGAAGGCGGGCGTGGAACTGGAAGACGGTCCCGCGCGCTTCGACGAAATCCACGTGGTCAGCCGAGGCGGCAGCCATTGCTGGTTCCGCGTGGTGATGCACGAAGGCCGCAACCGTGAAGTGCGACGGCTGTGGGATTCGCAGGGATTCCTCGTCAGCCGCTTGAAGCGCATCCGTTACGGCAGCGTCGAACTTCCGCGGGGCCTGCGCCCGGGGCAGAACGAGATGCTGTCCGAGGAAGCGGTGAAGGCGCTGCGCGAACTCGCTGGCACCGGGCCCGCGCAGCCGGTCCTCACCCTGAAGCCGGTGCTGCACCAGCGCCACACCCCGCGCGGGGTCACCGAGATCCGGCCCTCCGGCCAGACGCCCCATGCATGGACAGGGGTGCGCCATGACGAGGCCCGCGAGCTGACCGCCTTCGACCGCGTTCGACCCGACGACTTCAACAATCACGGCAAGCGCCGCCGCGGACCGCCGCGCGGCGAAGTGAACGGCAATGTCCTGAAGCCCGACAAACCCGCCGGCCGCAAGCGCAAGAGCAGGCGCAGCGTCGCGCCAGGCCAGGAACTGCCGTCGGTGCGAAGCTGGTTTGCGGGCGACACGCGGCCGGGTAGTGGCCAGCGCGGACCGGGCGGCAACCGCAACGCCCCGGGCGGCAACCGCAACGCTCCGGGCGGCAAAAGCAGCGCCCCGGGGGGCAACCGCAATGCTCCGGGCGGCAAAAGCAGCGCCCCGGGGGGCAACCGCAACCGCAGCGATGCCGGCCGCGGGGGACGCGGTCCGCGCGGCAAGGGCGGCAACGGCCCTTCGCGGGACTGACGGGTTCCGGCATGCCCGCCAGCACCGACGCTTGCATCTGGCACAACCCGCGTTGCTCCAAGTCGCGCGCAACGCTCGAGCTGCTCCGCGCGCGGGGATTCGAACCCGCGATCGTCGACTACCAGGAGAATCCGCCTTCCGCATCGCAGATCGCGCATGCGCTGGAACTCCTCGGCATGCACCCGCGCGACCTGATGCGCAAGGGCGAGCCGGCTTACGCGGAGCTTGGCCTGCAAGACCCCAGGTTCACCCCCACGCAATTGATCGAGGCCATGGCGCACCATCCGAGCCTGATAGAGCGCCCCGTGGTGTTCGCGAACGGCAAGGCCGTGCTGGGCAGGCCGCCCGAAAACGTACTCGCGATCCTCTAGAGCCATCCCCCTCGATCCCCTTCCCGCGGGAGGCGGAAGCAGAACACCCCTTTGCTTGCGAAGGCGATCGATGCGAAGCATCGGGGGGATGTGCTGGTCGTCGCGCTGCGCCGGCGGGTCCCGTCAGCTACGCAGCAAGCCAGGTTGGCGTCACACGTTGGGCTTCGCAAAGCTCGGCCCCACCTACAACAGCCCCGGCAGCCAACGTCACCGCAGCTCGAATGCGTCCGCGTCCATCCATGCGGGAAACTTCTCGCGGAACGCCGCGAGCGCTGCCGAATCCAGGCTTACGGTGACGGTCTGTTCCTGCGCACCAAGATCGGCCATCGTCTGTCCGAGGAAATCGAGTACCGCGCTGTCGCCGGAATACGGCAGCCCGTTGCCGTCGACGCCCACGCGGTTGAGGCCGGCGCAATAGGCGAGGTTCTCGATTGCGCGTGCACGCAGCAGCGTGCGCCAGGCATGGGCACGCGCGGACGGCCAGTTGGCGACGAACAGCACGAGGTCGTATTCGAATCCCCGCGCGTCGTCGTGGCGGTTGCGCGAGAACACCGGAAAACGCAGGTCGTAGCAGACCAGCGGACAGATCCTCCAGCCTCTCCATTCGACGATCAGCCGCTCGCGTCCGGCGGCGTAGCGCCGGTGCTCGTCGGCATAACGGAACAGGTGCCGCTTGTCATAGTGGCGCACCCTCCCGTCGGGCGTTACGAACAGCAAGCGATTGAACACCTTGTCCGAAGCATCGCCCTCGCCTGCCCGCAACTGTACGCTGCCCGTGAACGCCGCATCCAGGGATGCCGCCTGCTCCTTCAGCCACGCGACGGTTGCGCCCTCCATCGTCTCGGCGCTGTGGATGGCCTCGTTGGAAAACCCGCTGGTGAAGGTCTCGGGAAGCACCACGAGATCGGTATGGCCGGCGAGCGGTGCGACCAGGGAACTGTAATACCCGCGATTGCCGGCCGGATCGTGCCAGCGCGTCGCGCCCTGCACCAGCGAGATCTTCAAAGGTTGCATAGCCGCTCGGCAGCCGCCTGCAAGGTGTCCTCGTTCTTGGCGAAACAGAAGCGCACGAGCTTGGCGGCCGGCGCCGTCTCGTAGAACGCCGATACCGGGATCGCCGCGACCCCCGCCTCGCGCACCATCCATTCGCAGAAGTTGAGGTCGTCGGTATCGCGGATCGCGGAATAGTCGGCCAACTGAAAGTAGCCCCCCGGTACCGCGGGCAGCCGGAAGCGCGAGCCGGCAAGCAGCTCCCGGAAACGATCCCGCTTGGCCTGGTAGAACGCGGCGAGATCCTGCGCGTGCAACACGTCTTTCTCCATCACCTCGGCGAACGCGCACTGCGCGGGGTGGAAGGTGCAAAACGTCAGGTACTGGTGCACCTTGCGGAACTCCGCGGTGAGCAGTTTCGGCGCCACGCAGTAGCCGACCTTCCAGCCGGTGCAGTGCCAGGTCTTTCCGAACGACGAGATCACGAAGCTGCGCTCGGCGAGTTCCGGCTTGCGCGACGCGCTCATGTGCACGGCACCGTCGAACACGATGTGCTCGTAGACCTCATCGGAAATGACCAGCAGGCCATGGCCGGTCGCGATCTCGGCCAGCGCGTCGAGATCCGCCTGCGAAAAGATCGCGCCCGACGGATTGTGCGGGCTGTTGACGATGATCATCCGGGTCTTCGGGGTGATCGCGTCCCGCACCCGCTGCCATTCCACCGAAAAATTTGGCAGCGCCAGCGGCACGTGCACGGCGCGGCCGCCGGCCAGCGCGATCGCTGGTTCGTAGCAGTCATAGCAGGGATCGAGCACGATCACATCATCGCCCGGATGGATCGCGCACGCGACCGCCGCGAATATCGCCTCGGTCGCGCCCGACGTCACCGTGACCTCGGTGTCGGCGCTGATCCGCCGTCGGTAGAGGCGCTCGACCTGCAGCGCGATCTGTTCGCGCAACCTCGGGATGCCGCTCATCGGCGCGTATTGGTTGCGGCCGTCGTCCATCGCGCGAGTCAGCGCCTCGCGCAGGTTCGCCGGCGTCTCGAAGTCGGGAAAGCCCTGACCGAGGTTCACCGCCTTGTGTTCCAGCGCGAGCTGGCTCATTACCGTGAAGATGGTGGTGCCGACCTTCGGCAACTTGGTCTGGATCTGCATCCGGGTCGTTCCCGTCAGATGAAACTCGCAGTGCCGCGGCCGGCCGCCGGCATCCTGTCACACAGCAGTCCGATCGATGGTAGCACGCGCTGGTGCGCCGCCATTCAGGAGTTCGTCCGCGCGGCGTTCGAACGCATCGGCAAGGAAGTCCACCATTGCGCGCACCGCCGGCAACATGCCGCGGCGGCTCGGGTAGACGAAATGCAGGATGCCCTGCGGCAGCCCCCAGTCGGGCAGGACCACGCGCAGCCGGCCGCCGCGGAGTTCCTCGATGCACGAGGATTCCGGAACCCACGCAATACCGGCGCCCTGCATTGCGGCTTCGATCAGCACCCGGAACTCGCCGGTCACGAGTCGCGGCCGCACCGCCACCGGGTTCTTCGTGCAGGCGCCGTCGTAGAGCTCCCACGTCTGCTCGCCTTCATGCTCGAAGAGGCTCAGGACCGGAAGCGAGGAAAGCTCCTGCGGCACGCGTGGTTCTCCGTGCTCGGCGAGAAACGACGGGCTCGCCACCAGCACCACGCGTTGGGGGCCGAAGCTGCGCGCCACAAGTTGCGCGTCCGAATCCAGCTTGTCGCGCACGCGGATGGCCACGTCGAAGCCTTCGCCGATCACGTCCACCCGCCGGTTGCTCGAGAACACCCGCAGTTGCACCTGCGGGTACCGGGCGAGGAACGACGGCAGCAGCGGCGCCAGCAGGCTCTGGGTCAGCGACACGGGGCAGCTCAGGCGTACCAGCCCGCGGGGCTCACCGCCGAGCGAGAGCGCATCCTCGGCGGCGGCTTGCGCCTCGGCCAGCATCGCCTGGCAGTGGCGGTAGAAACGCTCGCCCGCCTCGGTGACCACGAACTTGCGGGTGGTCCGCTGCAGCAACCGGACGCCAAGGCCGTCCTCGAGCTGCGACACGCGCTTGCTCAGGCGCGATTTCGGGATATTGATCGCCCGACTGGCCGGCGAAAACCCGCCATATTCGACCACGGCCGCGAAGAAGTACAGGTCGTTGAGGTCGGGCAAGGTTCCGCGGGCGGCGGGCATGTTGTTCTCCACGATGAACGATGCGTTCGGGTTGCACCATCTTATCGAAGCGGCGTTGGGTGCTTATGGTGTACGTGTCGCCGCGCAATGCGGCTCCCTCCGGAATCCACCATGAAACTGCTGCACATCGATTCGAGCGTCCTCGGCGGACATTCCGCTTCGCGCAGCCTCACCGCGGCGATCGTGGCGCGCCTTCGCGACGAGCATCCCGGGATCGAGTTGGTCCGCCGCGATCTCGCCGCCCAGACCCTGCCGCATTTCACGCCGGCGCTCGCCGATGGCCACCCCTGCGTCGCGCGCAACGCGGAGGTCCTCGACGAATTCCTCGCTGCCGACGTCGTCGTGATCGGCGCTCCGATGTACAACTTCTCGATTCCCTCGCAGCTCAAGGCATGGATCGACCGGATCCTCATCGCTGGCAAGACCTTCCGCTACACCGAAGATGGGCCGCAGGGACTGGCCGGCGCCAAGCGCGTGATCGTCGCATCGGCGCGCGGCGGCATCTACAGCGAAGGCCCGGCGGCGGCCATCGATTTCCAGGAGCGCTACCTGGGGCACGTGTTCGGATTCATCGGCGTCCAGGACGTCGAGTTCGTGCGTGCGGAAGGCCTGAACCTGGGCGACGCACAGCGCGAGCGCGCGATGGCGGATGCGCACGCGATGATTGCGGGCGTCATGCAAGCCGCCGCATGACCTTTGACGACCTGGTCAAATCGATTTGGCGGAGAGGGTGGGATTGCTCGGCCCATCCATGGGCCTCGCCCCTCGCTCCGCTCGGGGCCAGCCTTCGGCTGTCCCATTTTGTTCCTGACAAAATTGTCGAACCCGGGTGGATGCGTCCACACCACCCACTTCCCCAGAAACAAAAACGCCCGCAAGGGGCGTTTTCTGTTTCTGGCGGAGAGGGTGGGATTCGAACCCACGGTACGGCAAGCCGTACGCCGGATTTCAAGTCCGGTGCTTTAGACCACTCAGCCACCTCTCCGATTTCAATACTCGCCTCAATTGCTCGTCATTCCGCGCTCCGCCGCGATGAAGCCGCGGCGTCCCGGAATGACGACATCGTACAACCGGCGCCTCGCTTGCTCAGGAAGCGCCAGTCGCCTGCACGCAGGCTCCTGCAGAAGACAGCCTCACGCAATCCGCACCGCGTCGCTCATGTAGCGTTGCAGCGCTTCGGGCACCGTGATCGAGCCATCCACGTTCTGGTAATTCTCCATCACCGCGATCAAGGTGCGCCCGACGGCAAGGCCGGACCCGTTGAGGGTGTGCACCAGCTCCGGCTTGCCGGTCGCGGGATTGCGCCAGCGCGCTTGCATCCGGCGCGCCTGGAAATCGGTGCAGTTGGAGCACGAGGAAATTTCGCGATAGGTGTTTTGCGACGGCAGCCAGACTTCCAGGTCATAGGTTTTGGCCGCGGCAAAACCCATGTCGCCGGTGCAGAGCTGCATCTTGCGATACGGCAGTTCGAGCCGTTGCAACACGCGCTCGGCGTGGCCGGTGAGTTCCTCCAGCGCATCGTACGATTTCGACGGCTCGACGACCTGCACCAGTTCCACCTTCTCGAACTGGTGCTGCCGGATCATGCCTTTGACGTCCTTGCCGTAGGAACCCGCTTCCGCACGGAAGCACGGCGTGTGCGCGGTCACGCGCATCGGCAGTGCATCGGCTTCCACGATCGAATCACGCGCCAGATTCGTGAGCGAAACTTCGGCGGTCGGGATCAAATAGCGTTTTGCATCGCCGACGGCAGTCGAGAAAAGATCCTCCTCGAACTTCGGCAACTGCCCCGTCCCCTGCATGGTTTCCGGATTCACGAGCAGCGGCAGGTTGCACTCGATGTAGCCGTGCTCGTGGGTGTGCAGGTCCAGCATGAACTGCGCGAGCGCGCGGTGCAGGTGCGCGAGCTGCCCGCGCAGCACGGTAAAGCGGGCGCCCGAGAGCTTCGCTCCGGCCTCGCCGTCCAGCCACCCATGGCGGGCGCCGAGTTCCACGTGATCCTTCACTTCAAAATCGAACGCACGCGGCGTGCCCCAGCGCGAAACTTCCACGTTTCCCGAGTCATCCTTGCCGACCGCTACCGACTCGTGCGCCAGGTTGGGAATCCGCAGCGCAATTTCCGAAAGTCTCGATTGCACCTCGGCCAGCGCGGCTTCGTTCGCTTTCAGCTTGTCGCCGATGCCGGCAACATCGGCCA
>JAICJG010000174.1 GCA_025928585.1 Rhodanobacteraceae bacterium
GATCACGAACTGCGCGGGTGCGTCGTTCCACAACACGATGTCGATGCGCTCGCCGTTCAACTCGTTCGACACCGCCTGCACGCGCGAACCGCGCATGCCGATGCAGGCGCCGATCGGATCGGTGCGCTTGTCGTGCGCCTCCACCGCGATCTTGGCGCGATCACCGGCGTCGCGGGCACAGGCGCGGATCTCGACGATCCCCTGGCCCACTTCCGGCACCTCCAGCTTGAACAGCTCCATCATGAATTCCGGCGCGGTCCGCGACACGAACAGCTGCGGGCCGCGCGGCTCCGAACGCACCTCGAACAAGTAACCGCGCACGCGGTCGCCGACGCGGATCGCTTCGCGCGGGATCGCCTTGTCGCGCGGGATGAACGCCTCGGCGTTGCCGCCGAGGTCGAGGTAGATGTTGCCGCGCTCGACGCGCTTGGCCACGCCATTGATCAACTCGCCGACGCGATCCTGGTAGGCCTCGACGACCTGCGCGCGCTCGGCTTCGCGGATGCGCTGCACGATCACCTGCTTGGCCGCCTGCGCAGTGATCCGTCCGAACTCCGGATTCTCGATCTGCTGCTCGATGTGCTCACCGACTTCTGCGCCCGGGCGCTCGTCGACCGCGTCCATCAGGCGCAACTGCCAGTCGGGCGATTCCATCTCGCCGTCGTCGGCGATCACCTCCCAGCGGCGGAAGGTCTCGTAGTCGCCGGTTTCATGATCGATCGCCACCCGGATGTCGGGTTCTTCCTCCGGATAACGCTTCTTGGCCGCGGTCGCGAGCGCCGCCTCGAGCGCGCCGAAAATCACGTCGCGCGGCACCGCCTTTTCGGCGGCCACGGTGTCCACGATCATCAGAAGGTCACGGTTCACTTTTTGCTCTCCATCGGACCCGCCAGTTGGTTGCGGGTCTCGTCGACTTGCCGGATCCCCGGCATTTCAATTGCAGGTGGGCGTATTCACTTCGCCCACCTCTGTAATCCTTCCCCGACCCCCGATCCAAACTTCGCTCTGCTTGTTTGCATCTGTCCCCTCGACTCAAGGGGACGGAAAAGCCGGGGCCCGCACGTCCGGGTTCAATGATTCCGTTTGCGGGCCCCGCCCCGCGCCGGTTTCGCCGGACCCTTGCCGGGCTTGGCTTTCGGCGCATATCCGAGCGCTTCCCAATCCGGCACCAGGTGCGCGCTCTCGATTTCGTCCTGTCCGATCTCCATACGCACGCCATCCACCTCCATGCCGATGCGCCCGTCGTCGACTGCCGCGATCTTCCCGCGCAGGCGGCGGCGACCATCGCGCGGCAACTTCAACGTGACCTTCGCCTCGCTGCCGATGAACCGCGCAAACTGTGGGCCATTGAACAGCGGCCGCTCGATCCCGGGCGAGGAAACTTCCAGCACGTATTGCCCCGCGACCGGATCGTCCACGTCCAGCAACGCGGAAATCTCCCGGCTGGCCGCTTCGCAGTCGTCCACGCCGACGCCGCCTTCGGCTCCGCCGTCGCGCGCGAGCGAGTCGATGTACACCCGCAATACGCCGCCGCCGTGTCCGGCGCTCCATTCGACGCCGAGGCACTCGAGGCCCAGTTCCTCCAGGGCCGGTGCCACGCGTGTCGCGATTGCTTCCGTGTCCATTGCGATCCGTGACCCAAAAACAAAAAATGGGCACGAGGCCCATTCCTGAACGTCGCCGTTTTTATCCTGATCGGCGTTCCGCACCCTGCGGATCGGGGTTCCTTTCGGAACCCCTCACAAGGCCTGGTAGCGGGGGCAGGATTTGAACCTGCGACCTTCGGGTTATGAGCCCGACGAGCTGCCAGACTGCTCCACCCCGCAACAGGGAACGGACATTATGGCGTTCAGGTGGGAGTTTTGCAACCTGCGCGCGACAGGGGAACCCCGTGGGGGCGGCGCACCCGAACCGGCGGTACGCCGTGGCCCGTGCGTATGGTTACACCCCGAACGCGGCGCGGCACCAGGCGAACAGCGTGCCGGAGAAGAAGATCATCGCGAGCAGGCCCAGCGCATTGATCGACAGCACCAGGCGCAGCAGCGGGTCGGCCTTCGCCTGCAGCGGCTCGACGCCCTCGGCCGGGGCATCGAAGTACATCACCTTCACCACCCGCAGGTAGTAGAACAGGCCGATGATCGAGAAGATGATCGCGACGATCGCGAGCCACAGCATGCCGCCGTCGATCGCGGCCTTCAGCACCAGCACCTTGGCGGCGAAACCCCACAGCGGCGGGATCCCGGCGAGCGAGAACATCGCCAGCGCCATCATCCCCGCGAACCACGGCGAGCGGCGGTTGAGGCCTTTGAGGTCGTCGATCATTTCGCATTCGAAGCCGCGCCGCGCCAGCGCCAGGATCACACCGAAGGCGACGGTTTCCATCAGCGCGAAGCACACGGCGTAGAAGACCGCCGACGAATAGCCTTCCGGCGTCGGGTTGGACAACGCGAGGAACACGAAGCCCATGTGCGAAATCGTGGAATACGCGAGCATGCGCTTCAGGTTGGCTTGGGCGATCGCGACCACATTGCCGATCGCGAGCGACAACGCCGCCATGATCGCCAGCATCATCGTCCAGTCGCCTGCCAGCGGACCCATGCCGACTTCGAGCAATCGATAGGCAAGCCCGACCGCGGCAAGCTTCGGCACCGCGCTGATGTACATCGCGACCGGCGTCGGCGCGCCTTCGTAGACATCCGGCAGCCACATGTGGAACGGCACCGCGCCGAATTCGAAGCCGATGCC
>JAICJG010000140.1 GCA_025928585.1 Rhodanobacteraceae bacterium
CGATATCCTGGAAACCGCGCGCATCCAGCCAGCGGCGCAGCGCCTGCACCAGCTGGATGCGGGTCCGCATCAAGCGCTGCATGGCCGGCCGGCGCAGGTCGAGGTAGCGGTATTTCAGCCGCATTTCCTCGTTGGGATTCTCGTGCAGCGCGAAAGGGAGGTCGCGCGCGGCATTCAAAAGCTCGATGGATTCGGCGACCACCTCGTAGCGGCCGGTCGGAATCTTCTCGTTGATGTTCGAGCGCACGCGCACCGTGCCGGTGACGCGCAGGCAATCCTCGTAACCGACCTTGCTCGCGACCGCGAACACGTCCGCGCGTCCGGGATCGGCCACGACCTGCACGATGCCTTCGTGGTCGCGCAGGTCGATGAACACCACGCCGCCGTGGTCGCGGCGCGCGTCCGCCCAGCCGCACAAGGTGACGGATGCACCGGCTTCGGCTTTACCGATCAGACCACAATAATGGCTACGCATCGCCCACTCCGCGCGCCCTGCCGTACGCAGGGCAAACCGGGAATGCTAAGCGCCGCGATGCTGCCATGCAATCACGAGGCGCGCTTCTGCGAAGAGCCGGCCATGGATGGCCGTTCTGGTCGCTGGCCGAAGGTCAGCCGGTGTCCCGGAGGGTCCGCGAAACAGCGATCACGGATGATCGCGATCAAACATGCCCGCCCGAGCGCGAACGCAGCAACATCTTGTCGGCGCGCCGCAGGGTCGACTCCAGCGCTTCGTCACCCTCGCGGATGGCCCACCCGAGCGAGAACACCGCCGGCATGCCGTCCCGCGAAGCCGCCCCGAGGCGTTCGGCCAACTCGTGCACGGCGTGCTCCGTTGCCTGCGGGATCAGCACCGCGAATTCGTCCGCGCCCAGGCGGGCGACCACGTCGCCGGATCCCGAGCTGGTCTCCAGCATCCGTGCCATCTCGCGCAGCAGCTCGTCGCCGCGCGCGCGACCTTCGCTGGCATTCAACTGCCGGAAAAAGTCGACGTCGACCACCACGCATCCCCACACCTGGTCGTGCGCCGCCTGCAGCGCGAATGCGTCGAGGAACCGCCGACTGCGGCACCCGGTCAGGGAATCGCGCTGGTTCTGGTCGCGCAGACGCAGTTCGTAGCGGCTGCGCAAGGTCACGTCCTGGGCGGTTCCCAGCACGTAGGGCGCGGGCTCGGCATCCGGATAGCAGACGAACTGGTATTGCCAGACCCGCCGCTCGCCGTTGCGGCTCACGAAATGCAGCACGCCCGCGTCGCTGCGGAGGCTGCTTACGCGATTCATGTAATCGGTCCACGTCCCGTGCGCCTCCTGGGCAGTGAAGTCCGAAAGCAGCCGCCCGACCATGTCCTCGCGTTCGTAACCCAGCGCGTGCGCCAGCGTGGTATTCACCCGCAGCACGCGCCCATCGAGGTCGTGCATCCAGATCATCGACAGCCCGGATTCGACCAGGTCCTCATAGCGCGCGGCGCAGTCATTCAGCGCCTGCCGCATGCGGGCTTCCACGGAAACATCGCGCACGATCATCAGGCGCGCCGGAACATCCTCGTGCGGAAGGTTGCCGATGTCGGTGAGCGCGTCGAACGTCTCGCCACCCGCACGTCGCTGCTGCCAACCCACGCTGCCGGGCGGCACGGTATGGCGGTCGTCGCCGAGATAGGCGCGCAGGCGATCGACCTCGGACTCGGCGAACAGCTCCGGCAGGTGCATCTGTTGCAGGCGCTTGGCGGCGTAGCCGTAGCACTGCTCGGCCGCCGCGTTGGCCTTGAGGATGCGCAGGCTGGAACTGGCGAACAGCACCACCGGCAGCGGATTGAAGTCGAACCATGCGCGCTGCTCGTCCGCCCGCCGGCGTGCCAGCCGCTGGCGTTCCAGGTCGTCGGTGATGTTGCGCGCGGCGCCGACGAGCCCCGCGATCCGGCCGCCGGAGTCGTGCAGCGGAAATTTGGATACCAGGAAGATGCGCTCGCCGCCGTCGGGCAACTTTTGCACCTCGCGGAACATCGTCGGCAAGTCACGATCGAGGCAGACGCGGTCGTTTTCCTCGAACGCCAGCGCGCCGGTACCCGGCTGGACGTCGCTGTCGCGCAAGCCGATCAGGTCGGCGGCACGCCGCCCGCACAACGCGGCCGCCGCATCGTTCAGGAACCGGTAGCGATGCGCGGCGTCCTTGACGAAGACGGGGTCGTGGCTGCGCTCGCACAGCAGTTGCGCCAACTCGGCGAGCCGGCGCAGTCCCGCAAGGATCCATACCAGCAACAGCCCCGTGCCGGCCAGCGCCAGCAGCCCGGCCAGCGCCAGCGGCAGACCCAGCTTGCCCGCCGACGAGAGGTCGCCGCCGGTCTGCGCCAGCGCGGCCAGCAGCACCGCCGGAAGCACCAGCAGGCCGATCCCCACCCACCCGTACCAGCGCAACGAAGCGCGTGCTCCCGGAATGGCTGCGAGGATTCCGAATTTTTCCTTGCTTGCCGCCACGACGCCTCCTCACGGCGCAACCCGCGCGCATGCAGCGGGTTTCATGCCCTCCAGTGCAAGAGGCGTGCGCGCGCGCCCCGCACGTGCACGTGCGTCACAGTTGTTGACCAGGTGAACCGGCGATTGTTGACGGGCGTCTCAGGGGGCGACGCGCAGCGGCACATCCTGACCTCACCCGAACGCTGGACGGCACCCGCGATGTCGGCCGGGAGGCGTCGACCGCGACGGCCGCGCGGAAGCCGGACGCCGTCGTGCAGGCGGCGGCAGCGGAGTCAGATGGGCGTACGTTGGAACCGGCTGCAACGCGGCAGCACGCCGCGCGCGCCAGCGGCAGCGCGTCAGGCGCGCATCAGCGTCGACTTGCCGAACAGGCTTTCGACGAGGTCAACCACCAGCTCGGCCGTGCGGTTGCGTTCGTCCATCGCCGGGTTCAGCTCCATGATGTCGAGCGATGCCGCGAAGCCGGTGTCGGCGATCATTTCCATGCAGAGCTGGGCCTCGCGGTAGTTCGGTCCTCCCGGCACCGTGGTTCCGACCGCCGGGGCAATCGAGGGGTCGAGGAAATCGACATCGAAGCTGACGTGCAGGTGGCAGCTCTCATCCAGCCCCGACAGCGCTTCCTGCATCACCAGGCGCATCCCGACCTCGTCGATGTAGCGCATGTCGAAGATCTCGAGGCCGGCCTCGTGGACCAGCCGCTTCTCGTTGGGATCGACCGAGCGGATGCCGATTTGCCGGACCGCGTCGGCCGTGATCGCGGGCACCTCGCCACCCATTCCGGTCAGATCGGAGGGGCCGAGGCCGCACAGGCAGGCCACCGGCATGCCATGCATGTTGCCCGAAGGACTGATTTCTGCCGTGTTGAAGTCGGCGTGCGCGTCCAGCCAGAACACCCGCAACCTGCGATTGCGGTCACGGCAATAGCGCGAGACCGCGCTGATCGATCCGATGCCGAGGCAATGGTCGCCGCCCAGCAGGATCGGCATTCGCCCGGCTTCGAGTTCCGCGAGTTCGGCATGCATCACCGCCCGGTTCCAGGCGACCACTTCGTCGAAATGCCGGTAGCCACCGCGCGGAGGCAGCCAGGGATTGCGCGGACCGGAGATGTCGCCGCGGTCCACGACATCCAGCCCCCGCGCGGCAAGCGCCCGTCCGAGACCGGCTACGCGCAAGGCTTCCGGGCCCATCGACGCGCCGCGATCGGCCGCGCCGATGTCGGTGGGCGCGCCGATCAACGAAACCCGTTTCGCCTTGCTCGCCACCGCCGTCCCACCTCGGATGCTTGCCGGGACCTGCAAGAATAGCGAACGGCCGCGGCCGCGGCCAGCGCTACGGGGGAGCGATCGCCGCCTCGAGCGCGGCGGCCAGTTCGGCAACCGCAGCGGCAACCGCAGCGCGCTCGCGGCGGGGGGGTCTTGCGGACAGCAGCCCGTCGAGCGCACGCGCCGACTCGCCGACCGGGTTGAGGCCGTAGCACGGAGCCGATCCGGACAACTTGTGCGCGACGTCCCGCAGTCGCTGCCACGCTGATTCGTCGCCACCATCGGCGCAATCGCGCCAGGCAGCCGCCAGCGCCCCACGGCGCTCCGGCAGCCCCTGCAGGAAATGCAGACGCAACGCTTCGACCTGCGCCTGGAACTCCACCTCGCGTGGATCCACTTCAGTCGCCATCGCCACCCCCCGTCCCCACGACGCTCCCGATGGTGCCGGCAGGCCGACTCGAATAGCACGCCTAAGCGACTGATTCTGCGGAATGCCTGCCACTCACCGCGCGAAATGTACGCACAAAGTTACGCACAGTTCACGCCTCTGACCCCCCCAACAGGGCCGCGGATGATCATACCGAGTTCCGGCGTGGCCACGGCTGCGAATCGACACAATTTTTATCATTCTGGGGCGCGGGAAACGCCTCGCCTGCCGACCAGATCACTGAAGCAGACCGGGAGCGTTTGGGACACTGCCCGGCACCGGGAACTCGGCGACGCTCCGGATCGGCGATGCACCAGCAGCAACCTTGACTTCGGGGCCACCCTTGATCACGTGCAATCCACACGAAATTTCCATAGTGAACATCACCAGCCTTTCGCCTGGCGATCTCTTTACCGTCGCGGAAGCAGAGCG
Organism: Rhodanobacteraceae bacterium; assembly: GCA_025928585.1. Taxonomy (GTDB): domain Bacteria; phylum Pseudomonadota; class Gammaproteobacteria; order Xanthomonadales; family Rhodanobacteraceae; genus 66-474. Next base: position 4,590 of record JAICJG010000140.1, read on the forward strand.
CAAGTTCACGGCTGTCGTCGTGGACCACACCAATGAGCCCCGATACATCAGTTGGCTGCATCTCACGGGCCAGCATCGCTTCATGATGGAGGGCCTGCACGGCCCATGCTCGACCGTCAGGGATGGCAAGGTGCTCCGACTTGCCATGAGATTGGGCGCGCTTCGCCTTCAGATCGCGGAATCAGGCATCTCGCATAAGCCCCAAAGCACCATCGGCGCCTTGTTCATAGACGAGCACCCGCGGATCGTGACTGCCTTCCTGTCCGGTGAAGGCAGCAGCGGCCAAGAAGCAGATCTCTGGGCGCTCTCGCTACATGATCTATCGAGACACCGCCTGGGCCACGGCTACGCATGCGACGAATGGAGGCTGCTCAACGTGCCCGCCGGGCAGCCGCCGGAGGTAATCGCGGAGTTCTCGGCTCCAAAATCGGCGACGGCCGAGCCGTTGCGGACATAGGCGGCATGATCCTGGCCGCCAACAGGCGTGCGTAGGGCACCCCCTACACTATCTCGCGGCGTGAGCCTATAGCTGCATGCGTGGTGAGCCAGGATCATCGCGCTCGGCACAGCGTGTCCGGGCGCGCCGGCTCAGATGCAAAGCGAC
>JAICJG010000029.1 GCA_025928585.1 Rhodanobacteraceae bacterium
CACGAGATTCCGGAGCTCGGCGGCAGCGGCGGTGCGATCGTGCTGGGCGCCGACGGCAGCTTCGCGATGCCGTTCAACACCGACGGCATGTACCGCGGCTGGATCGGCGGCGATGGCGTACCGCGTGTCGCGATCTGGCCTGATGAATAGAGCCGATTACAGGGGAGACCGGTCGCGCTGTGACCACGAGCTTTTTCCCTTCTCCCTCCGGGAGAAGGTGGCGCGCAGCGCCAGATGAGGGTACGAACACGCACATGGTGAATCGTACGGCGGACTGCCATATTCGCGCGTATGCGTACCCCACCCGCCCCTTCGGGGAGCGCTACGCGCTCGGCCTGCGGCCGCCTCTCCCGAAGGGAGAAGGGAGAATGCCCGGACATCGCTTCGTGATTCCGCGATGCTGATCAAAAGCGGACTTCCACGACGAGAGCAGCAATGTCCTGCGTCAGTTTCCGGCACCCGCTGCCGCGGCGGCGCGATTCGTCCCGCAACCACCATCGGCCGCAATCAGTTTTTGCATGTTGAGATACACGCCGTTGGTCCAGCCGAAGCCAATCACGTTTTGCTTGTAGCCCGCGGTGATCTTCACCTCGGCGTTGCCGAGCACCATGTTGTATTTCTCGCGGATCGTTCCGTCCTTGGCGAGGCTGCGGTCGACCGTGTCGGTGAACTCGCAGGAAATGCGTCGCGCATCGGCATGGAAACCGTAGCCGTCTAGCCCCTTGGCTGCGAGCCAGTTGGTGGGGGCCCAGCCGAACGGTGCATCCCACTGCGCGCCGGTATCGCGGGTGCTCATCGCGAGGCCGCCGCGGTGTTCGAACAGCTTGAGCTGCCGGCGCAATGCCTTCGCCTGCTGCGGTGACGCGGCGCCCGCCCACAAGGGATAGAACATCGTCAGGTACGGGTCCGTCGAAGGTTTGCCGGCGACGAAGTCGTAGTCCATGTAGCGTCCCTGGTCGGCGTGCCACAGCCATTGGTCGATGGCCTTGCGGCGGGCTTCGGCGGCACGGGCCCAGCGTTTCGCATCCGCCGTTTCGCCGAGTTCCGCGGCGAAGCCGTGCAGGTCGCGCTCGTAGCGGTACAGCAAGCTGTTCAAGCCGACACCCGCGTAGTGGTGGGTCGAGCCGCCCCACGGACCGAAATGGAAATCGGTGTCGAAGCCCGACTCGCGCATCGCCCGGTCGCCCTTGTAGTAATCGGCGCTGAGGCGATAGCCGTCCAGCCAGTCGCCCGCGCAGACCTGCGAGGCGATGACGTTGCAACTCGTGGTTTTCAGTTGCGCGGCTTCGGTGGCGTCGGGATGCTGCGGCGCCTTGACGAGATAACCGGGATCCCGCGCGCGGTGCGCCAGCAGCCAGCGGATGACCCCGACGTAATAGGTGCTGTTTTGCGCCTCGATCACCGGGCCGTCGCCGTAATCGTAGTAGCGCGAAAGCCCGGTGTCGCCCGCGAGGTGTTGCTTGCGGATCCAGATCTCGTAGTTGCGGACGGCCAGCGGGTACGCGCGCGCGAGCCACGCGCGCTTCGCCTTCGCATCGGGAAACATGGCCGGATCGTCCATCACGGCCGCCATCATCGCGCTCAGGAACGGCGGCTGCGAACGCGTCAGGTAATAGGTGCGGTTGGCGTTGAGCACGCCGCCGTAGTATTCGACCTCGTAGAGGGCGTTGTTCACCATGTCGAGCGCCAGTTGCTCGCGGTGGTCGGCGACCAGGCCCAGCACGATGAAATAACTGTCCCAGCCGTACATCTCGTTGAACATGCCGCCCGGCACGACGTAAGGATGCGGCAGGTAGAGCAGCCCCTGCGCGGGCAGCGTCGTGGGATCGAGGTCGCCGAGCTGGTGGATCGGCGTCGGCAGGTGGCGGACCTGGACGCCGCACCGCGTGGCGCTTTTTTCGAGCGAGGCGGGTATCGCCACGCCCGCGGGCAGGTAGACCACCGAATGCGACGGGACCTTCGGATCGACCAGCGCCCGGCACTCGTCCGCCGAACGCGTGAGGGTGGCCCAGGCGTGATCGATGTAACTGCGCGTCCGCGCGGGATCGGGCGTGGCCGCGATGGCAATCGCCGGGCAAAGCAGCGCCACGAAAACACAGCTGACGAGCAGCGAACGGATCTTCATCCTGTATTCCCCATCGATCGTTTCAGCAGGCCCAAAATCGGCTGCGAAGACTGGCAAGGACCGCCGCCTCGCGAGGATGGACCAGCGTCCCGCGAGCCCATGTCACGCGACCCTAAACGGACGCCGCCGCGCGGCGCTATCTTGACACAGCTTGCCGTTTTGTGTATTTGTTCGGCGCGTTTGCGGACAATGTCACCGGCGTGAGACGTGCCGTTTGTGCTGTGCGTTTGCTGGGGGGTCGCGATTTTGTGGATTCCGCTTGTCGCTCGTGTACTCGAGATCCCGCCGCCCGCCGACGTGGATTGCCGCGCATCAACTTTCACGCCTATTCGCGCCTCCGCGAAGCCTCGACCGCTCGCCGCCCCCGTCGCGGCAGTCGATCCGCGTGGATGGTCTCCACCCGACCAGTATGCCGATCGGCATCGAGCGTCCGATCTCCGCCCTGTGGTACGCGGCAGCAAAGTTTCCTCCTTCGTGCAAGCCGCCCGACACCTGCCTGGAACAGAAGACCCGCCAAGCATGCCGCGGTGCCGCCGGCGCCTGCGCGGACTGGCGCCCAAACAAGCAACCATTCCCCTCGTTATCGCTGGAGGTGATGCATGAAGAACGGCAAGCTGATCAGATTGGCGCTGACAAGTGCCATCCTCGCTGCATTGTCGCCCGTGGTCTGGGCGGGCAGTCCTGCCTCGAAAACGGCTTCGGACAATGGCCAGGCCGCCGCCGGCGCGCCGGCGCAGGAGCCTCCGGCCGCCGGCCAGCAACAGCGGCAAACGAAGACCCAGACCTTGCAGACCATCGTCGTCACGGCCAGCGCCATCGGCGTCAAGAAGCTCGATGCGAGCTACAGCATCGTGACGGCCAACCGCGAGGAAATCCGGCAATCCAATCCGGTCAGCGTCGCCGACCTGCTGAAGATTTCGCCGGGCATCTGGCCTGAATCCACCGGCGGCCAGACCGGCGCCAACATCGAAATCGCGGGCTTCCCGGGCGGCGGCGACGCCCCGTTCTTCACCAACATGATCAACGGGTCGCCGATCTACGGCATGTCCTCGTTGTCGTTCATGGACTCGAGCTCGCTGTTCCGCCTGGACGACACCATCCAGCGCGTCGAAATCGTGCAGGGTGGCCCGGGCGCGGTGTTCGGCCCCGGCCAGATGGGCGCGACCGCGAACTTCATCCTGCGGCAGGGCACGGCCACGCCATCCGGCGACATCGGGCTCACCTATGGCGACGAGGGCCTCTGGCGCGTCGACGGCTTCTACGGATTCAAGCTCGCGGATGGCTGGTATGCCAGCATCGGCGGGTTCTATCGCACCTCCGACGGCGTGCGCGATCCGCAGTTCAAGGCCGACAAGGGCGGCCAGCTCACCGCCACGCTGAGCCATGACTGGGACAATGGTTCGTTCATGCTGTGGGCGCGCAAACTGAACGACAAGAACCAGTTCATCGTACCGATCCCGATGATCCAGGGGTCGGGCAGTTCGTTCTCGGGTTATCCGGGATTCGATCCCTCGACCGGAACCTACGGCAGCCGCGCGATCCAGCACGTGCAGATTCCGAATCCGCTCGGCTACCTCGAGAACGCGAACCTCGCCAATGGCCGCGGCGGCAACCTGAACTACTTCGGCGGCAGTTACGACACCACGCTCGGTACGTGGACCCTTTCGGACCACTTCCTGTACTTCGGTGGCGACTTGCCCACCAACGCGTTGTTCTCCGGCCCGAATCCCAAGCCCCTGGGCTACTACCTGTACGGCTGCAACATCGCCGAGCCGGCCGGCTACTGCAACCCGGACGGCAGCCCGGTCGACAGCGACACCCTCGGTTACCCGGCCGACCGGCCCGTCGACGCGACGCTTCCCGATGGCACGGTGGTGCCGCTCGACCAGAGCGTGATCCATCAGGGTTGGTGGTTCATCCAGAAGCGCCTGAAGAGCCTCAACAACGACCTGCGGATCAGCAAGGAAATCTTCGACGGCAACACCGTCACCGCGGGCCTGTACCTCGCCCGCTACACCGATCATGACAACTGGTCGCTAGGCAACCAGATGCTGATGCTCAACCAGCCGAACACCAAGCCGATCGGATTGACCTACACCGATGCCGGCCAGACCGTCGTGGTCGCCAATCCGCAGGGTTTCGTGGACTTCAACGGCAACTACAACATCGTCGAAGCCGGCACCGCCACCAACAAGGCGTTCTACCTGTCGGACTCGTGGACGATCGGCCCGTGGCTGCTGCAGGCCGGCGGTCGCATCGAGAATACCAACGTCCACCAGCGCACCTGCAATCGCTCGCCGGTCGACCTCGATGGCAACCCGCTCACGCTGTACGACAACGCGACGCCGGTGTGCAACGGCACCTGGGACTACGAGCACTACGACAAGACCCATCCGTCGTTCACCGCCGGCGCGAACTACGAGTTCAACGACCACATGAGCGCCTACGTGCGCGGCAACACCGGCGGCCATTTCGACGACTTCGACAACGGCATCCGCGGCGCCAATGGCGACTTCGCGCCGATGCAGAAGATCAAGAACCTGGAAGCCGGCTTCAAGTACGGTTCGCAGACGCTGTTCCTGGACATCAGCATCTACCACCGCCTGTTCACCGGGCTGCAGTACCAGGAAACGACCACCGGCGGCGTTCCCATCGGCACGATCTCCAACTACGGCGCGAACACCCACGGCCTCGATTTCAACGGCACGTGGTCGCCGATCGAGAACCTGCACCTGAAGCTGGTCGCCGACTACATGAACGGGCACTACACCCACCACAACGCCTGCGCGCCGATCACCGACGTCAACGGCAACACGTTTTGCGTGAGCTTCAATGGCGCGCCGATCCAGCGCCAGCCCAAGATCCGCTACCTGTTCATGCCGAGCTACACGCTCCCGACCAGCTGGGGCAACATCACCGGGTTCCTGACCTACGAGTATGCGGGCCAGCGCTACGAGGACCAGACCGGACTGCAGCCGCTGGGCACCTTCCATACCCTCGGAGCGGGCATCGTGGCCGATGTCGGTCCGAACTGGCAGTTCCGCCTGCAGGGCACCAACCTGACCAATGCGATCGGCCTGACCGAAGGCAACGCGCGCATCACGGGCAGCAGTGCCGGCATCGGTGGCGTGCTGATGGCGCGTCCGCTCACGGGTCGCGAGGTGTATTTCCAGGCGAAGTACCAGTTCTGAAGCTCCATCGCCTGGCCGAATGGCGATCCGGGCCGCTTGGCCGCAGTCCGGATCGCCGCCTTGCCGGACCTCGCCATGTGCGCGCCGGGCCGGTGCCTCGCCCGCGGTGCACGTTGCCTTCCCGGCGCCGCTCGTCGCCCCGCGACGCAGGTTTTCCCGGGCAGATGGTCTCGGAGCCCCCATGATGAAATCCCGCTGCCTCTTGCCGGCGCTGCTGTTCGCCATCGCGACGTCCGTTGCGGCGCCGGGCTTTGCCGCCACCGATCCTGGCTTCTTGCTGACCGCGACTTCGAAGGATTTCGGCGACTACTTCCCGTCGTACCTCGCCAACGGCTACTTCTCGACCATGACCTCGGTGCGCGGCACCGAGCCGGATCGCGCCTACATGGTCGCGTTCATGGACTACACGAAGGGCGACATCTCGCGGCCGGCGGCGATCCCGGGCTGGAGCGAGATCGACTACAACCCCGGCCCGGGCTGGATGAATTCCACGCGGCTCGATCCCGCCCTGTTCGCCGGCTATTCGCAGACGCTGAACATGCACGACGGTACGTTGACCACCCGCTACCGGTTCGCGTACGTGAAGAATCCGACCGACGTCAAGGTCGAAACCTTCGTCAGCCAGGCCGATCCGCACCTGGCGGCAACCCGGCTTTCGATCACGCCGGGATTCGGCGGCAAGGTGGAACTGCGGTTCCCGTTCCGGTTGTGGTCGGGCCACGAGCCGCGCTTCCCGATCGCGAGCATGACCGGCGACGAGATGGTCGACGCGGTGATTGCGAGCGGCCAGAACCTGAACGACAAGCCGGTGCCGACACCCGATCGCGCGCCTGTGTGGTATCCGGGCACCACCGTCGTCACCAGCGACGGCGGCGATGCGAAGCAGATGACGTTGTGGCTGGATGGCCGGGCCGTGAATGGTTTGAAAATGGCGGAAGCCGCGGCCATCGAGTTGCCGCGCGGGCTGAGAATCGAAAGCGTCCAACTGGTGAAGACCTCCGACAAGTTGTCGCTCGACCTCGTGGCCGAGGTGCGCGAGGGGCAAACCTACACCTTCACCAAGTACATAGCGGCATCACGGCAGGATTGGGGCGGCGATGCGAAGGCGGACCTCGCGCTGGCGACAGAGGCGCGCAAGACCGGCTTCGCCAGGCTACTCGCGCGCCACATCGCCGCCTGGCACGATCTGTGGAAAGCCGACATCGTCGTCGACCACGACGAGGCGGTGCAGCGTGCACTGCATTCCGATCTTTACTACATCCTGTCGAACAGCACCGTCGGCACCGCGTGGGCGATGGGCGCCTGCGCGCTGACGCCGAACTACGCCGGCCACGTGTTCTGGGATTCCGATTCCTGGGTGTTTCCGGCGTTGCTGTTGCTGCACCCCGAGCGCGCGAAGTCCATCGTGATGTTCCGGCACCGTACCATGCAGGGCGCGCGCGAACGTGCCACGCAGCACGGCGTCAAGGGCCTGATGTATCCGTGGGAGTCGGATCCGCAGAAGGGCGTCGACGTCACGCCCCATTTCGCCTACGGCGTCTATCGCGAAATCCACGTCAATGCGGACATCGCGATCGCGCAATGGCAGTACTACCTGGCGACCGGTGACCGCGAATGGCTGAAGCAGTACGGTTGGCCGGTAATCGAGGGCATTGCGGCCTTCTGGAAGAGCCGCGTCACGCACGACAAGGCGAAGGATCGCTACGAAATCCTGCACGTCACCTCGCCCGACGAGGCCTACGACGATGTGCCCAACGACTCGTTCACCAATGCCGCGGCGCGCAAGGCCCTCGAGATTGCGACGAAGGCTGCCGCGCTGGTCGGCGCGAGGGCCGATCCCGCCTGGGCCGAAATTGCGAAGAAGATGTACATCCCGTTCGATCCAAAGGCACGGCGCCACTACGACTTCGATCCGTCGGTGCCACACGACAAGATCACCTGGATGGGTTCGTCGCTCGCGTGGCTGATGTATCCGAACCTCGACTTGTCGATGTCGCCCGCAGTGCGGCGCAACGATTTCGCCTTCCAGTTGCAGGCGCTGAAAACCCACGGCGACAATCCGAACGAGATGATGATGGTGATGCTCACCGTCGGCGCCGCCGAGTTGGGCGATGCGCAGGCAGTCGGTGGATGGATCGATCGCAACCTCGTCGGCTTCCTGAAACCGCCGTTCAACGTACGCACTGAAACCGCCACCAACAACGCCGGATACATCCTCGCGACCTCGGCGGGGTTCGTGCAGAGCTTCGTCTACGGACTCAGCGGCCTGCGCATCGACGACAAGGGACTCGACCCGGAATACGCGCCGGTCCTGCCGCCAAGCTGGAAGTCCGTGACCCTGAAGGACATCACCTTCCGCGGCAAACACTACGACATCACGATCCAACGCGGCGCCGACGGCAAAGCCCGGCTGGCCCGCCAGGAGCTTTGAACCGTGCGTGGCCCGGGACGCCCAGCTGAAAAATGCCTGCGTCTGGCGTGTTGGGTGCTCCTGTGCGTTGCGCCCGCGGCCGGGGCCGCGGCCGCTCCAGGGTTCCTGCTCTCCGCCACCGCCAAAAATTTCGAAAACTATTTCCCGGGCGAACTGGCGAACGGCTACGTCTCGACCTTCACTTCGCCGCGCGGGACCGAAAGCAACCTGTCGTACCTCGTTGCTTTGATGGACTATGGCAAGGACGACATCGCCCGCCCGGCGGCGATTCCGGGCTGGACCGGTATCGACTACCGCGCGGGTTCATCGGCAACCTGGTTAAACCTGGCGCCGCTCGACCCTTCCGTGTTCCAGGGTTACCGGCAGGACCTGAGCCTGCACGACGCTACGCTGACCACGACGTATCGCTACGTCGATCACGGCAAGGCGACCCGCGTCAACGTGGTGGAGTTCGCCAGCGAAGCTTCGCCGCACCTCGCCGCGATCCGTTTCACGATAACCCCGGAGTTCAGCGGCACCGCCGAGCTGTCGTTCCCGCTGGTGCTGTGGGCACCGTCGCAACCACGCCTGCCGCTCGCGAAGCTGCCGGGCAACACCGGTCTCACGGGTGACCGCTTCCGGCAGGCGCTCGAGGCCCACGGTCTTTCGCTGAAGCCGTTGCCCCCGGCTACGCCGGACCGTGCGGCCATCTGGTACCACGGCGACACGCAGGTATTGGATGCCGGTGGCGACACGAAGGCGTTGACGTTGTGGCTGGACGGGCAGGCGACCGAAGGCAAGCGAATGGGCGAGGCGGTGGCGGTGCAGCTGCCGGCCGGACTTCGGCCCGTCGAATCGAAACTGGATCGCACCGGGAATCGCCTGGCGCTCGACCTGCGCGTTCCCGTGGAAAGGGGCAGGAGCTACGCTTTCACCAAATACGTCGCGGTGTCGCGCGAAGGCTGGGGCGGCAACGGCAAGGCCGACCTTGCGCTGGCGAAATCGGCACGCGAGCGCGGGTTCGAATCGATGCTCGGCGCGCAACGGGCGGCCTGGGCGAAGCTGTGGCAATCGGACATCCGGATCGAGGGCGATCCGCAAGCTCAGCTCGCAGTCCATTCCGATCTCTACTACCTGCTCGCCAATATGCCGCCGGACGTGACGTGGGGCACGGGTGCGTGCGGGTTGACCACCGGGTATGTAGACCACGTGTTCTGGGACAACGACACGTGGATATTTCCCGCGTTGCTGTTGCAGCATCCGCGACGCGCGCGTTCCATCGTGATGTTCCGGGACCGCACGTTGCCGGCTGCGCGACAGCGTGCTCGCACGGCGGGCTTCGAAGGTGCCAAGTACCCGTGGGAAGCCGATCCCGAAGATGGCACGGAGCAGGTCCTGTACGCCGCGCATCGATTGAGCGTCGGCGAGATCCACGTCAACGCCGATATTGCGATCGCACAATGGCAATACTGGCTGGCGACGCACGATATCGCATGGTTGCGCAAGGACGGTTGGCCGGTGATCCGCGACATCGCCGATTTCTGGGTCAGTCGCGCGAGCAACGACAAGGCGAAGCGACGCTACGAAATCCGCGATGTCGTTTCGGTGATGGAGCCTTACGCGCACGTCGACAACGACACCTTCACCAACGCTTCGGCGGCGAAGGCGCTGCGGATCGCCACCGCGGTGGCAAAGCTGGTCGGTGCCGAAGCCGATCCGCGCTGGGCCAAGATCGCGGCCGGGCTGTATATTCCCTTCTCGAATACGGAACAACGTCACCTTGCGCTCGACCCGCGCGTGCGGCTGCACGATCCGGACGACAGTGATCTCACGTTCCTGGCGTTTCCCTCGCTCGATCTGCCAATGGATCGAGCGGCGCGACGCAACGACTATCGCAACGATGTCGCGCCGTTGCAGAAGAAACCCGAGCAGGCACTCACGAGCATGGGACTCGCGCCGCTGGCGGTCGCGGCGGCTGCGCTCGGCAACGCCGACGATACCGCGCGATGGCTGCAGGACGACATCACCCCGGACATGCTCAAGGCGCCGTTCAACGTGCGCACCGAAACCCCCGACAACAACACCGGCTATTTCCTCACCGGCTCGGCCGGATTCGTGCAAGGCCTGGTGTACGGACTCACCGGTTTGCGCATCGAACCATCCGGTCTTGTCCAGGCTTATCCACCCGTGTTGCCGTCCAAATGGAAATCGCTGACGCTTACGAACGTCACTTTCCGCGGCAAGCATTTCGACATCACCGTCGACCGCGACGCCGACGGCAAGCCGCGGCTGAAACGTCGATCGCGATGATCGTGGGCCCATGATGTCCCCGCAGTTGCTCGAGACCATGCGGCACATCGACGGGATGCTGCGCGCCGGCGAATTCCAGGACGCCCACGATCGCCTCGCAGCCGCCGTCGCCGACCATCCCGATTTCGCCGAGGCGCGGCGTTTGCTCGCGGGCGCCAAGCTGGCGTTGGGCGACGCCGCCGGTGCCGAGCGGATTCTGCGCGAAGCCACCTCGGTTCAGCCGCCATGGCCACCGATCCTGACGATGCTGGGCGAACTGCTGCTCAACAGCGGCCGGCACGCAGAGGCCGAGCCGTTGCTGCTGCGTGCCGCGACGGGTACCCCGGCCGATCCACGAGCGGCGCTGGTGCTCGCCCGTCACTGCAACGATCGGCAGCGGCACGCTGAAGCGCTGGCGATCGCCGCGCCGTTCTGCGCCGCGGGACGCGCCGATCCGGAGCTGGTGGCGCAGCACGTCACCGCGCTGGCGGCGCTCGGGCGCGGCGACGAGGCCACGGAGTTCTACCAGCGCCTCGCGGCGCGGTCGTCCGGCAGCCCGGTCGCGGTCCACGGGCTGGCGCTCGCACTGCAGCAATCCAACCGGCATGCGGAAGCCGAGCGCATGTTGCGGCCGCTGCTCGCGCATGCGCGGCGGTCGGCGGCGCTCTGCCATGCGCAGGCCCGCAGCCTGATCGGGCTGGGTGAGTTCGAGCGGGCCGAAGCGGCCCTCCGCGACTGCCTGCAACAGGAGCCGCAGCGGGTCGACGCGCACAACGACCTCGCGCGGCTGGTGTGGATGCGGAGCGGCGACACGGCCGAGGCAACCAGGATGCTCGACGATGCGATCGCGAAGTTCGGCAACGACGATGCGTTGTGGGCGGCCAAGGCCGCCGTGTTGCAGGGTGCCGGCGATCCGCGTGGCGCGTACGACTGTCTTGCGCCCCGCGTCGAACGACTGCACGCTCCGCCCGCGCTGCTGGTGCGTGCGGGCCTGGCGGCGCTGGAATTCGCTCCCGGCATTGCGCTCGATCTCGCTGGGCGGGCCTTGCGCGCATTGCCCGCCGATCCTGCGGCCCGCAAGCTCAAGGCGGCGGCCAGCCTCGGCGTGGGCGATGCCGGTGGAGCGTTGTCGCTCTGCGAAGCTTTGCTCGGCGAGGAGCCCGACGACCAGTACCTGATCGCGCTACAGACGACGGCGTGGCGGATGCTCGGCGACGAACGCTATGCGCGCCTGTGCGATTACGGGACGTGGGTGGTGCCCTACCGGCTCGAGGCGCCGCCGCCATGGCGGAACCTGGACGATTTCCTTGCCGACCTCAAGCAGAGCCTCGGCAAGGCGCACGATGCCCTTCGCCATCCGTTGCTGTTCCAGTCGCTGCGCAGGGGCACGGAAACCACCAATGACCTGACCCGCAGCGAAGATCCGGTGGTTCGTGCGCTGTTCGGGACCTTCGACGCGCCGATCCGCGATTACATTGCGCGCATCGGCCATGGTCCCGATCCGTTGCAGCGCCGCAACCGCGGTGGCTACCGCTTCAACGGCAGTTGGTCGGTCCGGTTGCGCACCCAGGGCTTCCATCACAACCACGTGCATCCGCGCGGCTGGATTTCATCGGCGTGTTACATCGAATTGCCTGACGTCATGCGCAGGGCGGACAGCCGCGACGGCGTGCTGACGCTCGCCGAGCCGGGCATCCTCACCACGCCAGCCTTGCCCGCGCAACACGAAGTACGCCCCGCTGCGGGCATGCTGGTGCTGTTTCCTTCCTATTTCTGGCACGGGACGGTGCCGTTTTCCGGCGACCGGACGCGGCTCACGGTCGCGTTCGACGCGGTGCCCGACCAGCGCTCCTGATTCCCGCCGGTCGCCGCACGTCCGTGCGCCATTCGATCACGAGCCGATCGCGGATCGCGTGCACGGGGACGGGAATGGCCGCGGTGGCGTCGGTCGCATCCCAGTTCCAGTCTCCGATGTTCTGTCCGTCCACCGATACCGATACGGGTCGGTGGATGCCATGGATCTGCACCGCGTAGGACCGCCGCTGCACCTGGCCGGCGAACGCGCCGCGCGTGGGTCCGATCACGATGCGGTGCGCCCCGTCGCCTGCCGCTGCATATGTCATCGGCGTCAACGCGTAGCGGTGTTGCTGGTAGGCGAGCGAAATACCGTCGTCTTCGTAGAGGTCGAACGTGCCGTTGCCCGGTCCGTAGACATTCACGATCAGGTGATCCAGCGGTTTTGCATCCGACCATGCGAAATCCGCGGGCTGCTCGGGCACGATCGCGCCATCGCGCACGAATACCGGCGTCTGGTCGGCGGCGTAGTGGGCGGTGAATGACTTGCCGCCGTGGTAATGCTTGCCGTCGAAGAAGCCGACCCATTCGCCGGGCGGCAGCCAGATCGTGCGATCGCCGCTGGCGTCGAGCACGGGTGCGACCAGCATTTCGTCGCCGAACCAGTATTCGTGCGGATGTTCGTAGGCCTCGGGGATATCCGGATGTTGCAGGTACAGTGGGCGCAGGATCGGCAACGACTTCTCGTGCGCGATCCATGTGTACGTGTAAGTGTAGGGAATCAGTTGCGTGTGCAACGTGAAGTATTTCTTCACGAGCGCCAGCCCGCGCTCGCGGTAGGTCCAGGGCATCCGCAGGTTGCCCTCGCGGGGATTCTCGTGCGCGCTGTGCAGCCGCAGCAGCGGACTGAACGCGCCGAACTCGATCCAGCGCGCGTACAGGTCGAAGTCGATCTTGCCGCCGTGGAATCCGCCGATGTCGTGGCTGATGTACGGGACCAGCACATTGCCGCCGCGTACCGAGTAGGCGACCTCGTAGGCGAGCACCGGCCATTCCGAATAGGTGTCGCCGGTGAAGTAGGCGGGGTAGCGCTCGCTGCCCCAGCCGCCGTATCGCGAGAGGATGAAGCCGCGCCGCCCCGTTGCCTTTTGCGTGTAGTCGTAGAACACGCGGTTGGTCCAGAGTTGCGGGTCGAGTCCCGGCATGTCCGCCGCGCCGCTGCCGCCATCGACCCACCAGAACGCCGCGCCTTGCCGCAGCAGTGGTCCGTGCAGATGGCCCATGGAGACTTCCGCTTGCCGTTTGTCGGAAAGATCCAAATAGATCCGCGGCGGCGGCTTGACGTCGCGGATGGCGGTCAGGCCGGCGAGATAACCCCTCCCATACTCGTTCGGCTCGACGCGCACCGCGATCTCGAGCCTGCGGCCCGCTTTCGCGTAAGCCGTGATGTCGGCGTACGTGAGCCGTCGCGGCCAGCGCACGTGGCTGTGCGCGACCTCTCGCCCGTCAACGTACAGCCGGTAATCCCGGGCCTGGCGGCTGAGGTACAGGTAGACGTGCCGGGGCAGGTGGCTCGGCAACCGCACCTTCGCGCGATACCAGGCGATGCCTGCGTAATCCCCGTAGCCCTGCTGCGCCGGCGGTGCGTCGGTGCGGATGGGTTTCCAGTCGAGGTTGCCGGAACCCGGTGCGTACCAGTGTTCGCGCAGCCCGACATCCTCGGGATCGGTCGCGAACTGCCAGTCGCGGGAAAGGTCCAGGTCGAGCGAAGGCCGCGGTGGCAAGGGCTTGCCCAACGCTTCGAGGACCGCCGGCACGTGGCTGTCGTCGGGCGACAGGATGTTTTCCTCGGTATTGGCGTAGCCGGGGTGGTCGTTCAGCGACACCTTGATGCCGTGGGCGTGCATCCATGCGAGCAACCGGTCCGGATGCGGGATCAGCGGGCTCCAGTCGTAGCCGCCCTGCCAGCCGTAGTTGTGCCAGGCGAAATCGAGCACCAGCACGTCCAGCGGAATGTGGTTTTGACGAAAGCGCGTGACTTCTTCCTCGAGGTGTCGTTCGCCGTAGCGTTGGAACGCCGGCGTGCGGACCTCCGGATTGCCCGGGAAGTATTCGAAATTGAGGTCCGTGATCATCGGCCCCAGCACGTAGCGCGGGATCATCGGGATCGGCCCGCACAGTTCGGCGTATTCGCGGAGCACCTTCGGATAATCGCGGCCGTAGGTGAACAGATACCAGTCCTGCCCACCGTCAGGCCGAGGCTGGATCCATTGCGTCCGCGCATTCCACACCGGCGTGCGGCTGTCGTCGATGAAGCCAAAGCCGTTGCGGCTGAGCAAGCCGGGCTGGGCCCTCGGCAGCAGGACGTCGATGCCCGGGATGATGTCGTGGACGGGGCTTGCCAGATCCCTGCCATCGGCGGGCAGGTTCTTCGTGCTGACGTTGTCCAGCGAATAGGTGAGTCCGCCGAGGTTGCGGTCGTCGACCTGGCCCGGATGCCAGCGGTGCGCGGTGCCGGCGATTTTCCAGTCGACTTCGAGGTTGCCCGCGGTGAATGCCCCGGAATGCAGTCGATACCGCAGCGTCAGGCCAGCGGTGCGCGCAACGAGCCAGCCGTTCTCCACTTTCTTCCGCACATCGACATCCGGCCAGTTGCGCTTTTCGATGGCCGCGCTCGGGAGATCGACGAAGTGTCCCGCCGGTGAATACTCCATCCTGACGAGGGAAGGCGTCAGGAACTCGAATCGCGCCTTTCCCGCCGGCACCGCGGTCGTGGCTTGAGCCAGTCCCGGCACCAGCAGCGCGAGGGCCATGTCCACGATGCAACGGATCGCGATCCGGCCGAAGCCACTTTGCAGGTCCATGCGAGATTCCCCATCGACAGGAAATACGGCCCCCCCAACACGGGCTGCGCCAGGGAGCCGCTGCTACGGCATTCCCCCGGCACTCGCCGGCAGCGCATTGAAGGCGATCGCGATTCGCGGCGCGTCGCTTGCGTGCGGCTCGACGAAATGCTCCATCCAGCACGGGAACAGCACCAGCAGTCCGGCTTCCGGCGCCAGCCGGATGTCGCTGTAGCCATTCGGCACCGCGCCCTTGACGTAGCCGTGCACCACGCCCGGCCGCGGATCGCGGAACACGAACTGCCCGGAACCGGGCGGCACCTGCAGGTAGAACGATCCCGAAAGCAGGCAGCCTTCGTGCACGTGCAGGAAATTGAAGCCGCCGCGATCGTGCAGGTTCACCCACGACTGCAGGTCGAAGCGCGCGGACGGAGCGCCCATTTCGCGTAGCGCGCTGGCGCAGCCCGCGCGCACGGCATCGCGCAGCGGTGTGAACGCCGGCTGCTCGAGTACCGCCATGTCGCGGCTGTTCCAGCCATTGCGGTTGGTGCGGCCGGCGGGCTCCGGGCTCTCCGCGCGCATCCGCAACACAGCCGCCACCCAATCCCCGAGCTCGCCGCGCAGCGAGGGCAACCGCGCTTGCCAGATCCGGGTCGGGAACAGGTCGAACGGCTGCAGCACCGGTGCCGCGGCGGGCGCGCCGGTCGCCGACAGCGTGAACGCGACGGTGTTGCCGCTGGCGCTTGTCATGGCGTCTCCCCGCGTGCAACATGCAGGGCGACGCCGCAGGCGGTGCCGGGGTAGCAACATGTTGCAGCGCGATCCACTTGCATGGTTGGCGTGTCTTCTGTTGCTGGCCGCCGGCGGTGCCGCACGGGCGCGTCCACCGTCGCCGCAATCCTGGCAGGCCGACATCGACCGGCTCGTGGCCGATGATAGCGTGCACCCGCCGCCGCAACACGGCGTCCTGTTCGTGGGCAGCTCCTCGATCCGGTTTTGGACTCCGACGCTGCAGCAGGACTTCCCCGGCATTCCGGTGGTCGATCGTGGCTTCGGCGGCTCCGCGATTGCCGACAGCACCTACTATGCCGGCCGCATCATCATTCCCTACCATCCGCGCGTGATCGTGATGTATGCCGGCGACAACGACATCGCCGAAGGTTGCACGCCGCACGAGGTCGTCGCGGAATTCGAGGCATTCGTGGCGCGCGTCCGCCGCACGCTGCCGGACGTGGCGATCGTCTACGTCTCGATCAAGCCGAGCATCGCGCGCTGGTCGTTATGGCCAAGGATGCATGCGGCGAACGAGCGGATCGCGCGCTGGGCACGTGCAGCGAGGCGCGTGACCTTCGTCGACGTTGCGCCAGCCATGCTCGGCGCGAACGGCAAGCCCCGCGCGGCGCTGTTCCGCGCGGACGGCCTGCACATGACCCCGGCCGGATACGCGATCTGGGGCGAGGCGTTGCAACCCGTCCTCGCCGGCTACGGCTTTCCGGTCCTCCGACACCGCGGCGCCACGCTCAAACGGGACCTTCGGCCGGGCGCCGTGCACTGACCGGTGGCGCCTGCCGTTCGGATGCTTCCGTCAGGCGTTGCCGGCGACGATATTGACGCTCACCGCGATCACGATCACGTTGAAGAAGAACGCGATCACGCTGTGGACCAGCGCGACGCGCCGGATGCTGCGGGCTCCGATCTGCACGTCGGACACCTGGAAGGTCATGCCGAGTACGAACGCGAAATACACGAAGTCCCAGTAGTCGGGTTCGCCTCCGCCGGGAAACTTCAGGCCCGCATGCTTGCCGCCGCGGTCGCCGTAGAACTCGTGCGCGTAGTGCAGCGCGAAGATGGTGTTCATGAACAGCCACGCGAGGATCACGCTGCCCACCGCGAGCGCGATCGCGAGGCTGCCGGCGTGCTTGCTCGCGTGCAATTCGGCGGCTAATGCCATCAGCGCCACCGTGGCAGCGGCGGCGCCGGCGAGCAGGAAACCCCAGTAGCCCTCGTCCTCCTTGCGTGCACGAGTGCGAATGGAGTGGCTGTCCGAGTGCACGATCATCACGACCGTCGTGGCCAGGAACAGGACGGCTGCGATGTCGAACGCAAGCAGGATGCCGAGGTCGGGCCGCACTCCGCCCGACGGCAGCGCGATGGCGAGCGCGAGGAAGATCGTTGCGCAAACGATGAAGCGGGAATGCCTGCGCGCGCGCTGCCAGCGTCGCACCAGCCATCCGGCTGCCGTACCGCCCGTGCCACTTGCCATGCGCTCGCCCTCGTCTCGCGGCGTGCCTATCCTACGGCGTGAGCGGTGCCTTGGTGCGAGTGGACATCGCTTTCCGTGGTGTCGCGCGCAAACCGACCCTTGTTTCACAGGCACTTCACTCGCGCGCGCGCAGGATCGCCACATGCGCGCCGCGCAGTACCCGCAGATCATTCCGCGTCAGCGTCGAAGCAGCAATCGCATTCGCGCCATCGCTCAAAGGACCGGAGCGCGTCGAGCGCGGCCGCGCCGCCCCGTCCCTGCGGGTACCACGGAAGGCAGCGGACGGTGAACCGGGCGGGACGCGATCCGGCGCGCCCGGAACCTTCGCGCGGCCGTTCGCGGCGCATCGCCAAGGTGCGGATCACCCGAACGTTGCTACGGTGCCTCGCGATCTGCGTGGTGCCGTTGTTGCTCGGCGCCTGCGTCGGCGACATCCACTTGAGTTTCCTCGATGCGCAGGGCCCCGTGGCCGCCGAGCAGCGCTGGCATTTCTACTGGGTGCTCGGGGTCATGGGCGTGCTGGTGGCCGGTCCGATCTTCCTCGCGCTGCCGTTTTTCGTCTGGCGCTACCGCTTCGGGAACCGGCAGTCGAAGTACACGCCCAAGTGGGCGTACTCCCGGTGGCTGGAGATCGCCTCATGGGGCGGCCCCATCGTCATCGTGGGCGTGCTGGCGTATTTCGTCTGGCTGGATTCGCACAAGCTGGATCCCTACAAGCCGCTGGCGTCCAGCCAACCGGCGCTGCGCGTGCAGGTGATCGGCTACGACTGGAAATGGTTGTTCATCTATCCCGACCAGGGCATCGCGACGGTGGGGACGCTGGCGTTGCCGGCGGGGCGGCCGGTGGCGATGTACCTCACTTCCGCCACGGTGATGCAGTCGTTCTTCGTCCCGTCGCTGGGCAGCCAGATCTACGCGATGGGTGGAATGGTGACCCGGCTGCACCTGCTGGCCAGCCGGCCGGGGCGTTTCCTCGGAGAAAACACCATGTACAACGGCAACGGATTCCACCAGCAGAAATTCACCGCGGTGGCCATGTCGCCGGACGCGTTCAGGGCGTGGGTCGCGAAAGTCCGCACGACCGGCGTGCCGATGAGCGCACGCATACTCGGGGCGCTCGCGCGCCGCGACACGCGCGAGCAGTTGATCGATGATCTTCCCGGGAACGCGTCGCGCGCAGGGACGGTATACCTGACCGGCGTGACGCCACAACTGTTCCCGGCCATCGTCCGCGCTACCCGCGACGGATCGCCCATGCCCCTGCAGCACGTTTCCGGCCGCGCGGCGAAGGCGGCTGCCGCCCCGGCGGCGCCGCGCGCGAGGCAAGCCCGATGAGCGCGTGGGCGATCGTACAGCACCCACTTGGCCGCCTCAGCATGCATTCGCTGCCGTTCTACGACATGCTGCAGAACCCGACGACGAAACACCTCGTCAACGGCAGCATTGCCGGGTTCGCCGCGAGCCTGGTCGTACTCGGCGCGATCGTCGTGGTCGGCCTGATCACCCGGTACCGCGGGTGGCGCACGCTCTGGTGCGACTGGCTGACCAGCACCGACCACAAGAAGATCGGCATCATGTACGTGGTGATCGCGTTCGTGATGCTGGCGCGCGCCCTGATCGAGGCCATGTTGATGCGCGCACAGCAGGCCTGGGGGCTCGGCGGCGGGTTCCTTTCGCCCGACCACTTCGCGCAACTGTTCTCGACCCACGGCACGATCATGATCTTCTTCATGGCGATGCCGTTCCTGACCGGGCTCATCAATTTCGTGATGCCGCTGCAGATCGGCGCGCGCGACGTCTCGGTCCCGGTCCTCAACTCCGTCAGCCTGATGCTGACCGCGGCCGGCGCGATGCTGGTGATGGTCTCGCTGGTGCTGGGCGAGTTTTCCACGGGCGGCTGGTTCGGCTATCCGCCCTATACCGAAATCGCCTACAACCCCGGCGTGGGTCCCGACTACTGGATCTGGTCGCTCAGTCTGGCCGGCCTCGGTTCGACGCTGACCGGCATCAATTTCGCCGTGACCATCTACAAGGAGCGCGCGCCCGGCATGAAGCTGATGCGGATGCCGCTGTTCACCTGGGCCGCGTTGTGCATCTCGATCCTGATGATCTTCGCGATGCCGCCGCTGACGCTGGCGACCGCGCAACTGGCGCTGGACCGTTATCTCGGGTTCCACTATTTCACCAACGGGTTCGGCGGCAACATGATGCACTTCGTCAACCTGTTCTGGCTGTTCGGCCATCCCGAGGTCTACATCCTGATCATCCCGGCGTTCGGCGTCTATTCGGAAGTGTTTTCGACCTACTCGGGCAAGGCGCTGTATGGCTACCGGTCGATGGTGCTCGCCATCATGAGCATCGCGATCCTGTCGTTTACCGTGTGGCTGCATCACTTCTTCACGATGGGTCAGGACGCCGACATCAACGCGGTGTTCGGCATCGCCTCGATGCTGATCGGGATTCCGACCGGGGTGAAGATCTACAACTGGATGTGGACGATGTTCCGCGGACGCGTGCGGATCACCACGCCGATGGTGTATGCGCTCGGTTTCATCGTGCTGTTCGTGCTGGGCGGCATGAGCGGCATCCTGCTGGCCAACCCGAGCATCGACTACCAGGTGCACAACACCGTGTTCCTGGTGGCGCACTTCCACAACGTCGCGGTTCCCGGCGTGCTGTTCGGCATGCTGGCCGGCTACCACTTCTGGTTTCCCAAGGCGTTCGGATTCCGCCTCGACGAGCGCTGGGGGATCTTCTCGGCGCTCTGCTGGACGCTCGGCTTCATGCTGGCGTTCTTTCCGCTGTATGCGCTCGGCATCATGGGTTTGCCGCGGCGCTCGGCGGCCTATGCCCAGCCCGCGTACGTGCCGCTCGAAATGGTTGCGTTTGCCGGCGCGTTGCTGATCGGCGTGGCGCTCGCGGCGCTGGTGGTCCAGCTCTGGGTTTCGGTGCGCCATCGCGGGGAAAACCGGGTGCCCGCCGGCGATCCCTGGGATGGCCGCAGCCTGGAGTGGTCCGTTTCCGCGCCGCCGCCCGAATACAACTTCCCGTGCCTGCCGGTCGTGAACGATCGCGACGCCTTCACGGCGGCCAAGGAATACGGGACCGCATACCGCGAACCCGGCGAATACGCGGACATCGTGTTGCCGCGAAACTCCGCGACGGGTCCGCTGCTGGGTGCATCCGGTTTCGGCATCGCGTTCGGACTGGTATGGCACATCTGGTGGCTGGCGATCCTGTGTGCGCTGCTCGCCGCGGCCGCCATGGTCGTGCGCGGATTCGCGCGCGGCCTCACGCGGACCATCCCGGCCGCGGAGGTCAGGCGGCAGCACCAGGGCTGGCTGGCGGTCGTCCGCGCCAGCGTGCCCGTCACCCGGGCCGATGAACGGGCGCCTGCCAACCAGGGCCTGGCCAACCCGGCGGTCTTGCGGGAAACGTCATGAGCGGCCACGAAAACTTCGAATACCCGGGGTTGAACCTCGGCAGCGCGCACCCGGATACCCACGACGCCGCCAAAACCACGGTGTTCGGCTTCTGGGTGTTCCTGATGAGCGACGCCATCCTGTTCGGGCTGGTGTTCTCCACCTACGTGGCGTCGGTGCACGCCACCGCGGGCGGCCCGGGGCCGCGCGACCTCTACGACATCCGCAGCGCGTTCGTCGAGACCTTGCTGCTGCTCGCCTCCAGCTTCACCTTCGGAATGGCTTCGCTGGCGATGAAGTACAAGCACTCCACGGCGCGGCTGGTCGGATGGCTGCTGGCGACGTTGCTGTTGGGGGCGTGCTTCCTCGGCCTCGAAACGCACGATTTCCTCTCGATGATCGCCAAGGGCGGTACCCCCGAGCGCAGCGGTTTCCTGTCGGCCTTCTTCGATTTGGTGCCGCTGCATGGCCTGCATGTCACGGGCGGCTGCATATGGCTGGTGTGCCTGTTGGGACAGCTCGCTCGCTACGGACTCGATTCGCGCACCAAGCTCGGCATCCTGCGCCTGGCGCTGTTCTGGCACTTCCTGGACATCGTCTGGATCGCGATCTTCTCGGTGGTGTATCTCGCGGGGCTGGCATGACCGAACAGGCGCAGGCTGCATCCGGATCCAAGGAGCGCGCGCGGGAGGAACGCCGCGAGTTCCGTTCGTACGCGTGGGGCCTCGGCCTCGCGCTGGGATTGACCCTGGCGGTGTTTGCTGTCGTGCACTGGCACGCGCTGGCGCTTCCGTGGGTGTACTACCTGATCGGGGTGCTGGCGCTTGTCCAGATCATCGTCCACTTCCGGTGCTTCCTGCACATCGGATTCCGACAGCAGCGCGAGGACCTGCATTTGATCCTGTTTTCGGCGCTGCTGCTCGTCATCATGGTGGCGGGCACGCTGTGGATCATGGCTAGCCTCGCGCACCGGATGGTGCTGCCGTGAGGGCCGGCGACGCCGGGGCGGCGCCACGGGACCAGGGAGCGCACATCCGATGACGATCCGGAAGGCCAATCGACGCGACGCCGATCGCTATCCACCCAACGTGCTGCGCGAATACGCGTTGCTGGCCGACGGCGAGCGCGGCGCCTTGATCGGCCCGCGTGGCGACATCGCCTGGATGTGCGCGCCCTCGTGGGACAGCGATGCGGTCTTTTCCTCGTTGATCGGCGGAGGTGGCGTGTACGCCATCACGCCGGCCGATGACCGTTTCGTCTGGGGAGGCTATTACGAGGAAGGCACCCTGATCTGGCATTCGCGCTGGATCACCGAGGACGGCGTGATCGAGTGCCGCGAAGCGCTCGCGTTCCCGGGCGACGCGCACCGGCTGGTGCTGTTGCGGCGGGTGATTGCCGTCGACATCGAGGCTCGGGTGAAGGTGAGGCTGGACGCGCGGGCCGGGTTCGGGAAGCGTCCGCTCGAAGGACTGGACCGGCAGGGCGCTGTCTGGACCGGGCGCGTCGGACACCTGCATTTCCGCTGGAGCGGCGCGGCGAGGGCCCAACCGGGCAAGCGGGCCGAGAAGGGCGTGCTCGAGCTGGAGTTCAAGCTGCCGGTTGGCGGCCATCGCGATTTCGTTCTGGAACTCTCCGACCAGACACTGCCCGGCGAAATTCCGGAGCCGGATCACGCATGGCAGGCGACCGAGCACACGTGGTGTACGTCGGTGCCGGAACTGTCCGGCAGCCTCGCACCGCGGGATGCGCGGCACGCCTACGCGGTGCTGCGCGGGCTCACCAGCACCGGCGGCGGCATGGTCGCCTCTGCCACGATGAGCCTCCCCGAACGCGCCGAGCAAGGCCGCAACTACGATTACCGCTACGTCTGGATCCGCGACCAGTGCTTCACCGGCGAAGCCGTTGCGGCGGCGGGTGCGTATCCGCTGCTCGACGATGCGGTACGGTTCGTCACCGCGCGGCTGCTCGAAGATGGCCCTGGGCTCGCCCCGGCCTACACGACGGTGGGCGGACGCATCCCGGACCAGCGCTCGCTGAATCTCGCGGGCTACCCTGGCGGGTACGACCTCGTCGGCAACCATGTCAACCAGCAGTTCCAGCTCGATGCGTTCGGCGAGTCGTTGCTGCTGCTGGCCGCGGCCGCCCGTCACGACCATCTCGATGCGGACGGCTGGCGCGCGGTGGAAGCCGCGGCCGGCGCGATCGCCGCCCGCTGGCGTGAGCCTGAGGCGGGCATCTGGGAACTCGACAATCGTCGCTGGAGTCACAGCCGCCTCGTGTGTGTCGCGGGGCTGCGCGCGGTGAGCCGCGCGAGCGGTGCCCCCGCCGGTCGGATCGGGGATTGGCTGGCGCTGGCCGAGGCGATCCTCGCCGACACTGCCGCGCATTGCACGCATCCGACCGGGCGCTGGCAGCGTGCGCCGGATGACGAGCGCGTCGACGCGGCATTGCTGCTGCCCGGCATCCGCGGGGCGCTGCCGGCAGGCGATCCGCGCACGGCGGCCACCCTCGCGGCCGTGCGGCGCGAACTGGACGAGGACCATTACATCTACCGTTTCCGCCAGCAATCGGGACCGCTCGGTGATGCGGAGGGCGCATTCCTGCTGTGCGGTTTCGTGGCTGCGCTGGCCGCGCACCAGCACGGCGATACGCTGGAGGCGATCCGTTACTTCGAACGCAGCCGCGCCGCCTGTGGGCCGCCGGGCCTCTATTCCGAGGAGTACGACGTCACCCAGCGGCAACTGCGGGGGAACCTCCCGCAGGCGTTCGTGCATGCATTGATGTTCGAGGCATCGACTCGCCTCGCGCTGCCGTGGCAGGACGAATCCTGACGCATCGGGCATCGTTTCACAGGCGCTTCATCGCGCCGCGGGCAGGATGGCGGGGCGGCGACGCGGATCGAGTGGAATCTTCCGGAGTGTCGCGTCGCATTTTTGGAACCACGGAGGCAGGAGGCCGGAGTGACCGGGACTTGGCAAGGGAAGGCGGGTGCGATCGGGGTGCTGGCGCTGGCATCCGGTGCGATGGCGCTGCACCTGCGTTCGCGCACTTCGCGTGGCGGCATCCGCGCGCGCTTGCGACGGATCCCCGCCAATGAGGCCGCAATCGTCGAAGCCGCGCGGCGGCTGAACCGCGGCGCGGGCCTGATCGCGACCTCCACCCTGCTGGACAGCGCGATCGAGCATTATCGCGGTTCTTTCCACAACAAGGCAATGTTCACGCCGCTGGTCGCATCCGCGCTGGCGCTGGCCGTGAGCGTGCACGGCACCGGCGACAGGCGCAAGATCGCGCACCGCGTGCGCGATCCCGTCTATGCCGGTGCCGCGCTCACCGGCCTCGTCGGCACCGGCTTCCACATCTACAACATCGCGAAAAGGCCGGGTGGCTTTTCGTGGCAAAACCTGTTCTACGGTTCGCCGCTCGGGGCGCCCGCGGCGGTCGCGCTGTCCGGCTTGCTCGGCTACTACTCGGAACGCTTGCGCGACAGCGAATCGACCAGCCCGCGCGTGTTCGGGTTCCGCGCGGGGCGTGCGCTCGCTGCAGTATGCGGCGTCGGCATGCTGGCGACTGCCGCCGAAGCCGGCCTGCTGCATTTCCGCGGCGCCTACCACGACCCTTTCATGTTCGTGCCGGTGACCGTTCCCCCCGTCGCCGCCGGCCTTCTGGCCGAAACCGCCGTCAGTCATCCGAAGCCGGTGCGCCGTTTCACGGATTGGTGGCTGCGGTTGACCGCGCTGGTCGGCTTCCTCGGTTCGGCGTTCCATGCCTGGGGCGTGCACCGCAACATGGGCGGCTGGCGCAACTGGCGACAGAACGTCCTGAACGGGCCGCCCGTTCCGGCGCCGCCCAGTTTCACCGGCCTTGCCCTGGCCGGGCTCGCGGCGCTCGACTTGTTGAGGAAACACCCGGATGCATGATCGCTATCCAGGCTACGACGTGTTGCGCAAGCGCGACACCCCGTCGTGGAACGACGCCACCCGCGGCGTGATCAATGCGCGCCTCGCGATCCCGGCTACGCCGCAATTCCTGAGCGCTGAAGAGTGGCAGACATTGACGGCGATCTGCGACCGCATCGTTCCGCAACCGGCCGATCGCGCCCCCGTTCCGATCGCGGCGCTGGTCGATGACAAGCTCGCCCGCGACGAGCGCGACGGCTACCGGCAATCCGGCCTGCCGCCGCTGCGCGAGGCATGGCGGCACGGACTGGCGGCGCTCGATGCAGAATCGCAGGCGAAGCAGCGGCGGCGCTTCCACATGCTGGCCACGGACCTCCAGGACGAACTGCTGCAGGCCATGCAGGACGGCAAGCTCGATGGGCCCGCCTGGCAGGGGATGCCCGCCGCCACGTTCTTTTCCGAGCGCGTCACCCACGACATCCTCGCCGCCTATTACTCGCATCCGGCCTCGTGGAGCGAAATCGGCTTCGGAGGGCCTGCCAGCCCGCGCGGCTATGTGCGCATGTATTTCGATCGCCGCGATCCCTGGGAAGCCGTCGAGGCCAAACCCGGCGAAGAGGACGCTGCGCGCAGGGCCAACCGACATGCTCGATGACGCCCTCCACACGCCGCGTGGCAAGGACGGCCGCGCGCCCGATCCGCTGCGGGTCGGCGGCTGGATGCCGATGCGGCAGTACCGCGAGGACGACGAGGTCGACTTCGCCATCGTCGGCACCGGCGCGGGCGGCGGCACCCTGGCGTGCCGGCTGGCCGAGGCCGGCTTTTCGGTCGTGGCTTTCGACGCCGGTGCATGGTGGCGGCCGCTCGAGGAGTTTGCCTCCGACGAGACGCATCAGTCGAAGCTGTACTGGACCGACGAACGCATCTGCGACGGCGACAATCCGCTGAAGCTCGGCAGCAACAACAGCGGCAAGTCGGTCGGGGGTTCGACTGTGCATTTCGCGATGGTCTCGCTGCGGTTCCGGCCCGAATGGTTCAAGTCGCGCAGCCTGCTCGGCTACGGCGCCGACTGGCCCATTGACTGGCGCGAGATGTGGAATTACTACACGGAAGTCGAGCAGGCGTTGAAGATTGCGGGGCCGGTGACCTATCCGTGGGGACCGCCGCGGCCGCGCTACCCGTATCGCGCGCACGAGGTCAATGCGGCGGGCTGGGTGCTCGCCAAGGGCTGCAATGCGCTCGGCATCCCGTGGACCGAAACGCCGCTCGCGACCGTCTCGGCGCCGCGCGGGTTGTCGCCTCCGTGCGTGTACCGCGGCTTCTGCGTGGTCGGCTGCGCGACCAATGCCAAGCAAAGCGCATTGATCACGTGGATTCCGCGCGCCGTCAAGGCCGGCGCCGAGATCCGCGATCTCGCGATGGTCGGGCGGATCGACACCAGTCCGGCCGGACGTGCGACCGGCGTGCACTTTCACCGCGAGGGCAAGTGGCGCTTCCAGCGCGCGCGCAATGTCGTGGTTGCCGGTTACGCGATCGAGACGCCGCGGCTGCTTTTGAATTCGGCCAATGCGCGTTTTCCCGACGGCCTCGCCAACAGCTCCGGTCTCGTCGGCAAGAATTTGATGGTGCAGACCAACCAGGGCGCCTACGGCGTGATGGACGAGGAGATCCGCTGGTACAAGGGGCCCCCGTCGCTGACGCTGACCGAGCACTGGAACTACACCGACGCCGGCAAGGACTTTTTCGGCGGCTACGCGTTCATGGCGCAGGGGCCGCTGCCGCAGGCGTGGGCTTCGACCCAGGCCGGCAACCGCGGCTTGTGGGGCGAAGCACTGTTGCGCGAGATGGAAAAATACAACCACCAGGCCGGCCTCAAGATCGTCGGCGAAGTGCTGCCGCAGGAACGCAACCGCGTCACCCTCGCCGACGAAAAGGACCAGTACGGACTGCCGATCGCGCGGGTGACCTTTTCGCTGTGCGACAACGACAAGGCGCTGGTGGAGCATTCGGTGGACTTCATGAAACGCACCCTCGAGGCCGCCGGTGCGCGCGAGGTGTGGGCGGAGTCCGACGACACCGCGCACCTCAA
>JAICJG010000096.1 GCA_025928585.1 Rhodanobacteraceae bacterium
AGATCTGCCAGTGCCCGCGCGACATGAAGTACTTGCACGCGTACAGCGGCTTGCGGTTCAAGACGCCGATCCGCCAATCGAACTCCGTGTAGAGGAATTCCTGGGCGATCAGCAGCGCCGTGCTCTGGAACAGGTGCTGCGCGGCCTCGAGCAGTTGCTGCTCGTCCTCGACCTTGACCACGCCACGCGAAAACGACCCGTCGGGGATCTTCAGGACCAGCGGAAAGCCCAGCCGCTCGGGCAGGTCACGCAATTGCTTCGGGTCCTCGCGGTACAGCACCTCGGATCGCGGCACCGCGAGCTTCCGCGAACGCAGCAGGTCGTTGAGGTAAATCTTGTTGGTGCAGCGCAGGATCGAGGTCGGGTCGTCGATCACGACCATGCCCTCGCGCTCGGCCTTGTGGGAAAACCGGTAGGTGTGGTTGTCCGGCGCGGTGGTTTCGCGGATGAACAGTCCGTCGTATTCGGCCAGCCGCGGGTAATCGTGCTTGGTGATGGTGTCGACTTCGATGCCGAGGTCGCGCCCGGCCGCGACGAAGTGCTTCAACGCGCGCAGGTTCGACGGCGGCATCGTCTCCTTCGGATCGACCAGCATCGCGAGGTCGTAGCGGTACTGCTTGCGGGTGCGCGGCTTGCGCCACAACCGTTTCGAGAACGCATCGAGGGCCTGGGCGAAGGAATCTTCCTGGGCGTCGTCGAGCGTGTGCAGCCCGACCGGCTTGATCGCGCTGATCTGCCAGACGCGGTCGCGCTCGAACTCGATCCGCAGCAGCGGACACGGAAAGGTTTCGAAAACCTGCCGGGCGAGGTCCTGCAGCGCCGGATACGAAGTGACGCCGAAATACATCAGGATCCCGAGGTCCGTGGTGTCCTGCCCGCCGGCCGGCAGGAAGTGCCCGAGCTTCTGGTTGAGGTCCTCGACGTCCAGGTTGTACAGCGCGCGCTTGCGCAGGTCGCTGATGGTGCGCACCGAAGGAATCACGCGGTGGCCGCGCGCCTCCCCGAGCAGCGAGACGTAGTGCCCGATGCCGAGATACTTGTAGCTGCGGCACAAGTTGATCACGTGGGTGCGCTCGTCGCCACCGAACGGCTCGCGCAGGTACTGCATCGCGGTGACGACGTTGTCGGACGGGTAATACGAACCCCAATCCGAGGCTTTTTCGACGACGATGGCCAGTCGGCTCATTGCATCCTTCCGATACGCTGCTCGGCGCGCCGCTCCGGGCGACCCACATTCGAATGTCCGCGCAGTGTCGGCATCCCGCCGTGCAAACGCAAGGGGAAATGGACGGGGCCCGGCATCGGCGCCCCGGGGCGACCGGTCCGTCGGCCGCGGCCGCAACCCGAGCCGGCCAGCCGCGGCCGCCGTTTCGATTGCGTCCGGCCCGGGCTTGCTCAAACATGAACACCCGCACCGCTCGATCAGGAACACGCATGACGCGATCCGCCGAGATTTCCGCCCGCAAGGCCGCCCGCGCCGACCTGGATGCGCTGGTGGCGCTCGAATGCGCAACGTTCGAGACCGACCGGATCAGCCGCGCGCAGTGGCGGCGCCACATCGCCAGCGACAGCGCCTGCGTGCTGGTTGCTGGTGTGCGCGGGGGCGTGGACGGCGCCGCCGTCGTGTTCCATCGCCGCAACTCGCGCCGGGCGCGGCTCTATTCGCTGGCGGTCGCCGCGTCCGCGCGCGGGAATGGGCTCGCCAAGGCGCTCCTGGCAGCCGCGGAGGCCGAGGCTGTCCGGCGCGGCTGCGAGGCTCTGTATCTCGAGGTCGGTGTCGGCAATCGGGGAGCGATCGCGCTGTACGAGAGCCAGGGCTACCGGCGCGCGGTGCGCCTCCAGGGTTTCTACGAGGACGGCACGGACGCCTGGCGATATACGAGGAGGCTCGCGGCGCCGTGACCGCCTGGCGTGGCGGATTTCGATGCGGCCGGCCGTGCAGCCGCGCGCGCCGACGACAACCCCCGGGCCGGGAGCACGCGGGCGCGCTGCAGTTCGTCGGCGGCGACCGCTCGAACCGCCAAGCATCACCCCGGGACGGCCGCGATCTGCCGGGGATGTGCCGTTCGCCTCCGACTTTCGGCGGGCGCCATGCGGCTACGTCCGGGCAGGCCCGCACCCATATACTCGCCGCATGCTTCGGTTCGGAATCTTGCGCATGCGCCGTCACATGGTTTCCGCATCGCTGCTGTTGCTCGGCGTCGGATTGCTCGGCGGCTGCGGGCAGAAAGGCCCGCTGTTCCTGCCGCCCAGGCCTTCGACGCCGGCGCCGGCCGCGTCCACGCAGCCGCCTTTGCCGGCGTCATCGGTACCCGCGCCGGCCGCCTCTACCCGCAGCGGTTGACCGCCATCCCATGGGCTTGCGCTTCACCAAGATGCACGGGCTCGGCAACGATTTCGTCGTGCTGGATGCGCGGACGGATGCGCCGCCGCTCGACGCCGCGCGCATACGCGCGATGGCCGATCGCCACACCGGAATCGGTTTCGACCAGTTGCTGGTGATCGAGCCCGCGCGCGATTCGTCCTGCACCGCCGCGTATTCGATCCGCAACGCCGATGGCTCATCCGCCGGGCAGTGTGGCAACGGCGCGCGTTGCATCGGCGCGTGGCTGCACCGCGACGGAATGCTCGCGCTCGGGGCCGAAGCAAAGCTCGAAAGTCCGTCAGGGCAAGTGGCCATGTGCCTCGCGGACGCAAGCACCGTCACGGTGAACATGGGTGAGCCGGCATTCGAGCCGGCGGCCATTCCTTTCGACGCGCCTGCCATTGCGGACACCTACCTGCTGGATACGGGCGGCGAGCGCGTGGAGGTCGCCACGGTCTCGATGGGCAATCCGCACGCCGTTCTCGAAGTCGGCGACGTGTATGCAGCCGAGGTCGACCGCCTCGGACCGCTCGTGACGTGCCATGCGCGTTTCCCCGAAGGCGCCAACGCCGGCTTCGCACAGGTGCTTGACGCGCACACCGTGCGCTTGCGGGTGCACGAACGCGGCGCCGGCTGGACCCGGGCCTGCGGCAGTGGTGCATGCGCGGCGGTCGCCGCGCTGCGCCGGCGCGGCCGCGTGGCCGATCGCGTGCGCGTGGAACTGCCCGGAGGCGCGCTGGAGATCGCCTGGGCTGGCCCGGGGCAGGCGTTGTGGATGACCGGCCCCGCCGTATTCGTGTTCGACGGCGAATGGCTGGGAGCATGAGCGTGCGATTCCTGGTCGCTGCACCACCGGACATCCGGCAGCACGCGCCTGCGTGACCCGGACACCCGAACGGCCACCCGTGGCGCGGCTTTCCGCGACGGCCGCTTCCCGTCCGCGTCCTCTCCACCGGTTGCGGCCGGCTGCTCGATTCACCAAACTGCGCCCAACCGATCGGAGTCCAGCATGGCCGAGTTGACCCTGAAGCAAAGCCTGGAAGCGATGGATGTCGCCGAGTACCTGCGCCAGCATCCCCGCTTCCTCGAGCATTTCCCGGATGTCGCGGCGGAACTGGTGATGCCGCGCGAACACGGCCCGGCGGCGTCGCTCGCGGCCTACCAGCTCGAGACGTTGCGGGCGCGCAACCACGGACTCAACCAGCGGCTTGCGGAACTCATCGAGATCGCGGGCGACAACGAGCAGTTGATGGTGCGGGTACACACTCTCACCGTCGGACTGTTGCGCGACTACAACCTCGCCGACACCTGCAGGAGTTTCGTCGCCGCGCTCCACGAGGATTTCCACACCGATCTCGTCCGGCTGGTGCTGTTCCGCAGCGGCGCCGGTCTGCCGCAGGCCGATTGGATGGCCGCAGTGCCGGAAGGTGCCGGGGCATGGCCGGAATTCGGCGACTTCCTGTCGCGTGGCGAACCGGCCTGCGGGCGCCTGGCGCAGGAAAAACTCGGTCGCCTGTTCGGGGCGCAGGCGACCAGGGTGCAATCGTCCGCACTGCTCAAGCTCGGCAAACAGGGCATGCTGGCGATCGGCAGCGACGATCCCAATCGCTTCCACCCCGGCATCGGCACGATCTTCCTGAAGCTGATCGCCCAGGCGCTGGACGCCGCGATTGCGCGGTTCCCGGCCGAGTGAAATGCCGGCCGGGCTCGCCGCCGATACCGCCGGGTTCCTCGGATACCTCGAGGTCGAGCGCCGCTATTCGGCCGGCACCCTGCGCAACTACACCCACGCGCTGGACGCGCTGACCCGCTTCGCGGACGGCCTCGCGATCCGGAGCTGGAACGAACTTCGCGGCGAGCAGTTGCAGACCTTCATCGCGTCCGAACACCGGCGCGGCCTGGAGCCGCCGTCGCTGCGCGCGATGCTGTCGGCGTTCCGCAGTTTCTTCCGGTTCCTCGCCCGCGAGGGCAGGATCCAGAACAACCCCGCCGCCGGCGTGCGCTCGCCCAAGGTCCGCCGCAAGTTGCCGGAAGTGCTGGACGTCGACGAAGCCGCAACGCTGGTCGAGGTGGCTGCCGGCGATCCGCTGGCGCTGCGCGACCACGCGATGCTGGAGCTCCTGTATTCGAGCGGGCTGCGGGTTTCCGAACTGTGCGGCGTGCGCTGGCGTGACCTCGATCCCGACCAGGGCCTGCTGCGCGTGACCGGCAAGGGCAACAAGACGCGCATCGTGCCGGTCGGGCGCATGGCACTGGCCGCGCTCGCGGCACTGCGCGCAGCGCGGCCTGCCGGCGCGGACGAGCCGGTACTGCATGGCCGCGGCGGCCGGGCGCTGACCCCGGGTGCGGTGCGCGCAGCGCTCAAGCGTCGCGCGCGTGCGCAGGGCGTCTGGAAGCGGGTGTACCCGCACCTTCTCAGGCATTCCTGCGCGTCGCACCTGCTGGAATCCTCGGGCAACCTGCGGGCCGTGCAGGAACTCCTGGGCCACGCCGACATCGGCACCACCCAGATCTACACCCACCTCGATTTCCAACACCTCGCCAAGGTGTACGACGCCGCGCATCCGCGGGCGAAGCGGAAGTGACACCCGGGCCGCGCGTCACTCCTGGTAGCCGAAACGATCCAACCACGGACGCAGGGTCGGCAGCACCAGCTCGAATGGTTCGCGGTAGTGCTTCCAGCGCCCCACCGCGGCCGTGTGCAGGGGTTGCGTGACCTGCGCATAGCTTGGCGTGGCGATGAACTGCTTGCGCCGCGCGTTTTCGGCGAAACGGCTCATCGATGACGCATTCCCGACTTCCAGGAAATCGCCGAGCCTTGCAACGGCGGCGTCGAGATCGGCGACGACCGATTCATACCGCCACTCCAGAACACGCGGCTTGAACACCTCGAGATGTCGGCAACACTGTGTGAACGCTTCCGTGTAACCACGCGCCAGCCGCGGCAACGAGGCACACATGGTCCTGAATGCCGGCGAGCGGAACGCCTGCATGCTGCAACTCAGCAGCACGTCGCACGGATGCCGAATGCACAACACGATGCAGGCATCCGGGAACAGTCGCAGGATCATCGGCAGGCACAACATGTTGAGTGGATTCTTGTCGACCAGGCGGCGCTGGCCGAGCTCCGGCAGCGTCTGGCCAACCAGCCGCCGATACACCGCGCGTAGTTGATCCGTTTCTTCCTGCGTCAGGTTGGCAAGGTCGGCCGGGTAACGCTGCCCCGCGTGCTCCATGCGCTCGATCAGCTGATAGACGTAGCCGCGCTCGTCCATCGACCGGAAATCCGGGTGCGCGTCGAGCATCTGCTCCAGCAAGGTGGTGCCCGAGCGTGGAAACCCGATCACGAACACCGGGCTCTGCGGCATGGAAGGGCCCGCCACGGGCTTCCAGGTTGCGTATGCCTGCGCATCGACCGATCGCGTCACCATCGGCAAGGGCTGGCCGTTCGCTGTCGACAGTTCCGGCGCAGCCTGCCGCGCAATTTCCATTTGCGCGGCGTGCGCAACTTCAAGTGCGTTCCATGCCTCGCGGTAATGCGCCTGCCGGTCGAGCGCCGAGGCCAGGCCGAAGGCCGCGCTCGCCACGGTCTCCGGATCCTTCGCGACCTCCAGTACGCGCCGATGGAGCGCGGCCGCGTCGGCAGGGCGATGCTCGCGCATCGCCATCACCGCGTGCGCGCGCCACACGTCGATGCGCGCGTTGATCTCGCCTGCTGCCAGCGCATCGAGGGTGCCCAGCGACAACGGTTGCAGTTCGCGCCGCGCCTCATCGACCAGATTGTTCCGTTCATACAACGCGACGCGCTGCGCCGTGATGCGAAGCTGCATGGCGTGGGCTGCCGGCCCGTCGGGCAGGCGCGCCTGCGCCAACACTTTCAGCGCGATCTCCAGGCGTCCCAGGGCGGACAATATGGAAGCGAGGACCAGCGCCTGGCCGGACGGCTGCGGCGGCCAGTCGACCGCACCTTCCAGCATGGCTTCCTCGCCCTCGATGTCACCGCAGACGTGACAGGCGTGGGCCGCCTCCAGCCGCGCCTCGACGAACCGCGGCGCAAGCCGTACCGCATCCAGCAACATGCCACGCGCCAGCGACCAGCGCTGCTGCTGGATGTAAAGCAGGCCGAGGTTGTAATGCACTTCGGCATCGCCGGGCGCCAGCGACCTGGCCTCCGACAGCGCGCGTTCCGCTGCCGGCAGGTCACCCGCTTGCCGGCACGCTTCGCCGAGATTGTTCCACCACGCCGGGATATCCGGCTGGATGCGTGTCAAGCGTTCGAAGGTCTGCGCGGCACGCGGATATTCGCCTGTCTGCTGTTGCGCCATGCCAAGCAGCGCGAGGAACGCCTCGTTGTCGGTTTCGGCGTCGGAAACCTGCGCCGCCAGCACCAGCACGCGCTGCATGTCGCCCGCATTCCATGCGGCGGCCATGGATTCGACGATGGCGGTGACCGAAGCAGTCATGCGAAGACGTTCCTGCAGGATGGCGCCACTCTAGCGGATGCAAAAAAGGGCACCGCTTGCGCGGTGCCCTTGCCCAGCCGTGCCGTCGTACCTTGGCTGCGGACGCTCAGAACTTCAACGTCGCACGCGCCCAGTAGTAGCTGCCCATCATGTCGTAGGTGGCGGAATCGGTGTTGCCTTGCCCGTTGTGGTAGATCAGCGGCGGCCGCTTGTCGAACAGGTTGTCCACGCCGATATCGAAACGGGTGTGGATGCTCGGCACCGCCACGCCGAACTGGAGGTCGTTGTACACCACCGAGGCGACCGGCAAATCCGCACCGGTGACGTAATCCGCATTGAGGGCGGTCACGCCGCTGATGTAGCGCGTCCGCCACTGCGCGTCCCAGTTACCAAGATTCCAGTTGAGCGAGGCGGTGGCCCGCCAGCGCGAGACATTGCCGAACTGCGCATTCCAGGTCCCGGCCAATTTGTCGACCGTGGAACCCGGCAATCCGGGGGTCTTGTTGTTGTTGAAGGTGGAAATGTAGCTGGTGGCCAGACCGAGCTTGAAGTCGCCCGGATTGAAGCTGCCGAAATCGAAGTGCGGCAGCTTGTAGTTGGCCGTGAAATCGATGCCGCTGGTGCTGAGGGATCCGAGATTCACCACGGGCGTGTCGATGTAGAAGACCTGCCCGGGCTGCTGGGTGGTGGTGTCGTAGCGATGGATGAACGGGCAGAACGGGCTTGCGCCGTTGTTGAAGCACGCCTCGACAACCGTGCGCCCGTCGATCGCCACCAGGGTGTCGTACAGGTAGATGTGCCAGAAATCGAGGCTGGTGTTCAGGCCCGGTGCCCAGCCCGGGTTGTAGACCAGACCGAAGTCCACCGACTTGCCGTGCTCCGGCTTGAGATTGCCGCCCACCACGTTCGCGCCCGAGTAGTACGTGTTGACCTGCGCCGGACTGTTGCCCGGCCAATTCGGCGGCACGGACTGGCACGCGGCCGTATGCTGCGCAAGCTCCGCGGCCGAAAGGTGGGCGCAGGGGTCGTTCAAGGCCGGCTGGATCAGCGAACGGCCGTCGTAGAGCTGGTCGAGATTCGGCGCCCGGAACACCTGCGAGATCGTGCCGCGCACCAGCAGATCCTGGATCGGCCGCCATTCAATCGCGACCTTGCCGTTGGTGGTGGAACCCGCACTGTTGTAGTCGGAATAGCGTACGCCCACGTCGACGTTCAACGAATACGCACCGGGCACCTCCTTCAACAGCGGAATCAGCGTTTCCGCGAAGGCTTCCTTGACGCTGTCGTTGCCACTGCCGGGCGAGCCGCACGCCTCCTGCGAGATTTGGCAGAATCCGGTCACCGGATCAAGCAAGGCGAGCGGATTGATCGTGTAGTTCATGCTTTGCTTGCGATACAACGCGCCCACGGCCAATTGCACGTCGCCGGCGGGCAGCGAGAACAGGTTGCCATTGGCGCCCGCCGAGATCTGCCGCAGGATCTCGCGCTTCCGGTAAATCGCATCCACCGCACCCGCGGCGAGGGCAGGACCGTTGTTGGCCTGGTCGAAGATGTTGACGCCGGAGTCGATGGCGGCCTGCAGCGCGGGGATGTACAGCTCGTTCTTGTCGTTCTGCGTGCGCGAGGTGTGACCGTAGTCGACCGCGACATTCCAGTTCCAGCTGCTCTGGCCGACCGCGCCGCGCAACCCGGCGATCAACTGCCCGGTGCTGGTGGTGTAGGGATGGATGCGGGTACCCACGCCGGTCAGGCGGGTCTGATACACATAGCCGCTGTTCGGATCGCCGGGGATCGGATTGGGACTGAAGGTGACCCCGAATGGATTGAACGGCGCGGTTGAAGAAATCACCAGTCCATCACCGGTACCCACCGGGATCGACGCATCCTGCCCGGCTGACTCGGTGTGGTTGTAGAAGGCATCGACGAACGCCGTGATGTTGTCGGTCAGGTTGTAGCTGCCGACCAGGAAGCCGTCGGTGCGCTGCTGCTGGACCTGGATGTAATTGTAGGCGGCGTAGTTGAACGTATCGCTCGACGTGCGGCAGCGGTAGTCGCCAAGACCCGTGCCGTCACCGGCATCCCGCGTCACCACGATGTGGTTCGACGAATCGGGCGTGCACCCGTACTGCGCGGCAAACGACCCCGGCAGCTGCATCCGGCCGTTGGGGATGGAACTGGACCCGGCCACGCTGACCTGGCCATCGTACAGGTACAACTGGTGCGCCGCGAAGTCGCGCCGCGAGTTGGGCACCGCGTTGTACTTGTTGTAGTTGATGCCGCCGACGATGTTGAACTTGTCGCCGGAGTGGCCCAGGGTCAGGCTCATGCCGTGTCGCTGGCCATCTCCGTGTCCGGAGATGCCGCTGTTCACGCTGACTTCGGCGCCGTCGAAGTCATGGCGCAGGATGATGTTGACGACGCCGCCCACCGCATCGGAACCGTACGTGGTCGAGGCGCCCTCGGCCAGCACGTCGATCCGCTGCACCATGTTCTGCGGCACCAGATTCATGTCGGGATTGAGCATGCGCTGGCCATCGATCAGCACCAGCGTCCGGCCGGTGCCCAGACCACGCAGCGATACACGCGAGGCACCGTCGCCGCCTTCGGTCAGCGGCGAGGCCACGCCACCACCATTGCTGTTGTTCTGCGGATTGGTTGCAGCGCCGGCCACGCTGGGCAACTGCTGCAGCACGTCGCCCAACGTCGGCTTGCCAGAACTCGTGATATTGCTGCGCTCGATGATGGTCACCGGGCTCGCGGTTTCGGTATCCACGCGCCGGATCAACGATCCGGTAACGACCACGGTCTGCAGCGTCTTGGGGCGACTCTTTGTCTGATTCTGGCTGTTGCTCGCCTGGTTCTGGTCGTTGCTCGTTTGTTGTGCGTGGGCCAGGCCCCCGATCGCGACGAGACCGGTGGCCAATGCCAACTGCACGGCGAGCGACAGGCGTTTCATTTTGTGGTTCATGGGATTCTCCCCGACGGATGTGG
>JAICJG010000088.1 GCA_025928585.1 Rhodanobacteraceae bacterium
AGCGCGGCCCGGGTCCCGCTCCGCGCCTGGGTGGCGCACTCGCGCGATTGGAGAGCCTGCGCGCGAACCAGGCGCCGCTCGGCGCCCCCGCTTCGGCGACCAGCAGCGAGGGTGTACGGCCATGAAGGGCAAACGCTGGCTGGTACTCGCGCTGATCATCGTCGCGCTGCTGGTGGTGCTGTTCGTGTGGCTCGCTTCCGACCCGGGCTACGTGCTGGTCCGCTTCCGCGGCTGGCGTATCGAGGCCACCGTGGTCGGCGCGGTGGCGATCCTGATCGCGGCGTGGATCGCGCTCGGCATCGTCTGGTGGCTGCTGCGCTGGCCGTTCGGGGCGCTGTCGCGGCGCCACCGCCGGATCAGCCACGAGCGCCTGCGCGACGGACTCGTCGCGATGACCGAAGGCCGCAACGTGGAGGCCCACCGCACCCTGCAGCGGGCCTCGCAATATTCCAGCCTGCGCTCGCCGGCGCTGCTCGCGGCCGCCGAGGCAGCCCACCGCCACGGCGACACCACCCGCGCGCTCGAGTCGCTCGACGAGGCCGCCCAGCACGCCCCCGAGGCCGCCCGGACGTTGCGCGCGCGGGTCCTCCGCGAGAGCGGGCGGGCCGAAGAGGCCATGCGATTGCTGGCACCGGGCGCCGAGGCCGGGAAACTGCCGCCCGCCGGCTGGCACGAATACGCGCTCGACGCGCTCGCGACCCACCAGCCGGACAAGGCGCGCATTGCCCTGGAGCCGCTGCGCAAGGCCGACATGCTCGGCCCAGCGGGGCACGCGGAACTCGTCGCACAAGTGCTCGGCGAATGTCTGCGGCTCGCCCCGGATGCCGCGGGCCTGCAAGACCTGTGGAAGCGCACCGGCCGGCCACAGCGGCAGATCCCCGCGGTACTGGAGGCCTACACACGCCGCGCGGGCGCACTCGGCGCCGCGCACGAGGCGCTGGATGCGATCGAGGACGCCTTGAAGCGCGAATGGAATTCCGCGCTGGTGGCCGCCTATGGCGAAGCGACGCCCCCCGCCGAGGCTACCGCACGTCTGCGCAATGCCAGCCGCTGGCTGGAAGCCCATCCAGATGATGATGCGCTGCTGCGCACGCTCGGCATCCTGTCGATGAAGGCCGCCGATCCGCGCGCCGCGCGCGAGTACCTGGTGCGCGCGCTGGCTGCGAAACCGACCGCCGCGGGCTGGGCGGCCCTGGCTGAGGTGCAGTCGGCGACCGGTGAAATGGCCGAGGCCACCCGCTGCTATGCGAACGCGTGGCACTGTACGCAGGGCCGAGACGTCGCGCCCGCCCCGCACGAGGGCGGCATCGACACCGCTCCGATCATGCCGGAAGAGCGCGACGAACACGGCATGCCGAGGCTCCCGGGCGAGCCCCCGGCCCCGGCGCATTAGCGCACCAGCCGGGCGCCTCCCGGACCTGCACCGCCTTCCTCACCCGCCGCGGAGCAGCGGCCATGTGCCTGGGGCGCGGACAGGAGCGTCCCGTTCGCCACGGCGGCCGCTGTCGGCGACAATGCTCGAACGCTTCATCCGACCGGGCAGTGGCATGCGTATCTGGAAACAGAATGTCGATCTCGCGGCCGTCAACGCGTGGAGCCGGCGCACCCTCATGGAGGCGATCGACATCCGCATCACCGACATCGGCGACGACCATCTCACCGGCACGATGCCGGTGGACGACCGCACCCGGCAGCCGTATGGGATCCTGCATGGCGGCGCCTCGGTCGCGCTCGCCGAAACGCTCGGCAGCACCGCCGCGATGCTGTGCTGCGAAAACGGGATGGCCGCAGTGGGACTCGACATCAACGCGAACCATCTGCGCCCGGTCCGCGAAGGCACCGTGACCGGCACGGCACGGCCCCTGCACGTCGGGCGCAGCACCCAGGTGTGGGAAATCCGCATCGAGAACGATGCCCGCGAACTTGTCTGCGTGGCGCGGCTCACGATGGCGGTGGTGCCGCAACGCGCGGTCGCGATGAAAAACTAGTCGCCGTTCGCGGTCCGGTTCGCGAATGTGAAAGGCGCACCCCCCGTCGCGCGGCGTGCGCGTTCGCGTTGCCGAGCGCTTCCTTCGGAATGCGAAGGAAGCGCTCGCACGTCAGCCCTTCTGCAACGCGGGCGCGGGTTGCCCGCAGTGCGGCGATGTGCGGCGTACAGCTTGCCGTGCAGGCTCCGTCTCGTCCCTTGCGACGGCATGGGCGTACCTTCGCGGGCGCCCACGGCCCTACAATCCCTGCATGGATACCTCCTTGCTGTACGTGCTCGTCGCATTGGTCGCGCTCGCGGTCAGCCTGCAGTTCGTGCTCCTGCTGCGCCGGCAGCGCGACCCCGCGCTGCGCGAAAAACTCGAGACCTTGCGCAGCGATGGCCAGCGACTCGACCAGACCCTGCGGGACGAACAGCGCGCCGGGCGCGGCGAACTGGCGCGCTCGTTCGCCGAATTTCGCGGCGATGTACAGCAGCAACTCGAGGGCGCCGGCGCCCGGCAACGCGAACGCATCGACGAGTTTTCCAGGCGCCTCGCGCAACTGATCGAGCGCACCGATCGTGGCAGCGAGAGCCTGCGCAACAGCCTCCTCGAGGATGCACGCAAGAACCGCGAGGAATCGCAGGCGACACTGCAGCGGCTCGCCGAACAGCTGGGCCAGGCGCTGGCGAACCTCACCGCCGACCACGAGAAACGCGTCGGTGAAATGCGCGCCACCCTCGAATCGCGGCTGAAGGAACTGCAGGCCGACAATGCCGGGCAGCTCGACAAGATGCGCGAGGTGGTGGACGAAAAGCTGCAGAAGACCCTGGAAACCCGCCTCGGCCAGTCGTT
This sequence comes from Rhodanobacteraceae bacterium, assembly GCA_025928585.1. GTDB lineage: Bacteria > Pseudomonadota > Gammaproteobacteria > Xanthomonadales > Rhodanobacteraceae > 66-474. The sequence continues at coordinate 2,823 of JAICJG010000088.1, forward strand.
CGGCGTGATCGTCAAGCAACTGGAAGCCGTGCAGCGCGGCCTCGGGGAAATGCAGTCGCTGGCGGTGGGTGTCGGCGACCTGAAGCGCGTGCTCAGCAACGTCAAGACCCGCGGAACCTTCGGCGAAGTGCAATTGGGCGCGCTGCTGGAACAGATCCTGACCGCCGACCAGTACGCGTCGAACGTCGCCGTCGTCCCGCATTCCGGCGAGCGCGTGGAATACGCGATCCGCCTGCCCGGCCAGGGCGACGACGCGCGGGTGTGGCTGCCCATCGACTGCAAGTTCCCGATCGAGGACTACCAGCGCCTGCTCGACGCCCAGGAACGCGCGGACGCGGAAGCCGCGTCCGCTGCCGCGCAGGCGCTCGAGCGACGCGTGCGCGACGAGGCGAAGACCATCCGCGACAAGTATGTCGCGCCACCGCACACCACCGATTTCGCGATCCTGTTCCTGCCGGCCGAAGGCCTGTACGCGGAGGTGATCCGCCGGCCCGGATTGTTCGAGGTCCTGCAGCGCGAGTGCCGGGTGACGGTGGCTGGACCCACCACGCTGACCGCGATCCTGAACGCGCTGCAGATGGGCTTTCGCACCCTCGCGATCGAGCAGCGCAGCAGCGAAGTGTGGCGGCTGCTCGGCCAGGTCAAGACCGAATTCGGCAAGTTCGGCGGCATCCTGGAAAAGGCCGAGAGACAGTTGAACACCGTCAGCAAGAGCATCGGCGAAGCCGGCCGCAAGACCCGCACGATCGGCCGCGCGTTGCGCGACGTCGAATCCCTGCCGGCGGCGGAAGTCCAGTCGCTGTTGCAGGATGTGGCGCTGCAGGACTTCGATGACGACGATTCGGAGCCGACGAAGGTCGACCCGGAACGACCTTGACGGACCCCGCTTCCGCGCGCCTGCCCGAAAGCGGGAGCGCATCAACGCGCTAGAATGTCCTATTGCCTCGGAGGAGCCCGTCATGAGTGAACCCGGCACGCCGTCCCTGTGCGCCGCGAGCAAGCCGACGTCACCGCCGGTGACGCGCGACCAGGCGCTGGATGCGGTGCGCACGCTGCTGCGCTGGGCCGGCGACGAGCCGACGCGCGAGGGCCTTCGCGACACGCCGAAGCGGGTCGTCGATGCCTACAGCGAATGGTTTTCGGGCTACTCCGAGGACCCCGAGGACTTCCTGCGCCGCACCTTCAAGGAAGTCGCCGGTTACGACGAGATGATCGTGCTGCGCGACATCGAGTTCGAATCGCACTGCGAGCACCACCTGGCGCCGATCATCGGCCGGGTGCATGTCGGATACCTGCCCGACGGCAAGGTGGTCGGCATCTCCAAACTGGCGCGCGTGGTGGACGCCTTCGCGCACCGCATGCAGGTGCAGGAGAAGCTCACCGCGCAGATCGCCACCTGCATCCGGAACGTGTTGAACCCGCGCGGCGTCGGCGTGGTGGTGGACGCAACGCACCAGTGCATGACCACCCGCGGCGTGCACAAGCGCGGGGTGTCGCTGATCACCAGCCAGATGCTCGGGAGTTTCCGCGAGGACGCGCGCACCCGCGCCGAATTCCTGAACTTCATCGGCATCGGGGGCGGGCACTAGCTTGTGCGATCGTCGATGATCGCCGTTGGGCCGGAACATCCTTCTTGCCGTTACGGGGCGCGGATCGCGCGTGTCGGAACGGCCGGCCGCGGCCTGGCTTCCCGCGACCACCACTTCGAACGGAGCCTCGGCCGGCTCATGTCGCGCCGGCCCGCGGCGTCGCCGGCGTTCCCGGTTCACGCCATGCCTGGCGCGAGGATCCTTTTCCCGTTTGTCGACGCGGTTCCATGACAGAGCTCCCGCACCCCGAGCACCCGCGCCGCCGCGCCGCGGTGCTGTTCATTTTCATCACGGTGCTGATCGACATCCTGAGCTTCGGGATCATCATCCCGGTGCTGCCGCACCTGATCGTGGAACTGGTCGGCGGCAGCATCGCGCGGGCGGCGGTGTGGGCGAGCGGCTTCGGCGCCGTGTTCATGCTGATGCAGTTCCTGTTCTCCCCGATCCAGGGCGCCCTGTCGGACCGTTTCGGCCGGCGCGGGGTGATCCTGATTTCCTGCTGCGGCCTTGCTGCCGATTTCGTCGTGATGGCGCTCGCACCCTTCCTGTGGATCCTGTTCATCGGCCGCGCCATCTCTGGCATGTGCTCGGCCAGCTTCACCACCGCCAACGCCTACATCGCCGACATCACGCCGCACGACAAACGGGCCGCGGCATTCGGGCTGCTGGGGGCGGCATTCGGGCTCGGCTTCATCATCGGACCCGCGCTCGGCGGCTTCCTCGGCCATGTCTGGATCCGCCTGCCGTTCTGGGTGGCGGCGGCCCTTTCGCTTGCGAACTTCTGCTACGGCCTCTTCGTGCTGCCCGAATCGCTGCCGCGCGAGCGCCGCACCCCACGCCTCGAATGGAAGCACGCGAACCCGTTGGGTTCGCTGCTGCTGCTGAAGCGCTATCCGCAGGTGTTCGCGCTGGCGGCGGTGTTCTTCCTGCTGGCGCTGGCGCAGTATTCACTCAACGCGACCTTCGTGCTCTACACCGATTACCGCTTCAGCTGGGACACCAAGACCGTAGGCCTCGCGTTGGGGCTGGTCGGCCTGTGCACGGCCATCGTGCAGGGCGGGTTGGTCAGGCCGCTCGCCCCGAGGCTGGGCAACCGCAGGCTGATGCTGGCGGGCCTCATGTTCGCGGCGATCGGGTACGCAATTTTCGGATTCTCGCCTTCGGCGTGGCTGTTCTGGATCGGCATCCCGTTCCTGTGCCTCGGCGGCCTCGCCAGCCCGCCCGCGCAATCGGTGATGACGCACATGGTCGATCCGGCCGAACAGGGACGCCTGCAGGGCGCATTGTCCAGCCTGCGCAGTTTCGCCGGCATCTTCGGACCGCTGCTGTTCGCCAACCTGTTCGGACTGTTCATCAGCAAGCATGCGCCGGTGCCTGATTTTTCCGGGGTCGCGTTCGCGTTGGCAGCGGCACTGGTGCTCGGTGCGCTGGCGTTGACCGCCTACGCGACCCGCGACCTGCCGGCGCCGGCCGCGGCCGCGCAATCGGGAGCGCGATGAGCTTGGCTTCCGCCAGGTGCGGCCCCATCTCGGCGGGCTGCGGCTCTTGCTCGAGGACCCACCATGGTCGGTTTCCTGCTGTGGCTGCTGCTTCTGATTTTCTGCTGGCCGCTCGCGCTGCTGGCGCTGGTCCTGTATCCGCTGGCATGGCTGATCCTGCTGCCGTTCAAGCTGGTGGGGATCGCGGTGGACGGCGTGCTCGACCTGCTGCGCGGCCTGTTCACCCTGCCCGGACGCCTCCTGCGCGGTCCGCGGAGTCTGTGACGTGCGTTCGTCCATGAACGCTGCGCCACGAGGCGCGATGCCGGTCACAACCATTCTCGCTTCGGCAACACCAGAACGGGCTTCCTGCCCGGACTTTCCACAGCGGCCGCTTCGATCACAACATGGGTTAAACCGCTTTGCACAATACCGTTTTCTCAACTGACAATCCGAGGTTCCAAGATGACTATCTCGATGTACCAAGCCTCCGTCCCCGTGTTCGTCCGCGCACTGACGAACCTATCCAGTGTCCTGAAGAAGGGCGAGGCGCACGCGAAGGACAAAGGCGTCGATCCGAACAACCTGCTGCAGCAACGCCTGATCTTCGACATGCTGCCACTGGTCAAGCAGATCCAGATCGCCTGCGACACCGCCGCACGCGGCGCGGCGCGGCTGGCGGGCGCCGAACCGCAGTCGTTTCCCGATACCGAGACCACGCTCACGCAAGCGCTGGACCGCATCGCCCGCACCATCGACTACATCCGATCGTTCGAGCCCGCACAGATCGACGGCAGCGAGGAACGCAAGGTGGTGATGAAGACCCGTCACGGCGACGTGGACTACGTCGGCCTCGCCTACCTCACCGAATACGCGCTCCCGAACCTGTTCTTCCACTGCGCGACCGCCTACGACATCCTGCGCGTGGCGGGCACCCCAATCGGCAAGAAGGACTACCTGGGCGACCGGTGAGCGGGTCGCTTATGCAAGTTGATTTTCGCAAAGTGGGTTGATCGGCACTTTTACGAAAAATCAGCTGCTTTTCTTTCCAAGCTGCCAGAATCGCCCTGCTTGAAAGCAGGGCGATCTTTTATGGAAAGACCAGCCGGCATCTACGTTCCGGGCAGCATGGCCGGCAGCGGCTATCGTGCCTTCGTCCCTGCCCTTTCGCCTCCGCAGCCGCCGCTGTAATTCGACGGCCCCCAGGTCGTGCAGCTGGAACACGCCAACCAGACGCTCGGGCGGCTGGACGGCATGACCCGGATGCTCCCTGACCCAAGCTGTTCCTGTACCACTTCATCCGCAACCAGGCTCTACTGTGCTCGCAAATCTCAGGCACACAGTCGTCGCTGTCCGACTTGATTTTGTTCGAACCGGATGAAGCTCCCGGTGTGCCGGTCGCCGATGTCGAGGAAGTCTCCAACGACATCGCGGCACTGGATCATGGATGGAGCCGCCTGCGCACTGGTTGAAGCTGCGGAAAACCCATCGCACCAAGCTGCGTGGACTTGGCCGCAAAGCCGGCGGTGCGTTGGAGGTATTCCGGCCATCCACCCGTCAACCGATCCTGTCGGCTGCGCGCGTGGCCGACGCGCTTGCGCTCACGCCACCCACGGTGCGCAGCGCGTTCGCCGGCCTGGAGCAACCCGGCCTGCAGCAACTCGGAATCATCCACGAAATCACCGGCCAGCACCGCGCCCGCGCATGGCTTCATCGGGATTACTACGACTTGTTGAGCGAACGCACCACGCCGCTTTGATCAGGAATGGTGGCCGCGGGCCATCTGCTGGCGGCAGGATTTCTTCACGACGTGGTCCTTGTTCGACCCGTTCCGTGCATGGGCCATCACGGATCGTTCGGTTCGCGCCGGCATGATCGCGCGGCTCGCGCGGTGTATCCTTTGGAACGCTGGCGGGCGACGAGGCCGCGCCGCGACCGGCATCGCGGCGTGGGCGATCTTCGCCTGCCTGCGGCATGCGCGTCCCGTCGGCGTGAGCCCGTTCGCCTGGTGCAGCCTGCGGAACCATTCAGGCTGACGCGCATCCAATCCAGACAGACTCGAACCGCACGGGGGCGGCGTGGCCCAGCACAATTCCGCAACGTTCAAGATCATCGGCGCGATCGTGGTGGTCGTGGTGGTCGCATTGGCGGCCTGGTGGTATTTCTCGCACGTACCGGGCGTGGATTTTTCTCGCCACGGCCCTGCCCCGTCCGCGCCGGCGCCAGGCAGCACCGCACCGGCACCGGTCGAACATCCGATCAGCGAGGCGCAGACTACCCCCGCACCGGCGACCACCGCGCCGCTGCCGCCGCTGGATGCGAGCGATGAGCCGACGGCGAAGGCGCTCGCGGACATCCCGGGCGCGGCGGGACTCGCGAAACTGCTGGTCGCGCGTGGGCTGGTCCCGCACATCGTCGCCACCGTTGATGCGCTGCCGCGCCACACCATCGGCGCCAGCATCCTGCCGCTGAAGACGCCGTCCGGCAGCTTCGCGGTGGACACCAGCGGCGAGCAGGCGGCGATCGCGTCTGACAATTACAAGCGCTACGACGCCTACATGAAGATCGTCCAGGACGTCGACCCGCGCAAGCTGGTCAGCTGGTACGTGCACTGGTATCCATTGTTCCAGCAGGCCTATCGCGAGCTCGGTTACCCGCGTGGCTACTTCAATGACCGCCTGATCGAGGCCATCGACAACATGCTGGCCGCGCCGAACGTGCAGCGGCCGCCAAAGCTCGTGAAGCTGGCGGACGGCCATTACGCGTTCGCGGATCCGACCTGGGAAGCGCTGTCGGTGGGCCAGAAGCTGATGATCCGGATCGGGCCCGACCACGAGCGCGTGCTGAAATCCAGGCTGCGCAGCATCCGCGCATTGCTGCTGGGCAAGGCCCCGGTGCTGCGCGGGCACGCGCAACCCGGATCCGCCGCGTCCACGCCACCCGCGCCAGCGGCGACCACGCGCTGAGCACCGGGCGGGAGCAAGTTCGCACCTTCGGCATATCCACGCGGCGCAGCGGTTGCAGCGATAATCGCGGCGCATGGGCTTCCCGGCGTTCGACTTGCAACGACACGCATCCTTGATCGTGCTGTGCGCGCTTGCGGCCGGCGCGCCGGTTGCCCGCGCGGCCGTGCCTGCCGCGGCTTCCACGGCAGGCAGCCACGCGTCGCGCGAAGCGCAGACCCGTGCGCAGCTCGCGGCAGTGCGGAAGGAGATCGCGAAGATCGCCGGCGCGGAGCACGCGACCGCCGCCAAGCGCGGCGCGATCAACGCGCAATTGTCCGAAAAGGCCACGCAACTCAGCGACGCCGCCAAGGCGGTGCGCGAAACCGACGCGGCGATTGCCGCAAAGTCCGCGGCGCTGGCCGGCTTGCAGCAACGGCGCGCAGGACTCGAAACCAGCCTCTCCGGGCAACGCGCGGCGCTCGCCGAGCTGCTGCGGGCCGCCTACACCCTCGATGCCGGTACGGACTTCCCGCTGCTGCTGGGCGACGGCGACATCGCGAGGATCGATCGCGCGCTGGCGTACTCGCGCTACTTCCAGCGCGACCGGCTGGCGCGGATCCACTCGCTGCTCGGCGAAGTCGCCCAGCTCGACGGAATCCGTTCCTCGATCAAGGCGGACACGGCGGCCCTGCAGCAGCAGCGCGAACAGCGCGCGGCTCGTGCCACCGAGCTCGAGCAGCAACGCGACGCTCAACAGAAGCTGCTCGCCGAGGCCGACGCGCAACTCGCACAGCAGCACGACAAGCTGGCCGCGTTGAAGCATGACGCCGAGGCACTGGACCGCCTGCTCAAGCAGCTCCAGAACGTATTCGCCGACATCCCCGCGCAACTCGGCAAGAACCTCCCCTTCGCGAAGCTGCGCGGCAAGCTTGCGTGGCCGGTCGCGGGCACGCCGCGCGAAGGCACCGGGCTGCTCGCGAACGGAATCGTGATCGCGGCCAAACCCGGCGCGGAAGTACGCGCGGTCGCCTACGGCCGGGTCGCGTGGGCCGACTTCATGCGCGGCTACGGCATGCTCGTGATCATCGACCATGGCGACGGCTGGATGAGCCTCTACGGCGGCAACGAGGCGTCGCTGGTCTCGGCGGGCGACTGGGTGACGCCCGGCCAGCCGATCGCGACGGTCGGGCGCGGCCCCGAGCAGGGCGGCGCATGGTTCGGCCTGCGCAAGGACGGCAAGCCGGTCGACCCGCAAGGCTGGTTCGCCTCCAAACGCTGATACGGCGCGTGCCAATGCGAGCCGCGTGGCGCGGCGTCGACCCATCCCCGGAGCACCTACAATGAACCATCCGCGGCGTGTGCGGTCCCTTTCCTGCCGATCGATCCGCTTTTGCCCATGATCCGATTTCCGCAAGGCCTGCTGTGCTCGATGCTGCTCGCCAGCGCGGGCTCCGCGCTCGCGACGCCGCCCCCGAAGCCGGCGCGGCCGGCTCCTGCGGCCTCCAGCGCAGCGGCGCCCGTCGCCGCGTCGAGTGCCGGCGCCGATGTCCCGAGCCTCTCCGAAATCCAGGCTTTCACCCGTGCCTTCGAGCTGATCAAGCAGGCCTACGTCGCACCGGTCGGCAACCGCAAGCTGATGGAT